>DYTH01000029.1:0-17271 GCA_020726025.1 Syntrophus aciditrophicus | reverse complement strand
TCAAAGCTGCCAGCGCTTTTGCCGACTCCCCGAAAATTGAACCGGAGAGTGGATATGCCGCACGCAAGCAGGCTGTCTGAGATTGTGCGGACGACGGGGTTGTGCATATCACCGCCCATCTGCGGGTGGGGATGGGAGATAACCGCCCCCCGGTCATGGCCTGCGGGGGCATATATCCCTTCCAGTCTTTCCCCTTCTCCGAAAAAAACATGCCTGGCCGCTGTCGTGACGCTGTCTTTTATCATGCCGTCTTTTGGTTTTTCTTCTTGAATCCGCCTTTAACCGGGAGCTTGATCTCCCGTTTTTCCGGATCTGCGTGCTTGCGATAGAGGGTAGCGGTGTGACCGATCATGCCGACGAAGGCGCTTTTTGTCTTGTCGGCCATTTCCGTGATAAGGGCGTTCTTCTGTTCGCTTTCCTTGAAATCGTTGAATTTTATCTTGATCAGTTCATGCTGGGCGAGGCCTTCATCCGCGGCGCGAATGGCGCCCGCCGTTAATCCCTCCCGGCCGATCAAAACAAGGGGCTTCAAGCCGTGGGCCAGCCCGCGCAGATATTTCTTTTCAAATCCCCTCAGGTCTTCCATGATGTTGCCTTTCGTTTGGATCACGCGATCCTTGCCATGCGCATCCAACTGTTCCTGTTCCATGCCGACATTGCCCCGGATTCCTCCGGCAGAGGGTGCAGGCCGCATTTCCGCGCAAAGTAGCGGTGAAACGCAAGTGAAGGGGTCAATTCCGGGTGAAATACCGTGGCCAGAACGTCCGGGGATTCAACAGCGGCAAAGAAATCGTCCATGTGCAGCAGAATTTCAACATCCGGACCCACCGAGAGGATCTTGGGGGCGCGGATAAAGGTAAGCGGGATCGGCTCAGGTGAGACCTTTGGCGCGGAGGCCTCGCAGACAAAGCTGTCCAGTTGGCTGCCGAAACTGTTGCGTTCGATTTCCATGTCGATCAGGGCAAGATGGGAGGATTCACCCTGGACGTTTGTTGCAAGCAGTATTGCCCCGGCACATGTCCCCCAGAGTTTCATCCCCTCCCGGTGTCGGCGGCGGATCATCGCATCGATTTCAAAGATGCGCATCAGCCTTGCCAGACAGGAGCTTTCCCCACCGGGAATGATCAGGCCGACAAGACTGTCGAAATCCTCCAGCCGCTTGACAGGCACACCCTCGATGCCGATTCTTTCCAGGTGGTCGAGGTGCTCGAACACGTCTCCCTGGAGGTTCAGAACGCCTATTTTTCCGGCGCCGCTTTCCGCGATTGTTTGTTCAGAGCGAGTCATCGGATGTTCGCGGCGCAATCACCATCCCCTGCCGGCCAGAAGGCGCTCTTCGGGGATGGAGGAAATTTCGAGACCCGGCATGGCCGCGCCGATGTCCATGGACGCCTCGAGCACCCTGGCCGGGTCATTGAAATAGGCGGTGGCCTTGACAATAGCACGGGCGCGTTGCACCGGATCCGCGGATTTGAAGATGCCGGAGCCGACAAAAACCCCGTCGCAGCCAAGCTGCATCATCAGCGCCGCGTCGGCGGGGGTTGCGATGCCTCCGGCGGCAAAGTTGACGACAGGAAGCCTGCCCAGCTCCCGCACCTTCATGGCAAGTTCGTAGGGAATCCCATTTTCCTTAGCAAATCCGGTAACTTCTTCAACCGGCATGCCTGCCAGGCGGCGAATTTCGCGGTTCATAGTCCGCATATGCCTTACCGCCTCGACGACGTTTCCCGTCCCTGCCTCGCCTTTGGTGCGGATCATGGCGGCCCCCTCGGCAATGCGTCTTACCGCTTCGCCAAGATTGCGCGCCCCGCATACGAACGGTATCGAGAATCTGGTTTTATCGATGTGGCACTCTTCGTCGGCGGGGGTCAGCACCTCGCTTTCGTCGATATAATCGATCTTGAGTTCCTGGAGTATCTGCGCTTCGACGAAGTGCCCGATTCGTGCTTTGGCCATGACCGGAATGGTGACCGATTTTTTAATTTCGGCGATCATCTGCGGGTCGGACATGCGGGCGACCCCGCCGTCCCTGCGGATGTCGGAAGGCACCCTCTCGAGCGCCATCACCGCCACAGCGCCCGCATCTTCGGCAATCTTAGCCTGCTCAACATCGGTCACGTCCATGATCACGCCGCCCTTGAGCATCTGCGCCAACTGGACATTCAGTTCATATCGCGTTGCATCCATTGTATTCATTCCTCCCCTTTTTCACCATATATTATCGAGGCTTTTTTCAGGCACGCGCCCGCCTCCTTGTCCGCTTTTCATGGTAAAGCATGCAGCCACCAAAATGTCGTAAAAAGCAGGGATCGTTTTTATGGCATCCGGGCAATAACGTCAAGATAATTGTTGCCGATTATCTGGCGTTGCTTCCTCCGATCTGTCTGCGCCCCGGGGGTTCTTGCACATCACAGGGATTCTGAGCAGGAATCCCCTCTTTAAGCGCTTTGCACGATGGAAACGTTCCTTTCCGATGTGCGAATCCCTCATAACTTGCAATGGTTCACTACTTGTGTCACTGTACCATTCAGAACGGGCATCAACGCATAGCGTCAAAAGGAGGTTTTGTCATGATCAAGCAGTACCGTATTGCCGTTGTAACAGGCGCCTCGGCCGGGATAGGGCTGGCAGCCGCAAGGAAGCTGGCCAGAGAAAGCGTTAAGCTTGTCCTGGTCGCGCGTCGCGAGGATAAATTGAGGGCCCTTGCAGAAGAGCTGAGCGGGGAGACGGAGTGCCATCCGCTTCCGTGCGATCTTCGCGACAGCGAAAATCTTGCCCGACTTTTCAAGTCGCTCCCGGACGCATTTGCCGCCGTGGACATCCTTGTCAATAATGCCGGCCTCGCCCTGGGGCTGGAGCCCGCCCACCGGGCATCCTGGGAGGACTGGCGGGTCATGATGGACGTCAATTGCGTGGCGCTGGCGCAGCTTACCCATCTGCTGCTGCCGGGAATGGTTGCCCGGAACTGCGGCCATATCGTGAATATCGGATCGATTGCCGGATCCTATCCCTACGTCGGCGGCAATGTCTATGGGGCGACCAAGGCGTTTGTGAAACAGTTTTCTCTCAACCTGAAGGCCGATCTGCTGGGGACGAGCGTTCGCGTCACCAGCATCGAGCCGGGGATGGTCGGCGGCACGGAATTTTCCCTTGTCCGGTTCAAGGGCGATGAAAGAAAGGCTGTCGGCGTCTATGAGGATGCCGAACCCCTCGATGCCGAAGCGGTGGCCGATGCGGTCGTCTGGGCGGTTTCCCGACCGGCCGGCGTCAACATCAACCGGATTGAGTTGATGCCGGTGTGCCAGGCACCCGGCCAAACCGCAGTGGTACGGAAATCACCATAAGCCCCGCACCTTGACGGAATGTTCGGAAAGGAAGCCCTTGATTTCCGAAATCGTATAGCGCTGGTAGTGAACCATGGAGGCGATGAGGGCCGCGTCGGCCCTGCCTTTTGTCAAAACGTCCAGCAGATGGTCCGGCGTGCCCGCCCCTCCGGAGGCGATAACGGGGATGCCGACATGTGTTGAAATCATTTCGGTCAGGGTCAGTTCGTAGCCATTTTGGGTTCCGTCGGCGTCGATCGAGTTCAGGCATATTTCGCCTGCGCCGAGCCTTTCCCCTTCCTGCGCCCACCAGAGGGCGTCCAGGGCGGTGGGGGTGCGTCCGCCGTTGATCACGATTTCGTATCCGGAGGGTATCTGGCGCGTGACGGGCGCTTCCCTTACATCCATGCCCAGTACGATGCACTGATTTCCAAAGGCCCGCGCCCCCTCGGAGATAATCTCCGGGTTTTTGACGGCCCACGAATTGAGGCTGATTTTTTCCGCTCCGGCAAGAATGACCTGCCGCATTTCCTCAAGGGTTTTTATGCCGCCTCCCACGGAAAACGGGATAAAGATCGTTTCCGCCACGCGCTTGACGACATCCAGCATGATCGCCCGCCCCTCGGATGAGGCGGTAATGTCGTAAAAGACAATTTCATCCGCTCCCTGTTCGTAGTACGTCCGGGCTGCCTCGACGGGATCCCCGATGTCGATGTTTTCCTTAAATTTAATCCCCTTGGTGAGACGACCGTCGCGGACGTCGAGACAGGGGATAATTCGTTTACTCAGCATAATCGCCCCTCCAGCGGCAGAAATTGGTTAAAAGGGTTAACCCCGGGCGGCCGCTTTTTTCCAGGTGAAACTGAACTGCGACGAGACTGCCCCGCGCCACGGCGGAGCAGAAGCGCATGCCGTAATCGGTCCAGCCGGCCACAACAGACTCGTCATCCGGCGCCGTGTAGTAAGAGTGAACAAAATAAAATTCCGCATCACGGGAAATGTCGGCGAAGACCGGGTGGCGACGGGGAAAATCGACGCTGTTCCAGCCCATGTGCGGTATTTTCAGCGGTCCGTCCTCTCCACGCACATCCGGAGGGAAACGCTTGACAACTCCGGGGACTATCCCGAGGCAGGCGGTGTCGTCCTCTTCGCTGCTATCAAAAATGACCTGAGAACCCAGGCAGATCCCGAGGACCGGCTTGTTGTTCTGGACCCAGAGGCGCAGGTGGTCATCAAGACCCTTTTCCCGCAGATTGGCCATTGCCGTTCCTGCGGCGCCGACGCCGGGAAAGATGATGTGACTTGCACGGTCCAGAATCTTGCAGTCGTCTGTGACGACGCAGGGCTCGTTGAGAAATGCAAGCGCTCTGGCCACGCTGGTCAGATTGCCCGCCTTGTAATCGACTATCCCGATCATGTGGTTTGTCCTTCCTGTAGCGGAAGCTCCGCTGTGCATCGCATTAAACGGCTAACGCTTTGATGTAAAAAACGAATACGCGATTGTTTCACGTGAAAACAGAACATTTACAACCCCCATGCCCGGCGCGGGCACAACGAACGATGAAAACGAAGTTTAATGTTCATAAAATCTGTAGATACGGGGTCGCCGGGCAGGGGCACGGCATGCCGTGCCCCTGCGAAAACATGGTTGCACAACATATAAAATGTCATGCCGAAGACGATCCGGCATCCCGGTAAATCCATACTGGATGCCGTCTTTCGCCGGCAAGACGGTCCTCCCTGCGTCGTCAGGCAGTAAGGGGCGGCTCTCGAAAGGAAAGAGGCGATGGCTGGGTGCGCGCGCAATGCTTCCCCTGCCAACTGTCCCTTCGTGCCATCTCGGCGTTGATGGCGTTGATCACGGCCAGTTTGTTTGCCGCCCACTCCGGGCCGAGGAAGATGTCCCGGTATCCGTCCGCCGTCAGCCGCTGGATGACCATTTCCGGCGGGAGTATCTCCAGGATGTCGCAAACCGTCTCAACATATTCCGTTTTCCCCATCAACTCGAATTCCCCCCGGCGACACCGGCTGCCGATCGGGGTGCCCGCGAGCGCAAGAAGCGCGTGAATCTTGATTCCCTGAATGGGCATTTCCGCGACAGCCTGCGCCGTTTCCATGATCATTGTCCGCGTTTCGCCGGGAAGCCCCACAATGACATGCGCGCAAAGCAAAAGCGGCGCCCCGGTTGCCCGTGCTACGGCGTCGCGGAAAATCGCGGCATTGTGTCCCCTGTTTGTTTCCTGCAAGGTGCGGTCGTGAATCGACTGGAGGCCGATCTCCAGCCAGACATGATATTTCGCCGCGTAGGACCGGATGAGGGCTAATGTTTCGTCCGGTACGCAGTCGGGCCTCGTCCCGATCGAAAGACCGATCACGTCTTCAACCGCGAGCGCCTCGTCATACAGGGAGCGAAGTGTCTCGACGGGGGCATAGGTGTTGGTGAAGGTCTGAAAATAGGCGATAAATTTCTTTGCCTGCGCCCGCCGGATGTAAAATTCCCGGCCCTGGCGCACCTGCTCGCCTGCGCCCGGCAGCGGCCCCGCCTGACGCAGCGCCGATCCCCGACCGTCGCAGTAGGTGCATCCTCCCCGGGCCACCGTGCCGTCCCGGTTGGGACAGGTAAACCCGGCGTCGATGATGAGTTTGTGCACCGGGACGCCGAATAGGTTTTTCCAGTAGCTCTTCAGATCGTAATAGCGCTTGCTGTTATTCCAGAAATCAGGTTTTGGCACGTTTTTCCTTTTTTGTTGCGTTTGGTGGAGCAATCATAGTAGATTCATTCATCAACTGCAAGCATACATTGGCATATCCGAGGAAGAATGGAAAGATGAACAGACAGTACGATGTGATCGTTGTCGGCGGAGGGCATGCGGGGTGCGAGGCGGCGCTGGCCGCGGCGCGGATGGGTTGTGAAACGCTCCTTTTCAACATCACCCTCGATTCGATGGCGGTGATGCCCTGCAACCCGGCGATCGGCGGGCTTGCCAAAAGCCAGATCGTCAAGGAGGTGGATGCCCTGGGCGGGGAGATGGGGAGAATTGCCGACAAGACGGCGGTTCATTTTCGCCGCTTGAATGCCTCCAAGGGGCCTGCGGTGCAGGCGACCCGCTTCCAGTGCGACAAGCAGCTTTACCGTCTGGCGATGAAAGCCGTCCTGGAAAAGATTCCCCGTCTCCATCTCAGGCAGGGTCTGGTGGAACAACTCGTTGTCGAAAACGGACGGGTGACGGGCGTGATCGACCAGCCGGGGGTTTTTTACGGCGCACGGGCGGTTGTCCTTACGACGGGAACGTTTCTCGGCGGGCTGGTCCATATCGGCGATGTCCGTTACCGCGCCGGTCGGGCGGGGGAGCTTGCCGCCTGGGAGCTGTCCGATCAGTTGAAGGCCCTGGGATTTGAAACCGGACGACTCAAAACCGGCACCCCGCCGCGTCTGCGGGCCTCCTCAATCGATTTTTCCCGTACGACCCGTCAGGACAGCGACCCCGATCCGGAGCCATTTTCCTTTCGTTCCGAAAAGCTCCGGGATGATCGACTCCCCTCATTTTTTGCCGCGACGACCACGGAAACGCACCGGCTGATTCATGACAACATTCTCCGTTCCCCGCTGTACTCCGGGGCGATCACCGGCGTCAGCGCCCGGTACTGTCCGTCGCTGGAAGACAAGGTGATGCACTTCGTCGGCAAGGGCAGCCACCCGGTCGTTCTGGAGCACGAAGGCATAGAAACGGAGGAAATCTACGCCAAGGGGTTGGGTAACAGCCTGCCGCCCGAATTTCAGGAACAGATTGTCCACAGCGTCCCGGGCCTGGAAGAGGCGGAGATCATGCGCCTTGCCTACGCGATCGAATATGACTTCGTCCAGCCGACGCAACTCAAACTGACCCTGGAGACCAAAATCATCGCGGGCCTTTATCTGGCCGGTCAGATAAACGGAACGTCGGGCTATGAAGAGGCCGCCGGACAGGGTTTCTGGGCCGGCGTGAACGCAGCCCTTGCCGTACAGAAAAGACCCCCTTTTTTGCTGGAGCGATCGGAGGCCTATCTGGCGGTGATGGTCGATGAGCTTGTCACCCGCGGCGTGGATGAACCGTTCCGGATGTTTCCCTCCCGCGCCGAATACCGGCTGCTTCTGCGTGAAGACAACGCCACGATTCGCCTCTCTGAAAAAGGCCATGCGCTGGGGTTGATCACCGATGACGAGCGCCGGGATATTCAAAAAAAGATGGCGCAGATTTCGGGCGGCATCAGTCGGCTCTCCGCTGCACGCATCTTTCCCGTTGAGGGAACGCAAAAAATTCTGACGGAGATAGGGACGCCGCCCATCAAAAATCCGGCGACGCTGTTTCAACTCCTCAAGCGCGAAGGGGTTTCTTACGACAACCTCTCCCCTTTGCCCGGCTGGGAGGCGATTCCCGATGCCTTCGTGAAAAAAGAAATCGAAATCGAAGCAAAATACGAGGGGTATATCCAGCGGCAGCAGGAGGCGATCAGCAAAAGAAAGGGCTTTGACGGGGTCAGGATACCGGCGGATATGGATTACGCGGCCATCCCCGGCCTCTCCAACGAATTGCAGGCAAAGCTTGCCCGCGTGGCGCCGGAGACGATTGGTCAGGCGGGGCGGATCCCCGGTATAACCGACGCGGCGATTACCGCCCTGCTTATCGCCATCAAAAAGCGGGAAAACGAAAAATGACGGCAAATAAGCAGCAGCACAGGCAGACGAACATCCCTGTACCCGCCTGCCGGGTCAGACGTACCCGTTGAGAAGCCGGGAAATCATCTTGTCCGCAAGACCCTTTTTCCTGTTCCTCATAGCGATCGACGATTTGTTTGTGAACACTAAGCTTGATGGTCTCGTCAAAAGTCGATTTTGTCCCCTTTTGTCATTCCGTGCTTGACACGGAAAGCGAAGCTTAATGTTCATAATCCGGTGAATTTAGTCACTTATGGATTCCGGCTTTCGCCGGAATGACGGTTTTTGGACTTTTGACGAGTTCATCAAGCTTCGCTTTCAGTTCCTGATAGCGCCCGGTGTCCGATAGCTCATCCAGGCGCCGGTAAATGCCTTGTCGCCTCCCCAGGCGAAAGACAAGACGCTCCTCCGGCGAGAGGGCCAGATACCGGTCGATGACGGACAGCATGCGGGGTTTGTCCAGGGGGAGACGTCCCTGAACCTCTTCGAGGAGATTCAGGATGTGATCGCTGACCACCGAAGAGTGGATGTCAGACAACGCATCCATCCATTCGCGTATCTCACAAACAATGCGATCATCGCCCGGGGGTGTGAATTCTCCACTCCGCATCATCTCTGCAAGCGGCGTTCCCCGGACCACATGCAGGGTACGCAGCCGGATGAAGTCGGGATCGATGGCGTTGAGAACCTGTGCCGTTTTCCGGGCGTGTTCGGTGGAATAATCTTCGCCGCCGAGACCGGGGATAACATATTCGCTGAGCTCCATCCCCGCCTGTTTAACCCGGAGACCGGCCTCGACGTGCATTTCCGCTGTTGCCCCCTTGTCGATCATCGCAAGAACCTGGTCAGAGCCGCTTTCCAGCCCGATATGGATTCGTGTCAAACCGGCCTCTCTCATCGCCTGCAGAGCGGCAACCGGTTTTCTGGCCGCGGTGTGGGAACGGCAATAGGTGGTGATTCGCGTGATCGAGGGAAATGCCCTGGCAAGATGGCGGAGAACGGCGACGACGGCATCGGTTTTCATGACAAGCGAGTCGGCATCCTGCAGGAATACCGACTTTCCCCCGCGGAAGAGCCAGAGGGCCATGCTCCGGTCGTAAGCGTCGAAGTGGCTATCCTGACTCCAGACCAGCCTCAGAAGACCCTCGGAGATCACTCCCTGCTGCCCTTCACGCAGGCTCAGCGCAACAAGTTTATCGGCGATCCGCCGCATGGCATCGATGTCCCCGATGATCTCCGGCAGGCTTCGCAGGGAAAAGCGCGCGTTTTTGTAGCTGCTGCAAAACGCGCAGCGATTCCAGGGGCAGTTACGTGTCAGGCGCAAAAGCAGACTGTCTGCCTCGCTGGGCGGACGGATCGGCCCCTGTTCATACGGTTCTGTCGCGTTTTCCATGATTTCCTGCCACCCTTTTTAATAATAAAGAGTGATGAACTCGTCAAAAGTACATTTTCCCCTCCCCTTGCGGGAGGGGATTAAGGGGAGGGGAAAACCACATCCCTAAATACAGTCACTTATCTCCCCCACACTGACCCTCCCCCGTGAAGGGGGAGGGAATTTTAGACTTTTGACGAGAGCATCAAGAGTGAATCCCGTGCGTGTTCTCAGGATGACCGCTTTTTGGACGGACTCCCGCGTGCCATGCGGATGCGCCAAAGCGGCTTAAACACGCCTTTCCTGTTGAAGAAGTGTATGAAGAACAAAGCGGATGTGTCAAGATGTTTTGGAGGGTCCACATTTATCTTGACAGTGCAATCCAAAGAGCGTAGGGCGCAAAACCATGGCTTTCGATAGAAATCAGACTGTTATCGGAAGGGATGGATGTCGCGTTGAAGAGAGGGCGCCCCCTTTTTTTGTAACGGTCTTATGTTGGAATGGATGGAAGGAGGCAATAAATCATGGAAGAAGAGTCACTTTTAGAAGAAGATGCGGAACCTCCAGGCGGCCGCACCTGCATAGAACAGCAAGAACCCGGACGTGAAACTGCTGCAGAAGACAGAGGTGTCCCTGTTTTTCCGGCAGTGCATCAGGCACGATTTCCTGTCGAGAGCAGCAGCCGAGAGAAGGCATTCCGAAAACATTTTTTCCCCCACACAAACCAAAAAGAATGGAAAGACTGGCAATGGCAGATGCGCAATCGCGTATGCGACCTGCGTTCGCTGGAGCGGGTGATTGTTCTTTCCGACGATGAACGGGAGGCATTCCAGAACGCTTCCGCCTCCCTGCCGCTGGCGATAACCCCCTATTTACTAAGTCTGATAGACCCGAGCGACCCTCTTCAGCCTTTACGCCGGACGGTCGTCCCGACCATACAGGAACAGACGCGCAAATGGGGCGAGGAAAACGACCCGCTCAACGAGGATGACCACAGCCCTGTGCCGGCCATTGTCCACCGTTACCCGGACCGTGTTTTGTTTCTGGTGTCCGAGTTCTGCTCCTCCTACTGCCGCTACTGCACCCGTTCGAGACGGGTGGGACGCGCCGAAAAAGGCGGGGGGACGGTGGATCGCTGGAAACAGGGCATTGCCTATATCGCGGCGCATCCCGAAATCAGGGACGTTCTTCTGTCCGGCGGCGATCCGCTCACATTATCGGATGACAAGCTGGAGTGGCTCCTGGGCAGTCTGCGGGGGATACCCCATCTTGAGATGATCCGGATCGGAACAAAAGTTCCGGCGGTGATGCCGATGCGGATAACGTCGGATCTGGTAAAAATGCTTCGCCGCTTCCACCCCCTCTGGATGAGCATCCACATGACCCATCCCGACGAACTGACCGAAAGTACGGCAAGGGCATGCGAAAGACTGGCCGATGCGGGGATCCCGCTGGGAAGCCAGACCGTTTTGCTTGCCGGAATCAACGACGATGTCGAGACGATGAAAAGGCTTTTTCAGGGGCTGCTCACGATGCGCGTCAAGCCGTACTACCTCTACCAGTGCGACCCGATCCCCGGATCTTCCCATTTCCGGACGCCGGTCGCCAGGGGAATTGAGATCATCAGGGGCCTGCGGGGATTTACCTCCGGTTACGCGGCGCCTTCCTACGTGATCGACGCCCCCGCCGGCGGCGGAAAGATTCCACTGCTTCCGGACTATGTTGTGGGCCGGGAGGATGGCTATCTGCTGTTGCGCAATTACGAGGGGCGTCTGTTCCGATATCCGGATATGCAGGACGGTGAATCGTAAGCGGGCAGCGTCGCCTGTTTTGTTTCACGTGAAACAAAACAGGTTTGTTCATTTAAAAACAAACACTTGAGGTAATTGCAAAACCCCTTCTTCGTCATTCCGGTGGAAGCAGGAAAGCGGAGCGTCATGTTCATAATCCACTCTTTTCTGGGCCCCGGCTTTTGCCGGGGCGACGGATTAGCTTCGTTTTGCAATTGGCTCACTTAATCTACAAAATGAGGGATGATACGGTTGAAAATAGGAATTACCTGCGATCTGCGGGACGACTACCTGGCCGCGGGTTTTACGGAAGAACAGACGGCGGAGTTTGACTCGCAGGTGACGATCGCGGCGATCGAAGAAGCCCTGCAGGCGCTCGGGTATGCTACGGAACAAATCGGCAATATACGGGCCCTTGCCGGGAGGCTTGTCGCCGGCGAGCGGTGGGATCTGGTGTTCAACATTGCCGAGGGGATGAACGGCTTCGGCCGCGAAGCGCAGATTCCCGCCCTCCTGGAGGCGTGGGACATTCCGTTTGTCTTTTCTGATACTCTCGTGCTCGCGCTGACGCTGCACAAAGGGCTTACCAAGAGGGTTATCCGGGATATCGGGATCCCGACCCCGGATTTTGCCGTCATCGAGACGATGGCCGAGGCAAAGGCGCTGAAAATGGCCTTTCCTCTTTTCGCGAAACCGGTTGCCGAAGGGACGGGCAAAGGCATCACCGATGCCTCAAGGATAAACAATCAAAAAGAGCTTGAAGAGGCCTGCGCGGCATTGCTGGCAAAATTTCAGCAACCCGTTCTGGTGGAGACGTTTCTGCCGGGGCGCGAATTTACCGTGGGGATCATCGGGACCGGGGCAGATGCATATATCCCCGGCGTCATGGAGGTGATTTTCACGCAAAACGTCCGCGAGGAGATCTATTCCTACGCAAACAAGGAAGGGTGGAAAGGCAGGATAGACTATCGCCTGGCCGACGATGAAGCAGCCCGAAAAGCAGCGGCATTGTCGCTCGCCGCGTGGCGCGGTCTTGGCTGCCGGGACGGCGGGCGCGTCGATCTGCGCGTTGATGCGGCGGGGATGCCCTCTTTCATCGAGGTAAACCCTCTTGCCGGCTTGAGGCCCGGCTACTCCGATCTGCCGATCCTCTGCGAACGGGCGGGCATTTCCTACCGAGAGCTGATCGCCCGGATTGTCGGGTCGGCCCTGAAGCGTCTGCGATGAAGATCGCGATACTGCACGAAGACATTGCGCAAGGCGCGGGGCCTGACGAACAGGATACGCTCGCTCAAGCCGCTTTTACGGCCGAAGGGCTGAAGATGCTCGGGCATGAACCCCTTCGCGTTTTTGTCTCGCTGGACCTCGAAAAGCTCCGGGAGGAGCTGGTACGATTGCGGCCCGCCGTTGTCTTCAATCTGGTGGAGTCGCTGGCGGGAAGCGGCAATCTGATCCACGTTGTCCCGGCGCTGCTCGACGCGCTGAAAATCCCCTACACCGGCGCGAAAACAGAGGCGATGTTTGTTACATCCAACAAGCTGCTGGCCAAACAGCGGCTCATCGAGGTCGGCCTGCCGACGGCCACCTGGTTGGCTGGATCGGGCGACTCCGCTGGCGCGTTTGAAAAAGGACAATGGATCATAAAGTCTGTCTGGGAGCACGCCTCCATCGGACTCGATGAGGATTCCGTGCTTTTAGTCGAGCGCGGGGAGGAAATTGCCGACGCGATGGCGCTGCGAAAACAAAGCCTCGGGGGGGCCTGTTTCGCGGAGAAATACATCGATGGCAGGGAATTCAACGTATCGCTTCTTGCCGGAGACGCCCTGCCGCCGGCGGAGATTCTCTTTGACGCCTACCCTGCGGGGAAAATCCGGGTCGTCGGCTACAGGGCAAAGTGGGAGGAAGAATCGTTCGAGTATGCCGCGACCAGGCGAAGTTTCTCTTTTTCACGGGCCGACAAACCGCTGCTTGAGCGCCTGGTGCAATTATCCCTGCAATGCTGGCGGGTTTTTGGCCTGCGGGGTTACGCGAGGGTCGATTTCCGTGTGGATGACGTCGGCGCTCCCTGGATTCTCGAGGTGAACGCGAATCCCTGTCTGTCGCCGGACGCCGGTTTTCTGGCGGCTGCGGCGCAGGCCCGTTTGAGCTTTCCCGATGTGCTCCGGCGGATCATAGACGATGCGTTGTGATGACAACCGACCGCTTGTGTCGCGATCCGGGCGGACACGTCGCTTTGCCCTTTCATCCTTCGCTGCGTTGGCGCGGGGCAGGGGATCTGATGGCGGATACCCATCCCAAAGTGTAAAAATGCATGCATTTTTCACGAAACCCCCATGCCCGGCGCGGGCACAACGAAAGATGAAAACGAAGTTTGATGAACTCGTCAAAAGTCCAAAAACCGTCATTCCGGCGAAAGCCGGAATCCATAAGTGACTAAATTCACTGGATTATGAACATTAAGCTTCGCTTTCCGTGTCAAGCACGGAATGACAAAAGGGGACAAAATCGACTTTTGACGAGACCATCAAGTTTAATGTTCATAAAATTCGCAGATACGAGGTACCCGGGTAGTGGCACGGCCTGCCGTGCCACTACGAAAACATGGTTGCGCAACATCAAAACCCCCACGATGCATCGTCGTCGCAAAGAAAGACAGAAAAGAGGCTGCAACTCCACCCCGATGCTTCCCCGCGGAGTGTGAAGGCAAGATAGATGGAAGACTTTATTAATAAAAAAATGAAGCTGTCGTACCGCACCGGGGTATGCCGAAAAGATGTGGATTCCATCGGTCGGCTTGTTGAAGCGACGGGCTTTTTCTCCGTCGAAGAGATCGGCATAGCCCGGGAACTCATCGAAGAGCGGCTGCGTCGGGGAATGGAAAGCGGCTATTTCTTTCTTTTTGCCGAAGAGGCTCACAACCTTGCGGGCTACGCCTGTTTCGGACCGATTCCCGGAACCACGCAGAGCTTTGATCTCTACTGGATTGCCGTGCATCCGTCGTTTCAGGGAAAAGGCATCGGCCGATCGCTTCTGCAGGCTGCGGAGCAAGAGATGCTGAAAAAGGGGGCCGGGCGTGTTTACGTGGATACGTCATCCCGCCCGCAATACGCCCCCACCCGCCAATTTTACGCGGCATGCGGTTACAGGACGTGTGCCGTTCTGGAAGATTTCTACGCCCCCGGAGATGGAAAGATCATCTACGTGAAAATATTCGCGTAATATTCCAGTGCGTCGGCCTGTTCGCACCGTTGTTGCCGTTATCGCCAAAGAACCCCCATGCCCAGCGCGGGCACAACGAATAATGAAAACGAAGTTGTATGTTAATAAAATTTGTCAATACGTGGTTACCGGGTAGGGGGCAATTCATGAAAGCGAAGCTTGATGGTCTCGTCAAAAGTCGATTTTGTCCCCTTTTGTCATTCCGTGCTTGACACGGAAAGCGAAGCTTAATGTTCATAATCCAGTGAATTTAGTCACTTATGGATTCCGGCTTTCGCCGGAATGACGGTTTTTGGACTTTTGACGAGACCATCAAGCTTGATGAACTCGTCAAAAGTACATTTTCCCCTCCCCTTGCGGGAGGGGATTAAGGGGAGGGGAAAACCACATCCCTAAATACAGTCACTTATCTCCCCCACACTGACCCTCCCCGGTGAAGGGGAAGGGAATTTCAGACTTTTGACGAGTTCATCAAGCTTAATGTCCACAATTGCCCCTACGAAAACATGCTTGCACACCGGATCAGATGCGCGTCAGTTGACGGTACTTGATCCGGTGGGGCTGGCTTGCCGCCGCGCCGAGACGGGCCTTGCGGTCGGCTTCGTACTCGGAGTAGTTCCCCTCAAACCAGACCACGGCGCTGTCGCCTTCGAAGGCGAGGATGTGTGTGGCAATCCTGTCGAGGAACCAGCGGTCATGGCTGATGACGACCGCGCAGCCGGCGAAGTTCTCCAGCGCCTCCTCGAGGGCGCGCATCGTGTTGACGTCGAGGTCGTTTGTCGGCTCGTCGAGGAGCAGGACGTTCGCCCCGCCTTTGAGAATCCGCGCCAGATGGACGCGGTTGCGCTCGCCGCCGGAGATGCGCCCCACCTTTTTCTGCTGGTCGGTTCCGGAGAAATTGAACCGCGAGACGTACGCCCGCGAATTGACCTCCCGGTCGCCCAGAACAATCACGTCCTGTTTTTCCGAGATGGTCTCCCAGATCGTCTTTTCCGGATCGAGAATGTCCCGGCTCTGATCGACATAACCGAGCGTGATTGTTTCGCCGACGCGGATGGTCCCGGAATCGGGCGTTTCCTGGCCGGTGATCATGCGAAACAGGGTCGTCTTTCCCGCCCCGTTCGGCCCGATGACGCCGACAATGCCGCCGGGCGGAAGACTGAACGTCATGTTGTCAACCAACAACCTGTCTCCGAACGATTTTTTTACCCCCTCGGCCTCAATGACGAGCTTGCCGAGACGCGGGCCGGGGGGAATGTATATCTGCAGATCCCGGGCCTTTTCGTCCCGCTCCCGGGACAGGAGGTTTTCGTAGGCGCTGATTCTTGCCTTGGACTTGGCGTGCCTGCCTTTGGGGGACATTCTGATCCACTCCAGTTCGCGTTCGAGCGTCTCCTGGCGGGCGCTCTCCTGCTTTTCCTCGAGGCGCAGCCGGTTTTGTTTCTGCTCCAGCCAGGAGGAGTAATTCCCCTTCCAGGGGATTCCCTGACCGCGGTCCAGCTCGAGGATCCAGCCCGCGACATTGTCGAGGAAGTAGCGGTCGTGGGTTACGGCGATCACTGTCCCCGCGTAGCCGTTCAGATGATGTTCGAGCCAGGCGACCGATTCGGCGTCAAGATGGTTGGTCGGCTCGTCAAGAAGAAGAATGTCGGGGCTCTTCAACAAAAGCCTGCAGAGGGCGACGCGGCGGCGCTCGCCCCCGGAGAGCAGTTTCACTTCGGTTTCGCCGGGAGGGCAGCGCAGCGCGTCCATCGCCATTTCGAGGCGCGCGTCGAGATCCCAGGCGTCAAGCGCGTCGAGACGCTCCTGCACGGTCGCCTGGCGGTCAAGCAGTTTCGTCATCTCGTCGTCGGACATCGGCTCGGCGAATCGCTCATTGATCTCATTGTATTCGTTCATGAGATTGACCGTCTCCTGAACCCCCTCCTCCACAATCTCGCGGACTCTCTTTGAGTTGTCCAACTGTGGTTCCTGCTCCAAAAGCCCCACCGTGTAGCCGGGGGTCAGGATGGTTTTGCCGTTGAAATCCTGATCAACGCCTGCCAGAATCCGCAAAAGCGAGCTTTTGCCGGAGCCGTTCAACCCCAGCGCCCCGATCTTGGCCCCGTAGAAGTAGGAGAGGTAAATATCTTTTAAAACCGGCTTGTTGTCATAAAATTTGGATACTCCGATCATGGAGTAAATCACCTTGTTGGGATCGATTGCCATGTAAATCCTCCTGATGCGGCGGCGCCGGTCCGCCTGTTAAAAGCGTTTTCACGCCTGATGATGGTTATCCGCGTTTTGCCCATCGGCTCATAAAACGGGCCGGTTCGCGTCGGTCGTTATTTTGTCAGAAAGTTGACGATCGCCTCTTCCGACTGTACGCCCGCCTTGGCCGAGATGAGCTTTCCATCCTCTATGAACGCCAGAAACGGAACCCCCATGACACCGTATGCGGAGGCTGCCTCGCGGTTGGTGGAGGCATCGATCTTGAAGATCGCGTCGGGATGGCGCTGCCGGATCTTCTGGATGAGCGGTTCCTGCATCCGGCAGGCGCCGCAGGTGGGGGTGAAAAAATAGAGAATGGTTTTTGCCCCCGATTTGATCCGTTTTGCCGACTGCTTGTGGGGTGTCGGGGCCGGTTGCCCCTTGAGCTTTGCCGTTTTCAGTCCCATCAACACCCGAGGAAGGATGATAAGAAAGGCAAAAACAACAACAATGACCGCAAGAACAACTGCAACAATAGACATCTTTTTCTCCTTAAACACTGTGATTGTGAACGTTAAACATCCATGCCCTCAAGCGGGCGCAACGAATGATGAAAACGAAGTTTCATGAACTCGTCAAAAGTCTGAAATTCCCTCCCCCTTCACGGGGGAGGGTCAGGGT
>DYTH01000004.1 GCA_020726025.1 Syntrophus aciditrophicus | reverse complement strand
CGCGCCAAACACAAAACTGATGATCTCGTCAAAAGTCAAAAATGTCCAGGAATCGTCATTCCGGTGAAAACCGGAAAGCGAAGCTTAATGTTCACAATCCAGAGATTTCAACGCGTTACAAAAACGCTGGACACCGGTTTTCACCGGTGTGACGACTTTTTACGAGAGTATCAAAACTCCTTCCGCGCCATTCCGGTTAACGTCTTTAAAACGGAGCTTCATGTTCATAATCCACTTTTTTTAACCCGTTTAAGGCTTCGACTTTCGCCGGGGCGACGGACAGGTTTATTTTGCAATTTTCCCTTGCGCCATTATGCAAGCACCGTGAATTTTTCAACCTCTTTTATTTCATCATCGAGGCCGAGCGACTCGGCCGTTTTCCGGGTGGGAATGCCGCGTTTGTCCCAGCCCCGGATGTCGTAGTAATGATCCAGCAGTTGGTTGTACTTGTCCATGTCGAGCGCCAGGCCCGCAATCGGTCCTTCCGTATCGGCGTTGGTTTTGTCGAACCAGGCCAGCGGCGGATAATCCCGTGTTCTGTCCCAGGAGGGGATCTCGCGCACCCAGAAAAATTTCATAAGCGCATAAATGCGGTCGCTCGCCTTCCAGAAATCGTCCAGAGTCCAGGTGAGGCCGGTGGCGAGATTGAAGTATTTCGGATAATTCTCCAGCTCCCAGCCCAGTTCGATCCAGGGAAACCTGCAGGAGACAAGCATCTCGAACAGACCGCCCCGGATACGCTGGAGTTCCACCACCTTCTCGGCCTTTTCCCGGCCGTAGGATTCGCGGACGGTCTGCTTGAGTTCATAGGAGATCACCCACGCCTCCTTGTGGTGGGCGCCGATCGGGCTTGTGCCGAAGGCCAGCGCCATTCCCGGGATGAACTTGCAGTTGTACGCGGCAACCTCCAGACCCTTGACCTGCATCGCGTACTCTTCGGAATTGCCGCCCAGTTTTCTGGCCATGCGGAGCGAGCCGTCGGCGAGCATGTTGCCGATTTCGCCTTCCCGCCTGGCCGCAACATCCAGGAGCCGTTTGGCTTCTTCCGCGTCGCCAAAACGGAAATCTCCAGCGACAAGCCCGTGTTCAATGGCGTCGGCGTAAAATGCCAGAGTGCCTCCGGCGGACATGGTATCGAGTCCGTAATCGTCGCAGAGGTAGTTGAGCGAGCCGATCTGGTCGAGTTCAAAGATGCCGAGATTGGAGCCGAGAAGGCCGATATTTTCGTAGTCCATCTCCGCCTCGCGCCCCTCGTGATCGCGTATCGCGATGCCGCAATGCATGGTGCAGTTGGGGCAGCCATAGGTGGCGATTCTGGCTTCGTTGAGTCTTTCTCCGTCGATTTTCCAGGCATCGGGATGGCTGGTTTTGCGAAAATTGTGCACCGGAAGAGCGGCAACCTCGTTGAGCCAGCCGAGAACGGCGTTGGTGCTCTGGATTGTCCAGCCCTGCTCCTTATCCATTTCCCGCACCACTTTGAGGTCTTCCCGCCCCGTCTGCTGCATGTCGTCCGGGTTGGCGGCGGCGAGATCGCCGGTTCCTTCCACGACAATCGCCTTGAGGAGCTTGGAACCCATGACCGCCCCCATGCCGGTTCTGCCGCCGGCCCTACCCTCCAGGCTTCGCACCACGGCGTAGAGCGCCATGTTTTCGCCTGCCTGGCCGATGTTGAGGACACCCACTTTTTTCCCGTATTTGGCGTAAATCCAGTCGTTGGCAAAGTAGGTTCCCTTTCCCCACATTGCGTCTGCGGGCAGGAACTCCACCGTGTCGTCTTTGATGTAAAGATAAAGTGGCGACGACGCTTTTCCCTCGACAATCATGGCGTCATACCCGGCTCTGCGCAGATGTTCAGCAACCTTTGTCCCGATGTTTCCGTCTCCGTAGCCGCCCGTGATCGGCGACTTGGCGGCGACCACCGCCTTGCCGGTATTCGGGGCGGGAATTCCTGATATCGGTCCAAGAGCCACGATGAACTTGTTCTCCGGTCCCAGCGGGTCGATATTCGGCTTAAGCTCGTCCCAGAGCGTTTTCACCGCGAAACCGCGCCCGCCCACCCATTTCTGTGCGAACGCCTCGCTGAAAGACTCCTTTTGAAATGTCTTCGTCGTGAGGTTTACCCTCAGGATACTGCCTTTCCATCCAAACATTTTCTTCTCCTCTATGAATAATAGTCTGGTTCAAACGATGCCGTCTTCGTGCAGGGGTCTGTTTTCCAGGATCCTCTCCGGGCCCAGCCTTGAAAGATCCAGGTGCGGTTTTACCCCCAGAACGATCTCCGCGATATAGCGCCCAACCGCCGGGCCGTGCTGCATGCCGTGCCCGGAAAAGCCGTTTGCCAGAAAAAATCTCTTTAAATTCGGCCACTCACCAAGAATGGCGTTTTCGTCAAGCGTGTTGACGGCGTAGAGCCCCGCCCAGCCTCTGTTGAGTTTGGCCGTATCGAAAGCGGGAATCAGCTCCGCCAGCTCCGGCCAGAGCTGATCATAGTATCTCTTGTCGTCCCAACTGAAATCAAAGCCAACCGGATCTTCCTGAAGCGATTTCCCCATAAGAATCATGCCTCCCGGCTCCGTCCGGAAGTAAAACCCTGACGGCAGGATGGTGAAGGGAAGCGGACGCTCCAATTTTACCGCCGGCGTCATGACGAAAATCTGCCGTTTGATCGGTTCAATCGGCAGCGCGACGCCCGCAGTCCGGGCAAGCCGGGCGGCCCATGGGCCGGCGCAGTTGATCACATGCCCGGCCTTGATCGTGTTTCCCGAGGCTAGGAGCGCCCCCGTGGCGCATCCATTTTCTGTCAGGATCTCAACCGCCTCGTCCTTTATGTAAACCGCCCCCTGGGAACGGGCCTTGTTTTTGTATGCCATAAGCAGCGAGTAGGCGTCCAGTCGTCCGTCTTTAGCCCCAAAGGCGCCTCCCGCGTAATTGCCTGTTTCGTAAAGCGGACAGGCCTCCCTGATCTTCTCCGGCGACCACCACTCCACCTCGCAGTCAAGGGACCGCTGCAACTGAAGCGCCTTTTCCGCCAGTTCCCTGCCTTTTTCTTCCACAATAAAAAGATTGCCTTCAGCGTGGTAGTCGATATCGGGTTTTTCCCCCTCAACGGCCATCTCGTCTTCAAAATTTTCGAGTATTTTAAGCGTGTATTGCGACGCCTGAATGTTTTCCTGGAGGCTGAACTGTACGCGGACATTGGTCGCGCTGAGCGCGGATGATGCATAGGTGTAGGAAGGATCCTTCTCCACCACGGAAATCTTCAGGGTGGGGTCCGCCTTTGTCAGATGGTAGGCGGTGGAGGATCCCATGATGCCGCCGCCGATGATCAAAACGTCGCTGTTTGTCTGCTGCATTGTCCTAAACCCTTTCTAAAAGACTGCTTTCTTCATCAAAATATCGAGTCTGCTTCTGATCTTCCGGAACTATTTTTATACAAATCCCTGATACGGTTTTCGGACAAGCGCTGAATAGACATGTCCGATCATGGTGTTGAAGTCGTACACGGGAAGGTTGACCGCCTTCTGGACGGCGGCCGCGTATTGCGGCAGATTCGAGCACTCCAGCAGGATCGATTTAACCTTGCCGTCATTTTCGGTGAGCTTCAGGGCCTGCTCAACAACCTCCGCCTCCACCTTTTCAAAATCGAGAGAGCCCTTTTCCTCCAGAATGGCGGAGCTGAACCCTTCTTTTTCATTCATCCCGACAATCTTGACCGGCATATCTTCCGTTACCCCGACCGCCCGCAGGTGGCGTTCGGTAAGCTGCCTGCTGTCCGCGGCGATTATCCCCACCTTTTCACCCTTGCGCAGCGTCCGGTGGATGAAGGGAACCTGTAGAAGACTGGAGAGAAAAACCGGGACGGGGATTTCATCGGCCATTCTTTCCTGAAACAGGGCCATGAAGCCGCAGTCGCTGGTTATTGCCTTGACGCCGGCATGCACCAGTTCCCATGCGCCGTCGATGAAAGGCTGAAGAAGCTCCGGGTCGCGCTGGTAGATCAGTCTGTCGATCGAGGCGGCTTTTACCACCTGGTATCGGACGGGAAAGGGATAGGTCGTGGCGTTTGCGACATCCCCCGGCGGCAGCGGGAGAAGGGCGTCAAGAAGGAGAATGCCGACAGCCTCGCCGGCGCTGTACTGTTTTTGAACGGCCTGGTAAACCATGGGGGCGCCTCCTCAAGCAGGATGGTCTAAAAGGAAAACGGGGGAACGGATGCCCCCCCACTTTCCTTTGGAGCCAATTGCAAAAGTCCTTCTTCGTCATTCCGGCGAAAGCCGGAATCCAGTCTTTTCAGTCATTTCTGGGCCCCGGCTTTCGCCGGGGCGACGGATTAGCTTGGTTTTGCAATTGGCTCTTTGGTTTAAAGTTAATTCATGCATTCAATTAATTGACGGATTCCCACTGCTTGTTTTTGTTGAGTTTCCACAGGGGCAGCGACGGCTGGGAGACATCGCCGAATTCGTCAAAACGGATGCGGTTGGTTACCCCCTTGAAATCAACCTTGCGGAGGAAGGTCTTGACGTCGGCCGGCTTTGCCGCGCCTGCCTCAAGCGCCCCCTTCAGCGCGTTGACCGCGTCGTAGGCCAGCGCCGCCGATTCGCTCGGTTCGGCATTGAACTTCTTCTTATAGGACGAAATGAAGTTTACGATGGCCGGTTGTTTCGACAACTGGTTGAAGGTGGGGCTCAGATAAACGGTTCCGGGATTTGCCGGCATCATCTCGATGAACTTGGGGTTGTTGCAGCCGATTGCGGAGAGCATCGGAACATTGAAGCCCATGCCGCGCGCCTGGCTGACAATCAGTCCGCCGGGGGTGTAGGTGACGTTCAGTTGCAGCACATCCGGGTTGAGAGACTTCATCTTGGTGAGAATGGCCTTGAAATCGACATCCTTGGCGGCGTCGATGCTCTCGGAAAGGAGCAGTTCCCCGCCTGCCGCCTTCAGGTTTTTGACGAACGATTTATGCAGCGCCTGCCCGTAGGCGGTGTTTTCCCAGATTTCCACGATTTTTTTGTGTTTCAGAGTCTTCACCAGATGACGGGCGTAGCTCTCCGCTTCGGTGTCGGTGGTTACGACAATACGGAAAACATTGGTGTAGCCGGAATGGGTCAGGCGCGTATCCGAGGCATAGACCAGGATCATCGGCATGTCGGCGCGATCGTAAATCGGGGCGGAGGAACTTGCCGGCGAAGAGTTCGTCGGCCCTATCTCCGCGAAATAATTACCGATGACAACCTGCTGGGCGATGTTGGCCGACTCTTTCGGGTCCGCCTTGTCGTCAAAATAGATCGCCTCGAGCTTGTAGCCCTTGTAGGGGCCGGACTTCAAACCACCCGCCGCGTTTATGTTATCGACGGCCGCTTCCACGCCCTTTTTCTGATCGACGCCATAAACGGCCATCTCCCCGGTAAGAGGTCCGACAGCGGCGAACTTGATAACCTTCCCCTTGGAATCGACGCCCTTGTCGGCCATTGCCGGCATGACAAACGCGATGGCGAGAACCAGCGCCATCATAAGAACAACCAGACCTTTTTTCATAAAACCCTCCTTGAAAAATATTTTGATACAGACAGTTGTTACGACAGAACCTGCCGGATAACCCCGTTCAAGCCCTGCCCCCTTCTCGTTACTCGCCCAGGTAGGATTGCCGCACCCGTTCATCGTGGAGCAATTCCCTGCTGTTGCCGCTTAAAACGATCTTTCCTGTTTCGAGCATATATGCCCGATCGGAGATGGCGAGGGCCTTCCTCGCGTTTTGCTCCACCAGAAGGACTGTGCGCCCGTCCGCGTGGAGAGATTTGACGATGCGGAAAATCTCGTTTACCAGCAGGGGCGCAAGCCCCATGGACGGCTCATCGAGCAAAACGCAGCGCGGCCTGGACATCAGGGCCCGGGCAATCGCCAGCATCTGCTGCTCGCCACCCGAGAGAAGACCGGCATTTTTTTTCCGCATCCGCTTCAGTGGGGGAAACATCTCGTAGAATTTGTCCATATCCTCCCGGATCCCGGCATGATCCCCCCGGACGTACGCGCCCATTTGCAGATTCGTTTCCACCGTATGCAGCGGAAAAACATTCCGGCCCTCCGGCGACAAAACCAGCCCGAGGCGCACCACCTTTTCAGGGGTAAGCTGGGCAATCGCCTTTCCCTCGAACTCTATCCGTCCCTTGCTGGGGGGAACCAGCCCCATGATGGACTTGAGCAGGGTGCTTTTCCCGGCGCCGTTGGCCCCGATCAGGGCGACGATCTCTCCCTTGCCGACCTCCATGGATATGCCGTGCAGAACCTCGATATTGCCGTAGCGGGCGGTCAGGTCTTCTATTTTCAGCATAGTCCGTCCTCCTCATCGCTGCCCAGGTATATTTCCTGCACCTCGCAACTGGCCTGAACCTCGGCGGGCGTTCCCTCCATGAGCTTGTTTCCGGAATTCAAAACCACAATACGGTCGGATACGCTCATGATCAGCTTCATGTTGTGTTCGATGATCAGGATGGTCTTGCCCATTGCCCGTATTTTTTCGATCAGGTGAATAAGAGACTGGCTTTCTATGGGGTTCATGCCCGCATTGGGTTCGTCGAGAAGCAGAAGCTCCGGATTGGCCGAGAGAGCGCGGGCAATTTCGAGGCGTCGCTGGGCCCCATAGGGAAGCGACTGCGCCAGGACATTCTCCTGATTTTCCAGACCGACCAGTTTCAGCAGCTCCAGGGCGCGATTCCGGGCGTCTCTTTCTTCGCGTCGGCTCTTCACGGGGCGGAAGAATATCGAAAACATGTTATTTTTCAGGAGTGTATGCTGACCGATCAGGACGTTGTCCAGGCAGGTGATGTTTTTGAAGATACGCAAATTCTGAAAGGTGCGGGCAATGCCGTGAGAGGTTATCTGGTGGGTGCGGTAACCGGTAATGTCCTTTCCCTTCAAAAGGAGACGTCCGCGATCCGGGGTGTAAATCTTGGATATGATGTTGAGAACGGTCGTCTTGCCGGAGCCGTTCGGGCCGATCAGCCCGACAATTTCCCCCTGATTGATTTCGAACGACATGGCCGCGACGGCGGTGACGCCTCCGAAGCTTACGGTAACATTATCAAGCTGCAATAAACTCTGCATGTCAATTCCCGCCTTTTTGGGATATCTTTTTCCATGCCCCCACGCCCATGATACCCTGGGGTCGCCAGAGCAGCACCAGCACCATGATCAGGCCGATGATCAAGAGCCGGTACTGATAGACCGACCGGAAGGCCTCCGTGGAGATGAGCATGACGGCCGCGCCGATAATCGACCCCGCGAAACTGCCGAGGCCGCCGACAATGACCATGACGATCATCAGCACCCCTTCGTTCAGCGTGAAATTGGAAGGGGCGATGGCCGTCATGTAAACCGCCATGAAGCTTCCGGCCACGCCGGCGTACATGCAGCCCAAAGAAAAATTGAGAAGTTTGTAAAAACCGGCATTGATTCCGCTTGTCGATGCGGCAAGTTCGTCCTCCCGAATGGCGATCATCGCCCGGCCGATCCTGGAGCGGGTTATCGTATGCAGCGTGACATAGGTCAGAATCAGCAGGACAAGGGCGAGATAATAAAAATGGAAGTTTGTTTTGATCTTGAAGCCCCATATCACCGGGGCAGGGATGCCGACCACGCCCATCTGCCCGCCGGTAAAATCGATCCATCCCTGCATGGTCAGGCGGAACATCTCGCCAAAGGCCAGCGTCAGCAAAACCAGATAGTCGCCGCGCACCCTTGTGACGGGGATTCCCACCGCAACGCCGAACAAAAAGGTAACGACAATGGATGCCGCCAGGGCGTAGAGAAAGGGTGCGCCCAGCATGGTCATCATGAGCGCCGTCGTGTAGGCGCCGATCCCGTAAAAGGCATGATGGCCGAACGACAGGGAGCTGGAGAACCCGATGATGAAGTTCAGGCTGATGCTGAGAATCGAATAAATCCAGATCATGACGAGCACCCGGAGGAAGTACTCATTTTTGACCGCCAGAGGCAGAGCAAAGGCGGAAATGAGAACCAGCACAATGAACAACGGCTTGAAGCGTTCGAGTTTTATTGCTTCCACGATTTACACCTTGATTTTTGTCCTTTTTCCCAGAAGACCCTCCGGCCTGATGAGCAAAAGGATGATTAAAATGGCAAAAGTAATGACGTCGCGGAATGTTGTTGAAACATAGGCCCCGACGAGGCTCTGGGCAAGCCCGACGATCAGGCTTCCCAAAAGGGCGCCGCTCAGGCTGCCTATTCCGCCGAAAACCGCGGCCGTGAAGGCGACGATCGTACCGGAAAAACCCATGGCAATGCTGATGACGTTATACGCTGAACAGTAGAGGATGCCGCCCGCAACCCCCAGCATTCCGCCCAGCGCATACACGATGCTCGCGGTTCGGTTGATGGGGATTCCCATCAGGGATGAGGTGTCAACATCCTGGGCAAGGCAGAGAATGGCCTTGCCGACCTTGTGGTATTTAAGGAAAAAATGAAACAGAACCAGGAGCATGACGCTCAACAGAAGCGTCATGATCTGCACCTTGGAGATGCTCAAACCCAGAATGCTGACGACATCGCCTCCGACAATGGAAGGAAACCGACGCGCTTCGACGCCCCAGAAAATTTCCTCGCCGTTCTGAATGATGTAGGCGGCGCCCAGCGCCGTGATCATGCTGATGTTTCTTCCCTGGGGGGCGTTCCGGAGGGGCCGGTAGGCGGCGATCTCCACCAGCGCGGCCAGGGCGGCGCCGACGGCCAGGCCAACCAGGACAGCGGTGAAGATATTGAAATGAAAGGCCGTCATCAGCGTGTAGGTCAAAAAGGTGCCGAACATGTAAACGTCGCCATGGGCGAAATTCATCATCTTCATAATGCCGTAAACCATGCTGTAGCCAATGGTGATCAGGGCATAAATGGCGCCCAAAGAGACCCCGTTTACTATCTGTTGCCAGAACATAAGGTTTTCCCCCGCCTTTCCAGTTGGCTATCCCAGAATCTGCTATCACATTTCGCGGGCATTGGCAGTTGATCAGGATAGATGGTGTTTTTTTAATTGCGTACTGATATACCACTAAAACATTTAAGATATGGCCGTGAATTACCTGAAGTATAAAGATGTGTCAAGCATTTTTTAGTTTTTGAAACAGAGCCAATTGCAAAAGTCCCTGTGCGTCATACCGTCGAAAGACGGTATCCAGTATTTTCAAGATATTCTGGACCCCGGCTTTATGAACATGAAGCTTCGCTTTCGCCGGGGTGAGTTAAATAAGCTGGTTTTGCAATTGGCTCAACAGCTAAAATTTTTTCTTGAGTCTATCCAGATAGTTTTGCAGAAAGCCTTTGCGCACCGTCCACGCTTCGGACGGCTGGCGGGAAAAGAGTATCTCGTGTGTCTGAAGAATTTCATCAAGCATGCCCTGAATCTCGATTTTCCAGTCGGTGCGATCCAGAAAATTGTACCATATCCGCACCGTTTGATCGTACAGGTGCTGGGATATCTCCTTCAGGGTAGGATTGTTGGCCGCCTCGTAGAGCACCTGCCTGAATTTCATATCGATCATGATCAGCCTCCGGCGGTCGCGCTCCGCGAAAAGCTCACGGCATTCCCCGGCAATTTGCAGAATTTCCTGCAGATGATCCTCGGTAATGTGTTCGGCTGCCAGATGCCCGACCAGGGCCTCAATTTCCAGACGCACACGGTAAACATCCATCATCTTGTGAAATTCGATTTCCGATACCAGCGTTCCGGTTCTGGGAATGACCCGCACCAGCCCGGATATTTCCAGGGCGTTGAGTACGTCGCGAATCGGCGAGCGACTGAGGCCGAATTCCTCGGCCAGGACCTTTTCGTTGAGAATGGTCCCTGGCGGATACTCCATAAAAAGTATCCGCTGGCGGATTGTATCGTATATTTTATTATCCATAAGGCAACCCGTTTTTCCCCGCCGTGTGAAGAGGTCGCAGCAGGGTGTTTTTTGATGAATGTCCTCAAACATACTTCTGGTGTACCAGTAACATCCTACGGGCCAAAAGGCAAGGAATTTTCTATAAACATGGAAAATCGAGAGATAGAACCCCTGCGGGATGAAACAACCGGCGGCAACGGACAAATTTTTACGAAGAGCGCAGAACCGTTTCCGCGGCGGCAAGATCCTCCAGCGCCGTTCCCACCGATTTGAACATGGTAATATCCGAAGTATCTTTTCGTCCAGTCCGTGTCCCCCGCACGAGGTCGGCCAGTTCGCCCATGACGTGGTTGAGGCCGATAACCCCCGCCGTGACAGGCCCCAGAATATCGCCGGCTTCGCTGAGGGCCCCTGCGCGGGTATCCACGAAAAGACGCGAACGAAAAACGGCTTCATCGTCCGCCTCGCGCATGTCCGGGCGGAATCCGCCGACCAGATCGATGTGTGTCCCGGGCTTTACCCAGACCCCGTGAATGATCGGCGTTTTTGATGTGGTTGCGCAGGAAATCACGTCGGATTGCAAGACGGCTTCCTCGACGTCGGGAATCGAGAGAATTTTTAATGCGCGTTCAGCGGCAATACGCAGCGTGAGTTTCCGGGCGACGGATTCGGCTTTATCGATGGAACGCCCCCAGATCAGAATCCTTTTAATCGATGGATTCAGCTCTGCATGGGCTTGCGCCATCCAGGGAGCGAGCCCGCCGGTTCCCACCAGTAAAAGCGTTTGCGAGTCAGGACGGGCAAGATATCGGGCCGCGAGGGCCGATGCAGCCGCCGTGCGGCGGAAGGTGAGGGCCTCTCCGTCAAGAATCGCCAGCGGTTTTCCGGTATCGCGATCGAGCAGCAGGTAGATCGCGGATACGGTGCTTGCCCCTTTCCGGACTGCACCCGGCATGACGGTGACCACCTTGATGCCTCCCAGAGGAACAGCGGCGGGTTCGGGCATACGGGCATATAGCATGCCGCCGCGTTCCGACATATCCCTGAACCCCATCAAAAAAATCCTGAAGGCGACGCCTTACAGGTTTGCACGTTGGCCAGCGGCAGCCGGGGGGAACTCGATCTACATTTCAAACGGCGAGGCCTCCATTTTGATTGATGCCGGGCTCTTCGGGGTGGAGATTGAACGCCGAATGAAGTTTTTCTGGCGTTAGGTCTCCGCCTTTTCCTCCAGCCGCAGGCGGTTCTGCTTCTGCTCCAGCCAGGCGACCGATTCGGCGTCGAGATGGTTGGTCGGCTCGGCGAGCAGCAGGATGCCGGGTTTCTGCAGAAGAAGACGGCAGAGAGCTACCCGCCTTCGCTCGCCGCTGGAAAGCAGTTTTTATGTAACCGATACCCCATTGCGTTTTCAGAAGATGGCCGAGACATTTCGGGGACACCCGCTATACCATGCCTGTTAGAGATCGTCAGGTGGTAATCCGGAAAACGGCGCCATTTCCTCCCCAGATTTTATTTTGCAGTTTTTAAAAGAATATTGCAGCGATTTTCTTTATATGTTAGCGTGAAAGAAAGAGTTGGGCGTATGTTGTCCTGTCTTGGCACTTTTTAATCGTTGTCTTTACGGCATTATGAACACAATGCCCCGTTTCCCGGGGCATTGACTGGCGACAAAGCGGGGATGGGTGCAATGGGTCGGGCTCGCTGCGGGTTTTTCCCTTGCAGCATGGCCGACAGTGCGGGCAATGGCGATTTTTGGTGTAGAAAACATGGTTTTTACTGACGCAAAAAGCGTGATATTCAGAAGTTCCATAATTTCTGGCGCCCTAACGACGGAGTGCAAAGATGTTTTTTCCGCCGTAAAGCGGCAGCGTGCATTCCTCACGGCAGTTTCCTTGTTTTTTTTGCTTTTCGCATCCTTGTTTTTGAGTTCCTGCGGATCGAAGAGCGCGTCAAAGACGGTTTCGGGGGCGCCTGAACAATCTGTCCGGTCTTTTGCGCCGGCGGGGATTCAGGTTCAGTATGCCGCCGACAAGATGTTGAACGTCTATGACAACGAACCCCATACACTGATTCTGGCGGTGTACCAGTTAAGCAACGTCAACGCTTTTAATAATTTGACGAAGAATAGCGAGGGTTTGAAGACGCTTCTTAAGCTTCAGAATTTTGATGCGAGCGCGGTTGGCATGGACAAAATTATCGTTCAACCGGGCGAGGACAAAAATGTCGCTCTGAATCGCGCGGAAAATGCCACCTGGATCGGTATTGTCGGAGGTTACTTCACTTTGGTTCCCGGTCAGGTGAACCGGTTGTTCAGCATACCCCTTATCACAAGAAAGAAAGGCGTTTATGGATTCAGAACAACGGAATCCCGGGTTGGTCAAATGACCATTAAGCTGCTGTTGGGGCCGAGCGCCCTGCAAGAACGCGAGGTGATAGTCGAATAATGGAACAAAGACGCCCAATTTTCTGGCATCAGGGCCTTTTCCTTCAGCCCCAGCATTTTCAACAGAACGATCTTTACTATCAAACGCTTCTCCATCATTTTCAGGGGTATCTGCAGCCGCATTACTGGGGCGTATGCAAAATTGACATTCTTGAGTCCGCCTTGAACAACAGGATGTTTGAGATATCCGCCGGCGAATTTCTTTTCCCCGACGGATCCTTGGCGGCATTTCCGGAAAACGCGATTCTGCAATCCCGGTCGTTCAAGGGTTTATGGTCGGAGGAACACCCGTTTGACATATACCTGGGATTGCGCAAATGGAACCCCGAAGGCGAAAATGTCGCTGTTTTGAACGATGGCGATGCGGCATACGATGCGGATGCCCGTTTCATCTCTTACGCCACGCCCCAGGAAATCAAGGATGTTTATTACAAAGGGCCTCCCGCAGCGGTAAAGTTTCTACGTTATCGCCTGAAGATTTTCTGGGAGAATGAGATCGAGGGGGCCGGCGATTATGACCTGATCCACGTTGCCCGCCTGGAACGGGAAATGGACGACATCAGATTGTCCCGGAGCTTTGTCCCCCCGGCCGTATCGCTCTTTGCCTCCGAAATCCTCTCGAAGACCCTGCAGAATATCCGGGAACAGGTAACGGCGCGCTGCCATATGCTCGAGGAATACAAACTTCCTCGCGAAGCCCAGTTTGAGGACATCGGGTTGAATTTTATCACGTATCTTCTGGCGCTGCGTTCGTTGAACAGATATGTGCCGCTGCTGCATCATCTGACGGAAAGCGGGGCGGAAGTCCACCCATGGCAGGCTTATGGATTGCTAAGGCAGCTTGTCGGTGAACTCAGCGCTTTTAGTGAGCGCGTTGATGCCCTCGGAAGGATAAAGGATGGGACGGAGCTGCTGCCGGACTACGACCACAACAATCTCGGAGACTGTTTTCATGAAGCGTGGACGCTGATCGGTGAGCTGCTAAACGAAATCACCCTCGGCGCAGAAAATATCATCCGTCTCGATCGCAGCGACGGGCGCTTCAAGGCGCCGATTCCGCTGAACGCCTTCGACAGCCGCAACGCGTTCTATCTTGTAGTAGGAGCCTCTATCGAGCAGGAACAGGTTCTTAATATGTTCAGGCACACGGTGAAAGTGAGCAGCGAAGAACGTATGCCGACGCTTGTCCAGAGGGCTCTCCCCGGAATCCCGCTTCTGCACGGAGAAGCCCCGATACCGGGGCTGCCGAAACGGGCAGGTTCTGTTTCTTTCAGGATTGATCGCTCCTGTAATGACTGGATGGAAATTCAGAAGGCCCAGAATATCTGCGTGCAATGGAATGAGGCCTGCGAAGACGCCGCCATTGAATTAATCATTGTGAAGAAGTGATATGATTATGCGATTGAGTGATTGCTTCATGGAACTGTTCACGTTTACTGAATATCTCCTGACGACGTTGAATACAGGTCGGCTTTCCTGCGACGATGCGCTGAAGCAGTATGAACGATTGCTTGCCCGTTCCAGGGAATGTGTGAAAAACGGCGGTTTTTCACAGAGAGAAGAGGAGTCCGCCCTTTTTGCGGTTTGCGCATGGATTGACGAAAGCATCCTCTGTTCCGAGTGGTCCGGGAGGGAAAAGTGGTCCTGCGCCCCTCTCCAGCGTGTCCATTTTGGCACAACGCGCGCCGGGGAAGAATTTTTCCAACGGCTCGAGAGCTTGGACGAAAACGATGGAAACTTAAGAGAGGTATATGCGTATTGCCTCGCCCTTGGATTCAAGGGCCGGTTCTTCCGCGTGGAAAACGAGGAGGAGTTGAAAAAGATCCGCATGGATAGCATTGGTTTTCTTGAAGGAATTGCCGAACCGGAAATTCCCGGGAAGCTTTTTCCGGGGGCGTATGACAACAAAGTCAGAAAAGGGCGGGGAAAAAGATGGTTCCGTTTTTTTTCCTTTTCAAGGGTTCCCTTTATTTTTATACCGGTCATTGGTTTTATCGCTCTTTTTTTTCTCTATAGATATATGTTGCAGAAAATGGCGGCAGGTTTTATCGGGATCCCTTTCTGAAAAGGGGCTGTCCCAACAGGGAATCGTTTAATGTGGAAGAAGATTCTTAAAATTGCATTGATTATCCTGATCCTGGGGGTTATCGCCGGATTAGCGGCATGGCTTGTGCATTACAGAAAATGGCCATGGTGGGTCGGCGTCGCGCTGTTCGTTGGCCTCATCGGCATCTGGATCGGGATTCTGTTTATAAAGAGATACTTGCAAAGGGGTCGGGAGAAGAAATTCGTTGAGAGGATAGTCGCCCAGGACGATGCGGCCATTAAGTCAGCGCCGATTCACGAAAGACAGAGATTGCAGGAACTCGAGGATAACTGGAAGGAATCAATCGAGCGTTTAAGCAGTTCCAATCTCCGCAGATGGGGGAATCCCCTCTATGCATTGCCGTGGTATGTCGTGATCGGCGAATCCGGGTTTGGGAAAACATCCGCCATAATCAAGGCCAACGCGAATTCCCCATTTACCGACATCAGTCCGGCTGCGACTCTTGCGGCGACCCGTAACTGTGATTGGTGGTTTTTCGATGAGGCTATTGTCCTCGACACGGCGGGACGCTACACGATTCCTATAGATGAGGGGCCGGATAGGGAGGAATGGAAAAAGTTTCTTGTCCTGCTCGCAAAGTACCGCCGCCGCGAACCGCTCAACGGCGTGATCGTCACGATTTCCACCGATAAGCTGCTCAATCTGGATAAGAACGAGCTTACCGAAGAAGGTGTGCGTGTAAGACTGCGTATCGATCAACTTATGCGCACGACAGGGGCAAAGTTTCCCGTTTACCTGCTTGTGACAAAGATGGATCTGGTTCACGGTTTTGTCGATTTCTCCCGTTATATTTCCAGAGGCGATCTTTCTCAGGCAATGGGCGCAATCAACGACAAGATGAATCCCTACTGGAACGAGTTCCTGGAGCATTCGCTGAACGGGATAACGGAAAAGCTCCGGGAGCTGCGTTTTGCAATGGTCAATGACGGCAAGCCGACGCCGGGAGCCCTGTTCTTCCCGACCGAATTTGAAGGGCTAAAACCAGGCTTGGAGACATTTTCGCAGGCCATCTTCGAGGAGAACATCTACCAGGAGACCCCGCTGTTTAGAGGTATCTATTTTTCCAGCGCCAGGCAGCAGGGCAGTCCGCAATCGCAGTTTCTCAGCGCCACCGCATTGATGCCATCGGGCGATTACAAAAGTACAGGCGAAGACGGCATCTTTCTCCAGGAGCTCTTCAAAAAGGTCCTTCCCGATGACAGATATCTCTATCGCCCGATACGGGAATTTCTCCGTTGGCGCGTTCTGACGGGCAGTCACGGCCTGCTGGCCTGGGTGTTGATCTGGCTTTCCCTCTGCGGGCTTTTAAGTTATTCATTTATCAGAAATTCGCTGGCCATCGGGAATTTAACCAGAGAATTTCAGGCAGCGCCTGTTCCAACTGACGATATGGCGACAAACCTGCTGCTTCTGGACAAACTCCGGAGCAACATCCTGAATTTGGAACAGGGAAACAGGGACTGGTGGCTGCCGAGGTTCGGCCTGCATGACAGTCTGACGGTCGAACAGAAGATAAAACAGAGCTTTACTGCCTTGTTCAAGGATGCGGCTCTTAAACGGTTCGATGCCTCGCTTTTTCAGCAGGTTGAAAAGATCTCTCCGAATACCCCGGACAGTGAGGCGGCGTTGTATGCAAGCTATATGACGAACCGGATTCATCTGCAGCAGATGGCCCTGAAAAAAGAAAAAATTGTCCGTGTCGCGCAATTCGACGATGCATGCACGAGGCTGATTTCGGAAAGATATCCCCAGATGTTGCCGGGGATTGCATCCAGGTTTGATGATCTTTACTATGCGTATCTGCTTTGGAATAAAGACCAGAACGACTGTCGGCTGAACAGCGAAGAATCCCTGTTGATGATGAAGAGGCTTCTGGACAGGAAGGGAAAAAGCCTGGAATGGCTCGTGGAAATACCCATTGCCGACGTTCCAGATGTCCACCTGCATGATATATGGGGCGCCGCCGATGAGAATGCCCAAAACCTGTCTGTTTACGTATCGCGGGCCTATACCGCCGAGGGTAGAAAAAGGATAACGGATTTTCTTGTCTTGATGTATAAAATCGGCCTGAACAAAGAGATTGGCGGCGAGGTCAGCGACAAATTCTGGGATTGGTACTGGCCGACATTCTTTGAGTCCTGGCTGGAATTTACCGTGTCGTTCGACAGCGGGATTGACTTTCTGGTCGAGGAATTCGCGAAAAAGTATATGCTGGCGCTGATGACGACATCCCAGAATCCCTATTTCCGCCTGCTTGACAGGATGTCCGACGAATTCTCCCGGGATGTCCAAAAGAGCCGACTGCCGCCATGGGCGGCGCTTGTGTTGTCTTTGAAAGAAATAAGGCATACGGCCAAAGTCGAAGCGGAAAAGGCTAAGGGCAAATTAACGGGGAAACTCGAAGACGTAACGGAAAGACTGGTCGAAAAAACCAGGGAGATCGGCGCCGAAAAGAATGTGAAAGAATACGAGAATAGGCTGGAAATTGCAGGTGTTTGGAAAAATTACGAAAAGGCGCTTGCGCAGTTGTTACCCGCGACAACCTCGCACGAGGTTTGTTTTAACATGGTTTCTGATTATTTCAAACAGGAATCCGGCGAAAAAATACCCGCGTTTCTTAATGTGCATAATGAGGCTTTCAAACTTAAAAGTATGACGCAGGAATACGGCGATGCAATTGCCGTATGGGACATTGTTCTTGGCCCCTTAAATTTTCTCCTGGATTACGGCATCATGGACGCCGAATGCACACTGCAGAAGAAATGGGAGGAGCAGATTTTAGGGACGATTAAAAGCGCCGGAAGTGATAAAGTCTCCGATGTTCTTTTCAACAAATCCGACGGGATTGTGTGGAAGTTTGTCTCCGGCCCCGCGCAGCCATTTGTCATGAAAAGCAAGAAAGGCTATATCGCCAGAAAAAGCCATGACCTCACGATCCCGTTCAACTCTGATTTTTTTGATTTTCTCAACGTCGGCGAGCGCAATATTGCGGTTTTACGTTCCGATTACGTGGTAACGATGGAGACGCTGCCGCTTACGGTCAATAACGGCGCGAACATCAAACCTTACGGGAATGTCATTTCGCTGAATTGCCCGGACAAAGAGGTGTCCCTGGAAAACTACAATTATCCGCAGAGCAGAATATTTCACTGGAAACCAGATAAATGCGGCGGGGTGATTGTAAGGATATTTCTGCCCGATCTGGTGCTGACAAAAACATACAAAGGGCCTATGGCTTTCCCGTCTTTTTTGTCGGAGTTCGGGGATGGAACAAGAACTTTCAGGGCGGATGAGTTCCCGGACGAGAAGAAGCGCCTGAGCGACATGGGAATTTCCTGGATCAGGTTATCATACTCGATTTCCGGTAAGGAAGAAATTGTCGAGTTGTTAAAAAGCAGGGCCGTGCAAGCGCCTGATGAGATAGTGCCCTGCTTGTTGCGATAATCACTGATTGGTGGTGTTGTATGCAATTGATGGAGATAGGCAAGATTCCGATTTCTCAAGCCAGTCCCGCGGGGGAGGACGTCCGTTATGACCCGGCCTTCGAGATGCTGGCGAGTGAGATAGAAAAATTGTCCTCTCCTGCCGGGGCCGGCGGGGTGGATTGGAAGAAGATTGTTTCCGCCTCTTTTGATATCACGGCTGATAAGGCCAAGGATCTTCTTGTGGTCTGCTATTTGTCCGTCGGGCTCTTCCATACCGAAGGATTGACCGGCCTGGAAAAGGGAACGACCGTCCTTCGCGATTTGCTGGAGACATTCTGGGAAAACATGTTTCCATCCATAAAAAAAATGAAGGCCCGCAGGAATGCCCTGGAGTGGTGGCTTGAGAAAGTAAACTCTGACATTTCCGGCATTCATGGTGAATCGTGGACAAAAGACAGAAGGGATAAATTTCTTGGCGAATTGAAGGCCATCGATGCCTTTCTCGGGGAGAAAATGGAAGACGCCCCGATGCTGGCTTCTCTGATAAACAGTTTGTCTGCATTGATCATTTCCGGGGAGACACAGATTGAGAAACCCCAGGGGGAGGAGCCATCCCCCGTCGGCGAACAGCATCCTCCCCCCGATAAAGCGCCGATTCGCCAGGCGCCGCCGCCGGTGGGGGAAAAGGCGCTTTCAGAAGCATCTTCAACTGAAATGGACGCGGACAGACTTCTCCGCCGTGGTCTGGGCACGCTGCGAAGCGCAGCGACTCTTTTGGCAAGGCAGGAAAGCACGGATTCTCTTTATTACAGGCTGAACCGCGCGGTTGCGTGGATTTCAGTAACCATCCTTCCCCAAACCGCAGAGGGCAGAACGTTGATCCCGCCCCCCGATGAGCAGGTGATTACTGTCCTCAGGAACCTGTACAAATCGGGAAGCTGGAAGGAACTCCTCCAGGCTTCGGAAGCAAGGGTGCCGGAGTTCCTCTTCTGGATAGATATTAGCCGCTTTTCCGCCGAATCCCTCCAAAAATTGGGATTCAACGATATCGCCAGGGCAGTCGCCATGGAAACATCCCTGTATGTCGGGCGTCTGAACGGAATAGAGTATCTCTCTTTTTCGGACGGCACCCCCTTCGCCGATGACGAAACGCGGGAGTGGCTTAAAGGTTTAGATAGCCGGACAGAACGGCAACAGAGTTTTTCCGTCGGTTATGTTGTCGATAATTTGCAGGAAACTCTTGCGAAGGAGACCGCCGCCGCTCTGGAGCTGGTAAAGGAAGATAAGCTGCCCGAGGCCCTTAATGATTTCAGAGATAAAATGAATCGGGCGTCTTCCGCACGGGAGTTTTTTATCCGGGAGACGGAGTTCTGCAAATTCCTTTTCCGGACTAAACAGGCGGCTATTTCCGGGCCTTATGTAAAGGAGCTTATTGATAAGATTGACATCTACAAGTTGGATGAATGGGACCCTCTGTTAGCTGTTGATGCCCTTGTAACCGTATTGTCGGGGTTGCGAAGCCAAGAGAACGGAAAGGACAAAGAACTGGAAACGAACGTCATGGACAGGATTGCAATCCTGTCCCCGGCCCGCGCTGTTTCACTGCTTTAGCCCACCGTTAAACATTTGGGTGATCAGAAAAAAGATATTTAGAGATACGCACCATAAATATGGTATATGGTTTTCGTGTAACAACAAATAATCACAGGAGGTGAAAAATGGCGAAAGAGGCTTCAGTTGCACCGAAAGAAAGGGTTAATATTGTGTATCGACCAGCTACGGGCGATGCGAAAGAAGAGGTGGAACTTCCCCTGAAGATCCTTGTCATGGGCGATTTTACGCAGAGCAAGGATGACCGGCCTGTTGAAGACCGCGCCCCCGTAAATATAGACAAGGATAATTTCGATGAAGTGCTGGGCGCGTCCAATGTAAAGATGCAGGCCGTTGTTCCCAACCGGCTTGCGGACGATCCCGATGCGCAGCTCAGTATAAATCTGGATTTCAAGAGGATCAAGGATTTTGATCCCGACGCGATTGTGGAAAAGGTGCCCGAGTTGAAAAAGCTCATGGAACTGCGGGATGCACTCAAGGCGCTGAAAGGCCCTTTGGGGAACATTCCGGAATTCCGCAAGAAGATTCAGACGCTTGTAACGGATGAGGGAACAAAAAGCCGGTTGTTGAAAGAACTTGGCATTGAATAGCAAGGAGGGGGGAGATATGGCAGAAGAAGAAAAAAAGGCTCAAGAGGCTAAGGCGCCGGAGGCGGCCGAAGGGGGTTCCCTTCTCGATGAGATAGTCCAGGCAACCCGGATGAAACCTGCGGACGAAGGGTATGCAATTACCAGGCAGGGCGTTCAGGCATTCATAGATGAACTTCTTAAGCCGGGAAAGGAACTGCGGGTGACCCAGGCCGCCGTGGACGAGATGATCGCCGGGCTGGATCAGAAACTGAGCGCGCAGATGGACGCGATCCTCCACAATGATACATTTCAGAAGCTGGAATCGGCATGGCGGTCCGCGAAGTATCTCGTTGATAAAACGGATTTCAGGGAAAACATCAAGATAGAGCTGCTCAACGCCAACAAGGATGATTTGCTGGACGATTTCTCGGACGCGCCGGAAATCACCAAGTCCGGGCTTTACAAGCTCGCCTATACGAGCGAGTATGGACAGTTCGGAGGAAAACCATACGGTCTGATGGTCGGCAATTATGAGTTCACTGCGGGCGCACAGGACATACGTCTTCTCCAGTACGTATCCGCCGTGGCGAATATGTCCCATGCCCCGTTTATTGCTGCGGCTGGTTCTTCCTTTTTTGGTCTGGATGATTTTTCAGGGCTTCCCAACCTGAAGGATCTGAAGGCTATTTTCGAGATGCCGCAGTACACCAAATGGCAGTCATTCCGGGAGTCGGAGGATTCCCGGAATGTCGGGCTGACCGTCCCCCATTTTCTGCTGCGATTGCCTTATGGACCGGATTCCCAGCCGGCAAAAAGCTTTGTTTACCAGGAGGACGTCTCCGGGGGGAATGGGGGTTTCCTCTGGGGGAACGCGGCGTTTGCCTTTGCTTCCCGTGTCAGCGACAGCTTTGCCAAGTACCGGTGGGCCGCCAACGTCATCGGGCCCCAGGGAGGAGGCGCCGTGGATGATCTTCCCGTATATCAGTACGAAGCAATGGGAGATCTCCAGACCAAGATTCCGACGGAGATCCTGATTTCTGAGCACCGGGAATTTGAACTGGCCGAGGAAGGCTTCATTGCGCTTACGATGCGTAAGGGAAGCGACAACGCGGCCTTCTTTTCGGCAAATTCCGTTCAGAAACCGAAGACTTTTCCGAACACCCCCGAAGGGAAGCAGGCGGAGACAAACTACAAGCTGGGCACCCAGCTCCCCTATAATTTTGTGATTGCCCGTCTTGCCCACTATATAAAGGTTATCCAGCGGGAGAACATCGGCACCTGGAAGGAACGGGGCGATCTGGAAACGGAGCTGAACAACTGGATACGCCAGTATGTCGCGGATATGGACAACCCGTCTCCCGCGGTGAGAAACCGCCGCCCGTTGAGAAAGGCGGAAATAACGGTTTCCGATGTGGAAGGGGATCCGGGCTGGTATCGTGTTTCGCTGCAGGTGCAGCCCCACTTCAAATACATGGGCGCGTCCTTTACCCTTTCCCTTGCCGGCAAGCTGGACAAGAAGTAAGCGGAAACAAACAGGGAAACACTCATCGCTTTTTAAAAATATGGGCATTTAATGTCGTGCGGCAGGATTATGTTGATGGAACGAACCAGCTTTTTCATGAAAGGAGAAAAGCGCCATGGCAATGACAATTTACTTGAAAATCTTTGCAAAAAACCAGGGGAGTATTGAGGGCGACTGCACACAAAAGGATCGCGAAAAGATGATCACGTGCTACAGCATGGATCACAATGTAGAGATTCCCCGGGATACCCATACGGGGCTTCCAACCGGCCAGCGGATCCATAAGCCGCTCACCGTAACCACCCATATGGGCAAGTACACCCCGAAAATCTTTCAGGCCTGCACATCCGGGGAGCGGATGGATGTGGAGATAGACATGTACTGGATCAATGAGAAGGGTCAGGAAGAGAAATATTTTACGATAAAACTCAAGGAGGCCATCGTCGTGAACGCGAGGGAGTGGTTTCCCCCTACATTCATCGAAGAGAACAAACCATACAGGCACATGAATGATTTTTCCTTCACTTATTCGGCCATTATCTGGACATACGTGACCGATGGCATCGAGGCCCAGGATTCCTGGGGAAAGGTGTAATAGCGTTACGTTGCAGTATTCTTGCGGGTTCCAGCGACTTTGAAGCCGATTTTCATCGTTCGGTGCGCTTGTTATTGCCCCCGGCATGGGGGGTTATTCTGGTTCTTTTATGGATGAAGAGAGTCTGTTGGAGAAAATACGGTGTCTGGAGAGAGGAACCGCGCAACGAGGCGTAAGGGATGTTTCGGGGGGCCTCCGTTCCGTAATCAGGAACCTCCGCAACATGCTCAACACGCGGCAGGGAAGCGTGCTGATTGCCGACGATTACGGGATGCCGGATTTTACCAATTTTCCCGTGGATGATTTATCAAAAACGGCCGCGGAGATGGAACAAATCATCGCCGGTATGATACGGAAATACGAACCCCGTCTGCATGGGGTTCGTATTCATTTTGATCCGACGCCGGGTGATATGCACAGCCTGCGCTTCAGGCTTGAAGCGCAGATGATTGACCCTCTGAACAGGGATAGAACTGTTCCGATAGGGGTTGAAACCGTCGTGACGACCGAAGGAAAGGTTCGCATAGACAGTTAATCACGGATTGCACCAATGTTCAACAAACACTATCAGCAGGAATTGCAGAATCTACGGGAACTCGCGGTGGAGTTTTCCAGAGAGCATCCGTCCGTCGCGCCTCTGCTGAGCGGTCCGACCTCCGATCCCGATGTGGAGAGACTGCTCGAAGGGGTCGCTTTTCTCACCGGACTCTTGCATCAGAAACTGGAAGATGACTTTCCGGAGATCGTCCACAGCCTGACAAACATAATTTTTCCCCATTACATCAGGCCTATCCCGTCGTGTTCGATTGTTGTTTTTGCTCCGAAACCGGGAATGATGGAAACCATCAGGGTTCCTAAAGGAACGAGCCTCGGGTCGGTTCCGATGGACGGCGCCTCGTGCGTCTTTCGTACCTGTTTTGAGCTTGACGTCCATCCTCTGAACATCATTTCCGCCGAGACTGTCCGGCAGGTCGGCAAAACAGATGCGATACGCATTGTTCTGGAGACGACCGGCCCCGATCTTTCCGCATGGCATCCGGAGAAGCTTTCCTTTTGTCTGACCGGCGACTACAGAGAGGCTACCGATCTTTTTATGGCGCTTTCAAGATACCTGCGGCAGATCGTCATTAAACCTTCTGAAGGTGGCGCCTCCTGTACACTGCCGAAAGAGGCGTTGATCCCGGTTGGATTTGACACCGGAAACAGCATGTTTTCTTTCCCTTCGTTGTCCTTCTCCGGCTACCAGCTCCTCCAGGAATATTTTGTTTTGCCCCGTAAGTTTCTGTTTTTCGAGCTGCATGGCTGGGACAACTGGCAAAACCGGGGCAATGGCAAGAAATTTGAAATCATCTTCGAGCTGATGCCGCCGCCGAGCGCCATGCCAAAGATTAATCCGGGCCTTTTTTCGCTGTTTGGAACGCCCGTTGTAAATCTTTTTCCCCATGAGGCGGATCCCTTTTTCTTCGATCACCGTCTCGAAAAAATCCGCGTCCGGCCCGCCGGCATGGATAAGAATCATTACCGGATATATTCGATCGACAGCGTCACCGGTTATCTCCAGGGAAGCCTCGAAAGAAAGGATTACGTTTCTCTGGAGCGTTTCCAGCACAAAGACGGCGATCGCCCTGTCTATCAGGTCAATTACATGCGATCGCCCGTTGATGACAGACCGGAGATTTATCTTTCGCTTACCTACCCCTCTTTTGCCCCCGAGCCCCAGAAGGAAACAATCTCCGTAACGATGACCTGTTCCAACGGCGAGCTGCCCGAGCGTCTCGGTATCGGCGACATTTCCGTGCCTACCTCCGATTCGCCCCAACTTTTGACGTTCAGGAATGTCATTGCGCCGACCTCGCCGATAGATCCCCCCCTGGGCGAGAACCTGTTGTGGAAATTTCTCTCCCATCTGTCGTTGAATTATCTGAATATCGCCAATCCTGAAAATATCAAGGAGCTGCTGCGATTGTACACGTATCCAGAAAGGCGGGACAGGGCGGCAGTCGCCGCCTCTCTCAAGAGAATAGACAGCGTCAGCGAATTGCAGGTCAAGCCTGCCGACCGCCTGATGCGGGGAATGGTGGTCAGAGGGCAGAGTATCAAGATGACCTCCCGTCAGGATAATTTTGCCGGGACGGGAGACTTCTATCTGTTCGGAGCAATGATGGACATTTTTTTCGGCATTTACAGCAGCATGAACACCTTCACGCAATTCCGGCTTAAAGACACTTTAACCGGGGAGACATTCACATGGCCGGCACGGATGGGGAGCAGACCCCTGCTTTAAAAAAACGATTGCTCGAAGAGGGACGGCGCTACACCTTTATTCAGGCGTATCGCTACCTGCGCTTCCTTCTCCGTAAAAAGATGAACCCTGACACACCGGAACACGATGTGCTCAAACAAATCAGGGTCCGGCCCGATTTGTCTTTTGCCTTTCCTGAAACGGATGTAATTTCCATTGAGGAAACCCCGGATGCGCCGGAACATTTTTTGATTACTGCGACATTCCTCGGCTTGTACGGCGCCTCTTCGCCCCTTCCGGCGTTTTATACCGAAGACCTGTTTGAGGAACAATCGCAAGAGCAGACCATAAGCAGGGATTTTCTGGATGTTTTCAACTCCCGTCTTTACAGCCTGTACTTCCAGGCATGGGCTTCGCGCCGGTTATTCTTCAACCTTATTGAGGAGCAGAATCAAGATGTCCTGGAGAGGCTGTACTGTCTGATCGGTCTCGGCGGGGAAAGGTTGCGCGAGGGTGTCGAAAATCATTACGGGAAACTCCGTTACGCGGGGCTGATGACGCAGTTGCCCCGCAGCGCCGCCGGATTGCAGTCGCTTCTGGCCGACGTTCTCGATGAAGAGTCCCTCCGGGTTGTACAGTGCGTTGAAAGGACGGTGAAAATTCCCCGGGAGCAGCGGTTTGTTCTGGGTCTGTCAGGAAATACGCTGGGAAAGGATGCCTGCCTGGGAAACGAAATTTCCGACCTCCTCGGTAAGTTCAGAATCACTGTCGGCCCGCTTGACATCGAAAAGTTCAACCTCTACCTGCCCGATAAACCCGCATTTCATGAATTGAAGACCTTCATCGGTTTTTATCTGGATCAGCCGTTGTCCTGGGACCTGGAGGCGATGTTGAAACCAGTGGAGACAGGGACGACAAAGCTGGGCGATGAACAGTGGTGCAGGCTTGGCTGGAATACCTGGCTTTTCTCGGAGGGATTTCCGCCAGAAGACGCCTCTGTGCGTCTTCTGGATATCGGAGCCATGAATTGATATTTTATTTAATGGAAGGGTGAAAATATGGTTTCCGTTGATATCAAGTCGCTGCTTCTCCATTTAAACGGTTTTTGCACAAGCGCGCTGCAGAATGCTGCGGGGCTCTGCGTTTCCCGCACCCATTACGAGATAACCGTCGAGCATCTCCTTGCCAGGCTCCTCGAAGAACCCCGTTCGGACATCCCGTTGATTTTCCGCCGTTTTGACCTCGATGTCGGGAGGGTGCAAAAGGCGCTGGAGGAAACACTCGAAGAGTTCAAGACAGGCAATGCGGCCAAACCGGTATTCTCTCCGCTCGTGATGGAGCTGCTTCAGGACGCATGGCTTGTCTCCTCTATTGACCTTGGAGAGACAAAAATCCGCTCCGGCGCTGTTCTGCTGTCTTTTTTGAACAAGCCGACGTTTTTTTCGATGGGGCGCTATGCCGATCTTATCATGAAGATAGGCCGGGAGGCGCTGATAAACGAGTTTTGGAGCCTGACGCAGCCTTCGATGGAAAAAAGCGCGGTGGGCGCCGGCGTGGGCGCAAAGGGCGAGCAGGCGCCGGGAAAAACCGAAGGGGGAGCGCTTGCCCGTTTCTGCGCCGATTTTACCGAAAGGGCGCGGACAGGCGGGATTGACCCGGTGTTCGGACGGGATAATGAGATACGCCAGATGATAGACATCCTCGCCCGCAGGCGCAAGAACAACCCCATCTGCGTCGGCGAGCCGGGCGTCGGCAAGACCGCCGTGGTCGAGGGTCTGGCCCTCAGAATCGTTGAGGGCGATATTCCAGACATGCTCAAAGATGTAAAACTCCTCGGTCTCGACATGGGTCTTCTCGAAGCGGGGGCCGGGGTCAAGGGAGAATTTGAGAACCGTCTCAAAGGGGTTATCAATGAGATAAAGGCCTCGGAAACCCCAATAATACTTTTTATTGACGAGGCCCATACCCTGATCGGCGCGGGCGGCCCTTCCGGAGGGTCGGACGCGGCGAATCTGCTCAAGCCGGCTTTGGCGCGGGGAGAATTGCGGACGGTGGCGGCGACCACCTGGACGGAATACAAAAAATATTTTGAAAAGGACCCCGCAATGGCCCGTCGTTTCCAGCTCGTCAAACTCGACGAGCCCTCCGTCGAGACGACAAAGATCATGCTGCGCGGGTTGAAGGCAAATTATGAAAAGGACCACAACGTCATCGTCAGGGACGACGCCGTCGAGGCGGCGGCGGTTTTGTCCGACCGCTACATAACCGGCCGGTTTCTTCCCGACAAGGCGATAGACCTTCTCGATACGAGCTGCGCCCGCGTGAAGGTTAACCTGAGCGCGAAACCGGCGGCGCTGGAGGACAAGCAGCGGACGATTCAGGCCCTGGACAGGGAGATCAAGGCGATAGACCGCGACCGCGTCGGCGGAGCAACAATTGACGACGAAAAGTACCAAGGCCTTATAGAGAAAAGAAAGATTGCCGCGGCTGAGGCCGACAAACTTGAGGAAAGCTGGCGCAGGGAAAAAGAAGCGGCGGCCGAGGTTGTCAAGATACGGGAGGAGCGCTACCGGTTCCTCGAAAAAGCGGGGGAAACGAAAGAATCGGTAGAAGCAAAAATGGCCGAGGCGGAACAGGCCCTTGCCGCCATCCAGAAAGACCATCCGCTGATTCAGATCGAGGTCAATCCGGATGTGGTCGCCCAGGTGGTTTCGGACTGGACAGGGATTCCGCTTGGCAAGGTGCTCAAGGACGAGGCGCGGACGATCCTTAATCTTGAGGAACGCCTGAAGGAGCGCATCAAGGGGCAGGATCAAGCGCTGGCGGTGGTGGCCGAGGTGATCCGGGCCGCCAAATCGGGAATCAAAAATCCCAACCAGCCACTCGGCGTGTTTCTGCTCGCCGGTCCGAGCGGCACGGGAAAGACGGAATCAGGGCTTGCGCTGGCGGACATCCTCTTCGGGAGCGAGCGGCATACCGTGACGATAAACATGAGCGAGTTTCAGGAGGCCCACACGTTAAGCCGCCTGATCGGCTCCCCTCCCGGATATGTCGGCTACGGCGAAGGGGGGATGCTGACCGAGGCGGTCCGGCAGAAGCCCTATTCGGTGGTGCTGCTCGACGAGGTCGAAAAGGCCCATTTGGACGTGATGAATCTCTTCTACCAGGTATTCGACAAGGGGACTCTGACCGACGGCGAGGGGAAGGAGATCAGTTTCAAGAACACGATCATGATTCTGACAAGCAACCTTGCCTCCGATGTCATTCAGGAGATGACTGCGGGAGATGAACCTCCCGCGCTGGAAACGGTTTTGGGCGCGGTTCGTCCGATTCTCTCCGCCCATTTCAAACCGGCGCTGCTTGCCCGGATGAATGTTGTTCCCTTTTACAGCCTGAATGCCGAAGCGATGCGTCTTGTCGTTGAACTGAAAATGGGAAAAATCCAGCGTATGCTTCAGGAAAATAACCGGATGGCGATGAGTTATGCCCCAGCGGTCGTGGACCGGATCACCGAGAGGTGCACCGAGGTCGAAACGGGGGCGAGGAATATCGAGTACATCCTGAACGGAAACGTCCTCCCACGGCTCTCTATGACTATACTTTCCCATATCACCGAAGGCGGCATGCCGACGAATGTCCATCTCGATGTGGATGACGGCGGGGAGTTTACATTCAAGTTTGATTAGCTCGTCCATCAAGAACCCCTTGCCGGCAATTATCTGGAAGTGGTGCGGACATCTATTGTGCTGAACTGTACGGCTGTTTGTTGTCATTAATCAAAGAAAGATCGGCATGGATTATTTGACGTCAAAAAAATTCTCGTTCATTTCCAGCCTGCTTGCACCGGATACATTCGGGGTGGTTCACTTCCAGGGAAGTGAGGCGCTATCGGTTCCCTATGAATTTGAAATCATGCTTGTTTCAACCGACAAAGGGATTGATCTCAAGGGGATTGTTCAAAATCCCGCCCGGCTGATCATCCATCGCGAGGGGGAAGACGACGTCGTTTATCAGGGCGTCATCGCCCATTTCGAGCAGCTTCACGCCGTGGATAACTACGTGTTCTACAGGGCGTTTCTGGCGCCCAGGCTCTGGTGGCTCTCGCTTGCCAGACACAACCAGGTCATCCTTAACAAATCCCTGCCGGACATTGTAACGGATGTACTCAAGGATGGCGGCCTTACCACCCTCGATTTTGAGTTTCGTCTCAAGGAAACATACGATCCGCTCGACTACGTCTGTCAGTACGGCGAGAGTCATCTGAACTTTGTCTCCCGGTGGCTGGAACGCGAGGGGGTCTATTATTTCTTCGAGCAGACGCCGAACGGCGAGAGGGTGGTCTTCACCGACACGGCGATCGCCCACGCTGATCTTCCCCGGGGGAAGACCATTCACTACTCGCCCACCTCGGGGCTGGACGCGCTACACGAAACAGAGGTGGTAAAATCCTTCAATTGCCGCCGGGAAACGGTTCCCGGAAGCGTGTTTCTCAAGGATTACAACTATCTCAAACCGTCACTCGAAATTACCGGGAATGCCTTGGTTGATCAACACGGCCGCGGTCAGGCCTACTATTACGATGAACGTTTTCAGACAAGCGAGGAGGGCGCACGGCTGGCGAAGATCCGTGCCGAGGGCATCCTCTGCCGGCAGGAAACGTTTAATGGGGAGAGTTCGGTCCCCTGCCTGGCTCCCGGGTTTACCTGCGATCTCGAGGACCACTACCGCAAGAGCCTGAATCGGAAATACCTGACTGCACGGATCAGCCACGAGGGGAGCCAGACGGGTTATCTCATCGCCGGCATCCGTGAAGGGCTGTCGGAAAGAGAGGCGCAGGTTTACTACCGGAACAGCTTTACGGCGATTCGTGCCGATGTTCAGTTCCGACCGGAGGTCAGGGCTGAAAAACCGAGGATTTATGGAACTATCATCGCCAGAATCGACGCTTCCGGAAGCGGCAAGTACGCTGAACTCGACGGGTACGGCCGGTACAAGGTGATTTTGCCGTTCGATCAATCCGGCCGGAAGGATGGGAAGGCCTCGGCATGGGTGAGGATGGCCCAGCCGTATGCGGGAAGCGGCCACGGGATGCACCTTCCGCTGCACAAAGGTACAGATGTTCTTCTTACCTTCATCGACGGGGATCCGGATCGCCCGATTATCGCGGGCGCCGTTCCGAATCCGGAAAACCCCTCGCCGGTGACGGCGGACAACCAGACGATGGCGGCGATTACCTCGTCCGGCGGCAACCGGATCCACATGGAGGACCGGGAGGGAAGCGAGCGGATCCTGATGCATGTTCCCAAACAGAAAAGCTTCATCCGCGTCGGCGCGCCCAATGACCCTTCTGTAGCGGATGAAGGCAAGAACGAAAAGACCGAAGAAAACTTCGGCGTGCGTCTGGCCACCAGCTCACTTCTGGATGTTACGGCGGAGACATCCAACAAGCTTATCCTCGGCGAGGAGACGGAGACGGTTGTCGGGCTTCTCGTCCATAACACTTTGGGGGTAAATTGGGAAACCGTCATCGGCCTTGAAGGGGCTCTCAAAATAGGTGGGAGACTCGCTTTCGCCCCCATCCATCATGAGTGCAATGTTCAGGAGATACATCTGGGAGAGGAAACGATCAGAGTAGTGGGGGACGGGGTTCATGTTACCGGAGACATCGTCACAGTGGGAGGAGAGGAAACGACCATCTCCGGCACGGCGCAGGATGTTGCCGGAAACCATACGACCGTCAGGGGCGACGCCACGACCGTCAGCGGCAGGGATACGAGGATCTTTGGCAACGCCGCTGTGGTGGAAGGCGAATCGACCACAGTGCAGGGGGACGCCGTGAATGTAACCGGCAACGGTACAACGGTGCGGGGAAAAGCGACCAATATCAGCGGCCAACGTACGAAAGTAACGGGACAAAGCACGCAAGTGACAGGCGGAGAAGTGACAGTTACAGGGGACAACACGACTGTAAGTGGAAATGTACAGGATATAACCGGTTCAACGGTGGTGCTGGCCGAACAGGAGATAAGACTATGACACGGGAGAGATTAATTATCCGGGCTACAACCCTTTTATTTGCACAAACAGCCGAAGCAAGGCTTGCAGGTTTCTGAAGGCGTAGACCATGATGAGCTGGGTACCATGAAGGGACTAACGGACAGCAGGTTTTCATTCATATCGGACGGGCTATCTCCTGATACATTCGGGGTTGTCAGTTTTCAGGGCGAGGAGGGACTGTCCCGGACTTACCAGTTTGAGGCGATGCTGGTTTCGGATAATCTGGAGATTGATCTGGCGGAGGTGTTGCAGAATCCGGCCCGTTTCATTATCCACCGGGGTGATGAAAACGACGTGGCGTATCACGGTATTCTGCGTCATTTTGAGCAGTTGCAGGAGGCGGATGGTCTCTGTTTTTACCGTGCCTGCCTGGTTCCGCGCCTGTGGTGGCTGTCTTTGACCCATCACAACCAGATCTTTCTGGACAAATCGGTCCCGGAGATTGTGGAGCTGGTATTGAAGGATGGCGGGCTGACGTCGGTGGACTACGATTTTCGTCTGCGGGGTTCCTATGGTTTTCTGGACTATGTCTGCCAGTACGGGGAGAGCCATCTTGACTTCATTTCGCGCTGGTGCGAACGGGAGGGAATCTACTATTACTTCGATCAGTCCGGCGATGCGGAGAAGGTCGTCTTTACGGACACGGCCATTGCCCACACACAGATGCCGCAGGGAAGCGAGCTTCATTATTCGCCGCCGTCGGGGTTAGACGCGCTGCACATGGGGGAGGTGGTGTCCTTCTTCAATTGTCGCCGGTCTCTTACCCCGGGGAGTATTTTTCTGAAGGACTATAACTACATGAAGCCTTCCCTGGAGGTAAGCGGGAGCGCCTCGGTATCGGCGGGCGGGCGGGGGCAGTTTTACTATTACGGGGGTCACATCGAGACACCGGAGGAAGGGACGCGTCTGGCGCAAATAAGAGCGGAGTCGATTTTGTGCCGCCGGGAGGAGTTTCGGGGGGAGAGTTCGGTTCCCTATATGGAGCCGGGCTTTACGTTTGACCTGAAGGATCATTACCGCGGGGAATTCAATCAGCGGTATCTGGCGACGGATATCCGGCATGAGGGGAGTCAGGCGGGCTATCTGATGGCGGGGTTGCAGTCGCAGTTGTCCGAGGCGGAGCGGCGTGTTTATTACCGCAACGATTTCACGGTTATACCGGCTTCGGTGCAGTTTCGTCCGGAGAGCAGGACTCAAAGGCCACGGATAGCCGGAACGATCATAGCCCGGATAGACGCGGCGGGAAGCGGCAAGTACGCGGAGCTGGACGGGCATGGCCGGTACAAGGTGGTTTTGCCGTTCGATCTGTCGGGCCGGAAGGACGGGAAGGCCTCGGCGTGGGTAAGGATGGCCCAGCCGTATGCGGGAAGCGGTCACGGAATGCATTTTCCGCTTCACAAGGGAACGGAGGTTCTTCTGACTTTCATCGACGGGGACCCGGATCGCCCGATTATCGCGGGCGCCGTTCCGAATCCGGAAACCCCCTCGCCGGTAACGGCGGATAACCAGACGATGGCGGCGATTACCTCGTCCGGCGGCAACCGGATTCACATGGAGGACAGGGAGGAAAGCGAGCGTATTCTGATGCACTCCCCAAAACAGAAGAGCTTCATCCGCATCGGCGCGCCCAACGACCCTTCTGTCGCCGATGACGAGGGGCCCCATAGTTGGCATTTCCGCACGAAGGATAAAGATGGCCACTATGAGCATACCGAAGGAAGAAGCGGCATCCATCTTGCTACCAACGGTCTTCTCGATATCACGGCGGAGGCATCCAACAAGCTGATACTCGGCGAGGAGACGGAAACTTTTATTGTCGGCTACGCGCATAACGTTATCGGGGCGCGCTGGGATACCGTCATCGGCCTGGACGGAGAACTGCATATGGCCGTACATAAAGCCTTTGACAGCCTGAAACACGATTTTCACCCCGAGACAATCACCGTAGGCGGTCAAGTGATAAAGATCAAAGGCAGTAAAATCCGCTTTGTCGGGACCGCCACCGAGGTTGTCGGCAACAAAACGGGGGTAACAGGCAATGTCGGAACGGTTGAGGGCGCCCGTACAACCGTCAAGGGAAGCGCCACCAATGTCGTCGGGTCGGATTCGGAGGTGCTGGGAAAAGCAGAAAACGTTACGGGGGAGGGCGCCATTGTCAACGGCCATGCGACCACGGTATCGGGAACCCTTACATCGGTTCAGGGAAACGCCTTGAGGGTTTCGGGAGGCCATACCACTGTTTCCGGGCAAGGAAGCCATATTATGGGAGGCACGGTTACAGTCCAGGGAGAGGGTACGGCGGTGAGCGCGGATGTTCAGGAAATTACCTCCGCTCATGTGAATGTTTCCGGTGTGGTTGACATGATAATATGATGAGCTGGGTACCATGAAGGGACTAACGGACAGCAGGTTTTCATTCATATCGGACGGGCTATCTCCTGATACATTCGGGGTTGTCAGTTTTCAGGGCGAGGAGGGACTGTCCCGGACTTACCAGTTTGAGGCGATGCTGGTTTCGGATAATCTGGAGATTGATCTGGCGGAGGTGTTGCAGAATCCGGCCCGTTTCATTATCCACCGGGGTGATGAAAACGACGTGGCGTATCACGGTATTCTGCGTCATTTTGAGCAGTTGCAGGAGGCGGATGGTCTCTGTTTTTACCGTGCCTGCCTGGTTCCGCGCCTGTGGTGGCTGTCTTTGACCCATCACAACCAGATCTTTCTGGACAAATCGGTCCCGGAGATTGTGGAGCTGGTATTGAAGGATGGCGGGCTGACGTCGGTGGACTACGATTTTCGTCTGCGGGGTTCCTATGGTTTTCTGGACTATGTCTGCCAGTACGGGGAGAGCCATCTTGACTTCATTTCGCGCTGGTGCGAACGGGAGGGAATCTACTATTACTTCGATCAGTCCGGCGATGCGGAGAAGGTCGTCTTTACGGACACGGCCATTGCCCACACACAGATGCCGCAGGGAAGCGAGCTTCATTATTCGCCGCCGTCGGGGTTAGACGCGCTGCACATGGGGGAGGTGGTGTCCTTCTTCAATTGTCGCCGGTCTCTTACCCCGGGGAGTATTTTTCTGAAGGACTATAACTACATGAAGCCTTCCCTGGAGGTAAGCGGGAGCGCCTCGGTATCGGCGGGCGGGCGGGGGCAGTTTTACTATTACGGGGGTCACATCGAGACACCGGAGGAAGGGACGCGTCTGGCGCAAATAAGAGCGGAGTCGATTTTGTGCCGCCGGGAGGAGTTTCGGGGGGAGAGTTCGGTTCCCTATATGGAGCCGGGCTTTACGTTTGACCTGAAGGATCATTACCGCGGGGAATTCAATCAGCGGTATCTGGCGACGGATATCCGGCATGAGGGGAGTCAGGCGGGCTATCTGATGGCGGGGTTGCAGTCGCAGTTGTCCGAGGCGGAGCGGCGTGTTTATTACCGCAACGATTTCACGGTTATACCGGCTTCGGTGCAGTTTCGTCCGGAGAGCAGGACTCAAAGGCCACGGATAGCCGGAACGATCATAGCCCGGATAGACGCGGCGGGAAGCGGCAAGTACGCGGAGCTGGACGGGCATGGCCGGTACAAGGTGGTTTTGCCGTTCGATCTGTCGGGCCGGAAGGACGGGAAGGCCTCGGCGTGGGTAAGGATGGCCCAGCCGTATGCGGGAAGCGGTCACGGAATGCATTTTCCGCTTCACAAGGGAACGGAGGTTCTTCTGACTTTCATCGACGGGGACCCGGATCGCCCGATTATCGCGGGCGCCGTTCCGAATCCGGAAACCCCCTCGCCGGTAACGGCGGATAACCAGACGATGGCGGCGATTACCTCGTCCGGCGGCAACCGGATTCACATGGAGGACAGGGAGGAAAGCGAGCGTATTCTGATGCACTCCCCAAAACAGAAGAGCTTCATCCGCATCGGCGCGCCCAACGACCCTTTTCCTTTTGACGACTATGACGAGACAGTCTGGAAATATATCAAATCCGCGGCAGAGGGCGTCGGGGATTATATCAAATCCGCGGCAGAGGGCGTCTGGGATTATATCTCCGACTGGGAAACCGGCAAGAAGGAGAAAGGCAAGGCTGGTATCCACCTGGCCACCAGCGGCTACCTCGATATCATGGCGGCAGCGGAAAACAAGATTGTTTTAGGGGAAGAAACGGAGACGGTCGTCGTTCTTTACTCCCTCAATGTGCTGGGAGCAAGCTGGGAAACAGTCATTGGATTCGATACGGAGCTGAAGATCGCAGGAAGCCAGGAATACAAAAGCCATCAACATGAATTCAGGGGGCAGACTGTTCATCTGGGGGAACAGGAACTGGAACTGGGCAGCAACAGCGTCGAGATTCGGGGTACCGTAAATACCATAACGGGAAGCAAGACAAAGGTCAAAGGAAATGCCACTACCGTCCATGGAGAGCACACAACGGTAAAAGGAGATGCGACAAACGTCACCGGCGTAAGAACAGTTGTCCGGGGAAATGCCGAACGTATAACGGGGAACCATACAGTTATTCAGGGATTCGCGGCAGACGTCACCGGCGAGGAGACAGAAGTCCAGGGCGACGCCACGGATGTTGCAGGGGATGACACCACTGTCTCCGGCGACGATACAGTAGTTGAGGGCGGCAGCGTGACCGTTTCCGGATCCAGCACCAGGGTGAGCGGCGCTGTCCAGCGTGTGAACTCGACTAATCTCCACATATCGGGAACTACCTGTACAGTATAGACTATGAAGATATTTAAAAAGAACGAACAATCGCTTCTGATCAAGTCTTTCGGGATCGCGGACAAGCTTTATCTGGCCGTCTCCGTCCTGATCTTTTTCGATCTGAACGATCCCGATGCGCCCTTGAAAGAACAGGAACTCTGGTCGGTTGTCCCGGCCCAGCTCGGACAGGGCGTCGTGTTTGACCAGGGGATGGCCAAGCCAAGGGCGGAGGCGCTGGTCACGGGCTCGTGCTTTTCCCCCCGCGGCCAGACGCGCCCGGCGTCTCAGGTTTTTTTTCGTGCCGGAAACATACGCAAGACCTTGAACATTTTCGGTGATCGCTACTGGAAAAAGACAGGGGGGGTAATTACTGCCATCAGTCAACCGGAGGGATTCAGCGAGGCGCCTTTGACCTGGAATAATGCCTTTGGCGGAAAGGATTTCGAGAAGAACCCCCTTGGAAGAGGGATAGACCCGGCACGGATGCCCGACGGCGAGTTCCGTGTCTATCTTCCCAACGTAGAACTCCCCGACCGCCTCATCGGTTCACCATCCGACCGGCCCGACCCGGCGGGATTTGGCCCCCTCGATATGATGTGGCCGCAGCGGATGAGAAAGACGGGGACATACGACGATAAATGGCTCAAGGAGCACTGGCCCAATTTTCCGCAGGACATGAATTATGAGTATTTCAACGCGGCGCCGGAGGACCAGCTCAGCGAGGGATTCTTCAAGGCCGGCGATCCCATCGAAATCGGGAACATGCACCCCGATCTGCCGCTGATCAAGTCCCACATCCCACGCCTCCGTCCGCGCTGTTTCGTCACGAAAAAGACCACCCTGAAGCCAGGGCAGAAAAGCGACGAAATCTTCCAGGAAGTCACCACGCGGATCGACACCCTCTGGCTTTTCCCCACGGTCATGAGGGGGGTAATCATCCACAGGGGAACCGCCGAAATCCTCGATGAGGAGTATGCCGACGTGCAGCGCATCTTCCTTGACAGCGAGCAAGAGGATGAGACGCCCAAGCCCCTCCAATACTACCTGGAAGAACAGAAAAAGGTTCTCAACCGGATGGTCCCCATTGACCAGGCGCCGCTGGAAGCGGCTAAAAAGAAGATTCACGACGCCATGCTGCTCGTCAAGAACCTTCCCAAGGAGATCGAGCAGGTCAAGGCCAGGGTGCTCGGGAAAGCCCCTTTCATGCCGCAGACGCCGGAAGAGACAGTCGCCCAAGCGAAGAAGGTTCTTGCGGAGTCTGCTGTCCTTCTGAACAATATGGAGGGGATGACCGGGAAAATGCAGGCCCGCTACAGCCACATAGTCAATATCAGGGGTGTTGATTTTGATGGCATCCGGGACAAGCTGGCGAAAACGGACGGGCATCTGGACAAGACGATGGCGGAGGTTGCGCAGGCCAGGCAAAAGGCCGCGGATGCCCAGAAGGGGCTCTCCAACAGCCTCAAAGAGAGAATTCCACCCAATGTGCTGGCCAAGTCAGGCATTGATCCCGACAATCCTGCGGCGGTCAGCAGGCCGTCGAATCCCTGGCACGATCGGGGGTTTCCATTCGTGGTTCAGCGCCGGAGGCGCCTTGAGGAGCATCGCGAAATGGCGGAACTTCTCAAACAGATGGGTTTCACGCGAAAAACCATCGAACGGGCGTGGCTCGGCGTCAATCTGGAAGAGAAGACAGAAGAACGGACGCTGTGGGGTCTGGAAGAGAAAAAGGATGCAGACGGCGGCAGCGTTTCGCTGAGATTGCCGCCCGGCTTGGTTGTGCCACGGTTTCAGGAAGCGCATCTCAACAGGATAGAGATCTGCAACACGGATTTCCGCGAGAAAATTGACCCCATGGAATCCTCTCTGATTGAAGGCTCGGAGGAGTCGCCGCGCGTCTTACCGGCTGCGGTCGTGGATGACGACACGCCCTGGATTGTTGCGGCCACCGAACTGGAGGCGCTGCTCCTCGAGCAGGAGGCGGGCGATGCCTGTTCGATCATTGTCCTGAAAGACAGCGGAGAGAAGCCTCCGAAAGATGCGGCGGAGGCGATGAAGGACTCCCCGGCGCTGCTGGTGGTTTTTCCAGAAAAAGGGATGGCCGAGGCAAAAATAATGAAGTGGCGGTCCGTTTATCCGAACTCCCGCGGGATCGAGCTTCCCAGGGGAAAGGATGTGCTCGATGCGGTCGGGAAAAAGGTCGATCTCCGCCAGTGGATCATGGAGGCCCTGCCGCCGGATTTAGCCCGGAAACACGCAATCGGGCCGGAGTTTCCGGAACCCGGTGAACCGGCAGCCAAGAAGCCTTTTTCAGACTTCGGCCTTGCCATACCCGACATACCCGCGCTGGTGGCTTCGTTGACGAACGAAATCAAGGCGGCGGCACAGCCCCATGTTGATACGGCCAATGCCCTCCAGAAGGAGATGACGGATCATGCCAGGGATATTCTCGGAAAACTCGGCATGGATGCGGACAAGGCGCTGTCGCTTCAGCCGCAGAAGTCCATCACTCAGGTGGCCAGGGAAATGGCCGATCAGGTTGCTGTCCAGCGGGAAAAGATCCGGGCTCAGGGAGTGCTGACCTCGGAGGTGGAGGTAAAAATGAACGCCGCCGCCGCCAAGATAACCCGGATGGGAGAGGAAGCGGAAATTCGTTACACGGAGGGGATGGCAAAACTGGCTGCGGCGCAGAAAGAAATCGATTCCGCCAAGTCAGGCGGGATTCCCGACTCGATAAAGGCCCAGTTCAAAGGAACCGGGATCGATCCGGAAAAGGTGAGAAAACTCACAAGGGAGGAAGTCGTAGAGCTGCACTCAAAGGGCGAATCCCTGTCCGGGGCGATTCTGGCGGAGGTGGATCTGTCCGATCTGGATCTTCGCGGCATTGATCTTTCCACCGCCCAGTGCCAGAAAACAAAATTCTGCAACACGAACCTCGAGGGGGCGAAACTCTTCCAGATTCTCGCGATGGAGGCTGATTTCTCCGGCGCTTGCCTCAGGGGAGCGCGGGCGGAGCGCGGAATCTTTACCAAGGCGCTCTTTAAAAAGGCCGACTTGCAAACCGCTGAATTCGACTCCGCGATATTGCAGGAGGCGGATCTGACCGAGGCCAATATGCGGGATGTCAAACTGAACATGTCGGTTCTTCAGAAGGCTAAACTTGTAAAAACAGAACTTTCCGGAGTGGATGCCAACATGTGCATCCTGTCGGAGGTGGAAGCCTCGAACGCCCGGTTTCCTGACGGGAACTTCAAGAAATGCGTTTTTATGAATGCCGTCCTGGACAATGGGGATTTCTCCAATGCCACCCTCGATTCGACGATTTTCTTCGGGGCAAAGGGAAAACGTGTGACCTTTGCCGGCGCCAACATGGACAAGGCCCGGATGGGCGGGCAGGCCTCCTTTCCTGAAGCGGATTTTCGCAATATCCGAATGAAACACGGGTGCTTCCGAGAATCCGATCTGGCGGGCGCGTCGTTCCGTGGGGCGGTCATTCAGGAATCGATTATCGAGGACTGTGATCTCCAACAGGCCGATCTCCAGCGCATTTCCGCGAAACAGACGCGGTTCACGAAGACAAACCTCGAAGGCGCCAGGATGAAAGAAATCAACATGTTCCAGGGTTCCCTGAGAAAAGCCCGGCTGGTGAATGCGGATCTGCAGGGCGCCAACCTGTTCGGCGTGGATTTGTTCAAGGCTACCGTGGGCAATACCGACGCCACCGGGGCCAATCTGAAGATGACCCAGCTCGACAAAAGGGAGGATTATCTGAAATGACGCGGCAGGAAGTGCAGGAAAGCATCCGGCGACATCAGATGATTGAACATGCGGATCTCTCCGGCGTTGATCTGTCCGGCGCTGATTTGAGCGGGGGCCGCTTCGAGTTCGTTTCGTTCCGGGGCGCCGATCTGACCGGTGCTTCGATCGCCAAAACCGGATTCAAGGAATGCGATTTCACCGGGGTGAAACTGGACGGAACCGATCTGTCCAAAGTCAACATGAGCAAGATGATCCTCAAAGAAGCCTCTTTACGCAACGTAAAATTCTTTCAAACCATTCTCAACGGGGCTGATCTGACCGGGGCCGACCTGACCGGGGCCAATATCGGCTGGTCGCTTTTCCAGGACGCGCTGCTTGACGAAGCGAAGATCAGGGGGGCAAAGGTCGAAAAAAACAGTTTTTTGCACACCTCGCTGAAAAAAACCGATTTCACCGGTTCCACGCTTACCAAGGCCGTTTTCCTCGACGCGGATGTTACCGGCGCCGTTTTCAAGGAGGCCCGGCTTTTCAAGACCCTTCTGCAGAACTGCATTCTGGGGACCCAGGATTTCCGGGGAATGTTCATTCAGCAGGTCAATTTTTCGGGCTCCGATCTGAAAGGCGCCGATTTCACAGGCTCCGATATCTCCATGTCCAATTTCATGAATGCGGACCTCGCCGGGGCCATCTTCGCAGGGGTGAAGGGGCAAAACACGATGTTCATGGGGGCAAAGCTCCTCAGGGCCAACCTGACGAGAAGCGATTTCATGCAGGCTTACTTCGGCGAGGCGGATCTTTCCCACGCCGATTTTTCCGGGGCGAATCTTTACAACGCCGTCTTCGACAAGGCAAAATGCCGGGCCTGCCGGTTTCAGAACTGCAACTGCGGCTATGCCGATTTCTCTTACGCGGATATTACGGCCGCCGATTTCAGGAATGCAAGCCTCTTCATGGCCCGTATGCACGCTACGATTGAAGAGGGAACGATCTGGGAGGGGACCAAAAAGGCTCTTATCCGGGGAACTAACAAGGAGATGGCCGCTGCGGAAAATTGGTCGCCGCCGGCTGATTGATGCGGCAGAAGAATTTTTTCACTATCACGGTTTCATAGTTTCAACGTTCAGGGAGGTTCATATGCAGGCATTGGCAGAAATAAAACAGCTCAATCAGCCCTGTCTGGAATACGGGCAAATCCGGTGCAGTTCAGGAGGCGCGTTTATGGTTGACACCGCCTCAGGCGATATAAAGATGACAAGGGCCGCGAGCTGTCTGGTGGAACCGCGGCCGGGCGATACCGTCATCGCCTCCGTCGATTCGGTGGGCAGAAATTACATCCTGGCCATCCTCGAAAGGAGACAGAAAGAAAATCCGGTCACCGACCTCAATTTTGACGGACAGGTTAACCTCCATGTGAAAAAAGGCTGTCTGGCCTTGACGGCGGAGGGGGATATGACGCTGGCGTCCCAGGGAGTACTGGGCTGCTCGTCCGAAAAGCTGAAAATCCATGCCGAGGACGGCACTGTTAAAATCAGCCGGGTTGACTACACGGGACGCCTGCTGCAGGTCCAGATCGAGCGTCTCAAGACGGTGGCGGTTCATGCCGACCAGATTTTCCGTCGGCTGACTCAAAGACTGGAAAGCTCTTTCCGGTTCGTCAAGGAGCAGGATGAACTCCAGGCCGGTTCGGCACGTGTTCTTGTGGAGGATCTGATGACGATGCATGCAAAAAATACGATGATCGTGGCTGAGGAAAACGTGACGGTCAACGCTGAACAGATTCATTTGGGATAAAGGAGAAAAAACGATGTATATGTTATCGATGGGGGCAGGGATGAACATGGGCTTCCCGGACGTCTGCAACACGCCGACGCCCGTCGGTCCCGTACCGATCCCCTATCCCAATATCAACATGTCGGCGACAACTGCGCCCGCAGCCTACAATGTTCTCGTTGATTGCATGCCCTCCCTGAATTTGCTCTCCCGGGGACTGGTCAGCTTCGGTGACAATCCCGGGCTTTTACTGGGCGTTGTTGACCCGATGGACTGCGGCCAGAATTTTTATGTCGTGGGGTGTGCCACCATTCTCGTGGATGGGGTTCCCGCCCAAAGGCTGACCAGCGTTACCGGCCAGAACGCCCTTGGCTTGATGCCCAATGCGCCCGGGATGACCATCTGTCCGAGCCAGGTGACCGTTTTGACGCTGGGATAATAGCAAGAAAGGATAAAATCATGAAAAAAGTGTGGATAACCGCCCTCGACAGGGATTTCGAGGCCGTACAGAAACTGACATCCGTAATACAGTCTTACGGCCTTGAGGCTGAAGGTCATTTCTGGGTGGACGACGTCAAGAGAATGTCATGGACGGCCCCGCTGGAAAAGCTTCAGGCGAAAGAGACCGCCTTGTGGATTATCATGGGATCGCCGGAGAAGTTCAGCGCGCCGACCATCCGTTTCGGTTTGTCGATGATAGCCTTTTCGATACAGTTCAAAAAAGGCAGGGGATTTCCGATAATGATCCTTACGGAGAAGGATTTTTCCGCCTCTTTGCTGCCCATGGCTCTGAAAGACGCTGAAATTAAGCCTGTTGCTGACGCTTCGGTTCTGGGCGCTAAAATTGCGGCGCGTTCCGGGATGCCTGTTAAGGGTGTCGAGACGCCATATCACCTTTACGTTCACGGTCTGCCGGGCATCGGTCTGTGGTTCGAGGTCGGGCCCGCCGGGGCTGTCGACTGGAGCGGCGCCTTTTTCGGCGTACACGACGCGGAGATAGATTTCCACGGCGTGGGGTCGGCGGGAAGCATCCCGGAACGCGCGGTGCTGGAATATCCGGTAAAGGGGATAAAAATGATGTTGGAAGAAAAAGAGATCACCGCCTGGGGAATCCAGAACAGGCTTGACGCATCATCATCTTATTATGTCCGCGTCCAGGGTGAGCCGGATACGATTCTCTTCGGTCCGTACCCCGACGGGGACGAACTCGACGCCCATGTGATTTCCTTTTAAGAAATTGGGTAACTATTCAGCATAATCAACAGGACATTAAAAAAGCCTGTCATCCCCGAATGTTTCTATCGGGGATCCATAAAGTCAAAATCTGGATTATGAACATTAAGCTTCGCTTTCCGTGTCAAGCACGGAATGACCAAAGGGGACAAAATCGACTTTTGACGAGATCATCAGTCTTGATGGTTGCAATCAAACCTTCCTGTCATGCTGGCTTCTTTTTCGCTCCGTCCCATACCACCAGAATGACCGCCGTAATAATGAGAACGCTTCCCAGATAGCCGATGATGCCGAAGCGCTCCCCCCACCAGAAGTAGGCGACAAGAGCGGCAACGACCGGCTCCAGCGTGGCGGTAATGGAGGCCCGGGAAGCCTCAAGACGGCGCAGCCCCAGATAATAGAAAAAGTAGGCCCCGTACGTGCTGAAAAAGGCCAGGACGATCAAAACAAGCCAGACATCCAAAGTTTTATGGCTGAAATCCACCAGCGGATAGAGCGCCAATGCCCCAACCGGGAGAAGGTAAAGGAAGAGGTTGGGCGAGCTGTAACGTCCTGAAAAATGTTTCCCGTATAGATAGTAAAGGGAGTAGCAGAAACCGGAGGCCAGGCCGGCGCCAATGGCAAGGGGGTTGAGCTTTTCGACTCCCATGCCGTTATTGCCTCCTCCGAGTGCCACCGCCACCACTCCCGAGAGGGTCAGCCCCAGCGCCAGGAGTTTGATGGGGCTCAGTTTTTCGTTGAAAAGCAGGCGCGCAAGAACCGTTACCCAGGCCGGGGCGGTGTAAAGCAGCACCGAGGCGAGGGCCGCCCCGCCGCGCTCGACCGCCACCTGGTAGCTGCCGAAAAAAACCGCCACCCCCATCAGGGCAAAAACAATCAGATGGCCGATGTCGCGCCTCTCCACACGGGTTTCATGGTTCAGAGCGGCGTGAGCGGCAAACAGCCCCCAGGCCAGCGTCGCCCGCCAGAAGGCGACTTCCATCGGGCCTACCCCGTGGCTGAAGGCGTAGCGCGAAAAGGGGCCGAGGACACCCCAGAGAATGGCAGCGGCAACGATAAACAGGTAGCCCTGCAGGACGGCGGCTCTGCCTGGCGTTTTTTCAAGATGATGCGGCACGGTACGCTCCGGAAAGGTTTATTTTACAGCTTCCTTTTGAGCGTCTGCGCGGCAATGTGGATCGGATCCCAGGCGCCGCTGAAGGGCGGCGCGTAGGCCAGATCGAGATAGCCGACATCGTCGAGCGTCATGTTTCCCCAGAGGGCCGCCGAGAGGATGTTGATCCGGTTGACGACGCCTCTTTCGCCCACGGCTTGCGCCCCGAGAAGTCGCCCGCTCGCCTTGTCGGCAATGAGTTTCAGCGAGAGTTTTTTGTTTCCGGGCATCGAAGCGGCGATCGCGTTTCCGGTGAGTTTAGCGCTGACCGGATGGAATCCCGCCTTGAGCGCCTCCTTTTCGTCGATGCCGGCAGAGGCCACTTCGAGATCAAAGATTTTGAAGGACTGCGCGGCGACAACGCCGGGGAAGATGAGCGACCCGCCGCCGATGTTGTTTCCGGCGACGCGCCCCTGCTTGTTGGCGATGTCTCCGAGCGGCAGGTTGACCCAGCGCCGACTGACGCGGTTGAAGGTCTCTGAACAGTCGCCGACGGCGTAAACGCCTTCAAGCGCCGTCTTCTGGGAGAAATTGACCCCGATCGCCCCCGTTTTTCCGAGCGGGACGTCGATTTGCGAGGCGAGTTTGACGTTGGGGGTGACGCCCAGGGCATGGAGGATGACGTCTGCCTCTTCTTCGCCTTCACTTGTCACGAGACGGAGTCGCAAGGAGCTCCCCTTTTCGATGGCCTTCAGTTTGGCCTGGGGAACAAATGTGACGCCATTTCGTGTGATCTCGTCAAGAATGATTTGCGAGTACTCGGTATCCCAGCGGCTTGCCGGCAGATTTCCCCGGTAGTACATGCTGGTCTCTATTCCGAGGGTTCTGAAGGACTCGCTCATCTCAAGCGCGATAAAACCGGCGCCGAGAATGATGGCCTTGCGGCAGTTTGTCTCCTTCAACCAGTTTTTTATCCGGATGGAGTCGTTGTACTCCCGGAGTGAAAAGACCCCTTCCATCTCCTCTCCCGGGATACCGGGCATGCGCACGTTCATTCCGGTTCCGAAAACGAGCACGTCCCAGGGAATTTTTTCGCCGCCGGAAAGAATGACGCTGGCATTTTTGCCGTCAATTTCCTCGACGCGATGGTTGATGCGGACGTCAACGCCCGTCTCGATAAATTTCTCCGGGGTTCGGGCGATAAGGCGCTTCGGGTCCTTGATGGCATCGCTGATAAAGTAGGGCATCGGACAGGCGGTAAAGGAAACCTGCTCGTCTTCCTCCAGCATGATGATGGAAAGCGAGGGATCGCCCCGCCTGGCCTCAGCCGCCGCGGACGCCCCTCCGGCGCCGCCGCCTATGATAACAACATTCTTTCCCATGTGCTTCTCCTTTCCGGGTAAAGTCGTGATGAACGATGGATGCAAATGACCGCGCTGCAGGATGCAATGGCTCAATCCGGGCAAACACACGAAAGCGCCCCGGCAAAGAAACCGTCCATGCGCATCGTCTATTTTATGAACAGTACGCTGCTTTTTGTAAACATGAAACTTCGTTTGTAACTATTCAGCATGATAATAAAATCTGTCATTATGATAATAAAATCTGTCATTCCCGAGGTTGTAATCGGGAATATGGCGCCGGTTTTAAAGCCATATCCCCGATAGAAGCATTCGGGGATGACAATCTTTTTTAAGTGCTGAATAGTTACCTTCGTTTTTATTCTTCGGGGCGCCGTTATCCAGCAGGGCCGTGTATCGGGAACTATTGCACGGCGCCTTTGACGCTGTTTTTGCGAAACTGGTAGATTGCCGCCCCGATGACCACCATCGCCAGGCAGAGGAGCTGCCCCATGCTGAACGGACCGAACACAAACCCGAGGTGGCTGTCCGGTTCGCGGAAAAATTCCAGAAAGAAACGGATAAAGCCATAGCCGGCAACGTACAGGGCAAAAATCGCGCCGGTAAAGGAAAACCTTTTACGGATCGTCCAGAGGATGACAAAAAGCACGATCCCTTCGAAAAAGGCCTCGTAAAGCTGTGACGGGTGACGCAGCAGATGCTGGGGGTCGAGCGGAAAAACCATTCCCCAGGGGACATCCGTCGCCCTGCCGTAGAGTTCGCCGTTGATGAAATTGCCGACGCGTCCGAATGTGTAGCCAAGGGGCGCCGCCGAGAAGAAGAGATCGGCAAACGCCCAGAAATCTATCTTTCTCTTCCAGCAGAAGATGATGCCTGCCAGAAGGGGGCCGATGACGCCCCCGTGGTACGACATGCCGCTGATTCCAATAAAATGAATGCCGCCGTCGAATTGAAACGGCAGGATTATCTCCAGCGGATGCTGCAGATAATAGCCGGGATTGTAAAAAAGGACGTAACCGAGACGTCCGCCCAGAATAATCCCGAAAATCGCCCAGGTGAAAAAATCCTGCACAAGCGCGGCGCTGTAGGGCAGATTCTCCCGTTTAATCCGGAACATCACCAGCAGATAGACGCACAGAAAAGCGGCCAGATACATCAGGCTGTAGTAGCGCAGTTGAAATCCCCCCAGCTCAAAGAGCCAGGGGGTGATGTGGGAGGGAATGTGCCTCCAGGCGGCGATCAGGTTTTCCACCTCAGTAGGATTCCCCCTTCAGGTCTTCCACGTAAAGCTGAGCGGAGTAGGCCGCATTCGCACCGTCCCCGCAGGCGGTGACCACCTGGCGGAGCTGTTTGGCCACGCAGTCGCCGGCGGCAAACAGTCCATTGGCCGATGTCTGCATAGTGGCATTCACCTTGATGTAGCCGCCCTCATCCATGTCAACCATTTTATGCAGCAGCCCGGTATTGGGATTGAGGCCGACAAAGATGAAGAGGCCGTTTACGGAAAGGCGCGTATAGTCGTCTCTTTTGAGGTTGTGAACCTCCACCCACTGCAAAAGATCGAGGCCGTCAACCTTCTCAACGACCGAATCCCAGAGAAACTCGATCTTGTTGTTGGAAAAGGCGCGCTGCTGGAGGATCGCGGTGGCGCGCAGTCGATCGCGCCGGTGGATAACCGTGACCTTGCTTGCGAATTTGGTGAGGTAGATCGCCTCCTGGATTGCCGTATCTCCGCCGCCGACCACTGCGACATCCCTGTTGCGGAAGAGGGGGGCGTCGCAGGTGGCGCAGAACGAAACGCCCCTGCCGATAAACCTCTCCTCGCCGACAACGCCGAGATGACGCCAGTTGGCGCCGGTCGCGAAAATGACCGTCAGCGCCTGGTAGCTTTCACCGCCGACAATCACTTCCCACGCATCTTTCCCGTCCAGCTTTATCCTCTTTATTTCCGAGACATCGTCGGCCACGGTTTCCAGGCCAAAACCCAGCGCCTGCTGTTTAAAGTTGTCGACAAGATCAAGGCCGTTGGCGCCGCCAAGGCCCGGATAGTTTTCTATCGCGTCGGTCATCGTGATCTGGCTTACCGTCGAAGCCCCCTCAAACAGAACCGCCTTCATCGCCGCCCGCACCGCGTACATGCCCGCGGTAAAGCCGGCCGGCCCGCCGCCGACAATCGCAACATCGTACTGTTTTTTTGTCATCTCACCCATTTTTTTCTCCTTTTTTAGCAATATTTTATCATACCATTATAAATTCAGGGTTCTGTGCCTCCATCGATCACAGCGGTAATTATTATTACTCCGGCAACGAAACGGTTATGCCGAATCGTATCCGGCTTCCGCCGGTATGACGGCCTTATCGTACGTTGCGGTCGGAGTATTAACCCCGAACCGCTAAATTTGTAAAGTCATTTTTTGGCCGTTCGCGAAGAGCCCGGAAATGATTTACCGCTTGACACCGCCCCTGCCTTTCTCTAAGGAAGAACGCACTATAAAATGAAAAAGGAGCTTTCATGTCGGCTATTTATCATTTTGATCACATCCACATTTTGAGCCGCGACCCGGAGGCCGCCGCCCGCTACTATCAAAAGATGTTTGACGCGAAGATCATCGAAAGTATCGGCCCGGATGGGAAGCCGAGGATCGACGTGGATCTGAACGGGTGGTCATCGAATCAAAGGGGATAGACGCCATGAAAGAAAACCCGCTCCATCTGCTTCTCAATCCGCAATCCATTGCCGTTGCCGGCGCCAGCAACAACCCGCAGAAGATGGGAACCCTGCAGGCGCTCTCCGTCATCAAGGACGGTTTTACCGGGCGTTTCTACCCCATTCACCCGACCGAAAAGACGGTGCTCGGGCATAAGGCCTACCCGTCCGCGCAGGCTCTTCCGGAGGCGCCGGACCTCCTTCTTTTGATCGTGCCCACCAGCCTGGTTATTCCAATGGTTGAGGATTTTACCGGAATCGGGACGAAACGGGCGATTATCATCAGCGCCGGCTTCCGGGAGGTCGGTCCGGAAGGGGCCGCCATGGAGGAGCGACTCAAGGAAATTGCCCGGCTGCACAAGATGCGATTTCTTGGTCCCAACTGCATGGGGATCGTCAACACCGCGCTTCCACTCAACCTGACCATTGGAAAAATGGACAAAAGGCCGGGGTCGCTTGGCATGATCTCCCAGAGCGGCACCTACGTCACCCAGACGCTGCCTTATCTGCACGAGCGGGGCATACGTTTCAGCAAGGCGATAAGCTGCGGCAACGAGGCCAATATCGACATGGTGGATGCCCTCGAATACCTGGGCGAAGACGAGCAGACGAAGGCGATTATCATGTACATCGAGGGGATCAAGGACGGCCGGCGTTTCATCGAAACAGCCCAGAAAATCACCCCCCATAAGCCGGTGCTTGCCCAGTATGTGGGAGGTTCCGCCTCCGGCGCCCGGGCGGGTCTCAGCCATACCGGATCGCTTGCCGGCCCCGATTTTCTCTACGAAGGCATCTTCAGACAGGCCGGGGTCATCCGCTGCCACTCCATTGAGGATCTCTACGCCCACGGCTGGACGCACGCCACCCAGCCGCCGCTGCGGGGAAACAGGCTCGCGGTTGTCACCAATTCTGGCGGGCCGGGGACGGCGATATCGCACAATGCCGATTTGGGTGGGATGACCGTTTCCCGTTTTTCCGACGCGCTGCAGGCAAAGATACGGGAGCTGATACCGCCCCACGCCTCTGCCGCCAATCCGGTCGATCTCACCTACCACCGGGATATGAACGTTCTGTCAACGCAGATACCTGAAATGATCCTGCAAAGCGGGGAGGTTGACGGTCTTGTCGTACACGGGTCGGTGGGATCGGGATTTCTGAAGATGGTTTACGATCATATGAAAGAGATGGCGGGGGGAATCCCCGAGGAGGATGTCGTCCGGCAGCTTGCCCAGGATCTGACCGAGGCAATCGCGCTGCCGGGAAAATACGGAATACCGATGACGATCAGCTCCTTTTTTGGCCGCCTTGACGACAACACGGTGAAATACATGGACGGGGATATTCCCGTCTTTGATTCCCCGGAAAAGGCGGCGCGGGGGATGGTCTCGCTCTTTAGCCATTTGAAGATACGTAAGCGTAAACCAATTGTTAAGCCCGCGCTCCCGGAAGTTTCGCCGGAAGCGTCAAGGATTGTAAAGACCGCCCTTGACGCAGGTCAGAATGCGCTCGACGAGCGCCAGGCCAAGCAACTCCTGGCCTTGTACGGCGTGCCGACGACCCGCGAGGAAATTGCCCGATCAGAAGACGAGGCGCTGAAAGCGGCCAACGCAATCGGCTATCCTGTTGCCGTCAAGGCGTGTTTCTGGGAGATCATGCACAAAACCGGCAAGGGATTGATCGAGCTCAATATAAGGAACAGCGAAGCCCTGCTTGCCGCCTTTCGTTCCGTCCGGGCCACCGGAAACGGCGCCGATGTTCTGATCCAGGAGATGGTTTCCGGCTCTCGCGAGCTGGTTGCGGGGATGACGAGGTTTCCCGGTTTCGGCCCGTGCGTCCTGTTCGGCCTGGGTGGGGTATTTACCGAGGCGCTGAAGGACACCACCTTCCGGGCCGCCCCTCTTTCGGGCGTCGAAGCAGACGAGATGCTGAACGATATTCGGGCAAAAGAGCTTCTCGGCCCCTTTCGCGGGATGCCCGCGGCAGACGTCTCCGCCCTTGCCTCCATTCTGCAGGCGGTAGGGAACATCGCCCTGCTGCACCCGGAGATCGCCGAGATAGACCTGAACCCGATCATCCTGGCGGGCCCCAGCCCCGTTGTGGTCGATGCCCTGATCGTACTTGCCCGCGTCATACAGTGAATACCGATCACGCGTTTGTCGATCCGTGGTGACAGCGCTGTGACCACTGCGCCAGCATTTCCTTTGACGAGATGCGCCATGCAGAGATGTTCGCGGAGCGGATCAAGGAACTCAACGGCGAGCCGACTTCCGACCTGACCGGAGGCATACTGAAAGGGATGAGGGTCAAAAAGATATATCCGTTCGATACCAAGCTTGAAGACGACACGATTACCATTTATACCGGCTTTCTCAAAACCTGCATGGAAAACGGCGATACCGTCTTCGTATTTTATACCGGCGCCGTCTTTTGGGTGTGGACAGCGATGGCCTCGACGATTTTTGGCCAGGCCCCGCCGTGGGGGAGGTCATGCCCCATTCCCTCGATCAGCATCAGTTCTGCCCCGGGAATGGCGGCGGCCGTTGCCTTTCCTGCCTCCGCCGGTACCAGGGGATCATCCGTGCCATGGACGACAAGCGTGGGCGCCTTTACGGATGCAAGCGCCGCTGTCCTGTCTTTTTGCGTCAGAATGGCGAGGAGCTGGCGGGCAACCCCGGGGGTGTAAAAGCCGCGGTCATAACTTGCGGCAACCGTGCGGCGCGTCCACGCCTCATCAAGGGGAAAACCGGGACCGGCGATCATTCTGAACATGCGCAGCATGTGTTCTATGCTCGCCTCTCTCTCGACTGGGGGAGGGGTAAGAAGCGCTTCCAGCGCCTCCGGCCTGGGCTGCGGCAGTCGCGGATTTCCCGTGGTGGAGTAGATGGAAATCAGGCTGAGCACACGTGCAGGATGGCGGATCGCCAGCGTCTGGGCAATCATTCCCCCCATCGACATCCCGCAGATATGGGCCGCGGAAATTTTCAGCGCGTCGAGAAGACCTGCCGCGTCGTCGGCCATGTCCTCCATCGTGTAGGACGAGACGCTTTTATCCCCACCCATGATTTTCCCCAGCGCGGCCATGATGTCCGGCTCTCCCGCCGCGTCGAACCGGGTGGAAAGCCCCGTATCGCGGTTGTCGTAGCGGATCACGTAATGCCCACGGGCTGCGAGATCGCGGCAGAGGTTCTCGTCCCATTGCAAAAGCTGCCCGCCCAGACCGATGATCAGAAGCAGCGGTCTGTCCGAAGGATTCCCGAATGGTTCATACTCTATCCTGATTCCGTTGGAGTCTGCCTGCGGCATGCCGAACCTCCTTCCCCATTTTTTGAGGGACTATACACAATTACGAAGGAGATCGCCATACCGCAATATCTGAAAAGGGATATTCCCGTTCATTTTTCCCCCTTACAGCGAAGGGTCAGGGGGTAAAACATAAGCCAATCGTGCACCTAAATAATCTACAAACTGTCCAGAGGGCTGCGCAGACTTTCCGGTAACACGCTCACCCGATCCTTGCCACCCTTGCCGCTGCGGACAATCAGAATTCCCTGTTCAAAATTAACATCCTGCACCCGCAGTCGGAGCAATTCCATGAGTCGCAGGTCGGCGCCGTACATCAGTTGCGCCATGAGCCGGTTAGCGCCGGTTAGTTGAGCAAACAGCGCCTGGCACTCCTTCTGGCTTAAAACAGTGGGTATCCGTTTACTGGAGCGACCGGGACGGTAGCCGGAAAAATCTCCGGGATCGCGGCCCAATGCCTCCTTTTGAAGAAATACAAGCGCGTTCAAGGCCTGTTTCTGGGTGCTGGCCGAGACCTTTCTGTCCACAGCCAGATGGTCGAGAAAGCCGCGGATATCCTCAGCCCGCGCCTCTTCAATGGGACGTCCCCGCAGCCAGGAGGCAAAGCGATGCGCCCAGCCCCGGTATGTCTCTTCGGTGCGCCACTGAAGATGTCTCCTGCGAATGACCGTCACCAGAAGCTGCTCCCAGGGCGGCCCTCCCTTGTCCTCTCGCTCGACAGCGATGATATGTTCCTGTAACGGCGGCGCCGGGGAATCCGTGTTCTCTTCACCTCTCTGGATGGCTGCGGTTTTGAAAAACCACCGCAGGGAAGAACGTACTGAGTTCGTATTTTCCCCCGCTTCCTCCAGTGCGTGCAGATAGTCCAGGACAGCTTCTACCGAAGCTCGGCGGTGTGAGGCATTGAGGAACTTAAGCCATGCAAAGATATCCCCTTCCCGTGCGTGCAACACGGCAGGTTCGGTGCATTCCGCTTGTAAAACCTCCCGCCATCCGTGAAACGAGACGGGGGTGCTTGCAGCAGAGGCGACTTTGTCTTCTGACTTTTTCATTCAGCAGAAATAACAAATTCAATTTTGGAGTTCAAGCCTTATTATTTTTTGTGGAGTAAGGCGTTAAGCTTCGCATTGTTATTCGTAATTTACTGAAAACGTTGAAATATGCACGGTCACATTTCACTTGACATCCGAAATCGCATCGGCTTATAAAACCAAAACTTCACTGATTTTCAACCGGCCAGGTCTTCCAATGTTAAGACAGGCCTATTAATACTGTTAGGGCGGCGAAAGGCAGAACATCAAACCGGACACTGATATGCCAGAAATAGCAAGATTTTATGGAATCGTAATAAAGCTGTTCTTCGGCGTTCATCCGCCACCGCATTTCCATGCTGTGTACGGTGAATATGTCGGTTTGTTCAACATCGACACGCTTGAGATGATTGAAGGTGATCTACCAAAGAGAGCAAAGGAATTGGTTATCGAATGGGCAATGATCAATAAAGATGAAATGAAAAATATGTGGGATGTTCAAGAATTTCACAAGTTGCCGCCTTTGGAGTAAGCAATGGAATATCCAGGAATTAAATCAGCATCAGCAATAGATAATCATACTTTGATAATTGAGTTCGACAATAACGAGCTGAAAAAATATGATGTCTCTCCGCTTCTGAATAAAGACATGTTCGCCCCATTGAATAATCCCGCTTTGTTCAAGGCGGTAAAAGTCGAGCAAGGTGGGTATGCCGTAGCCTGGAATAGCGAGATTGATATCAGTGAATATGAATTGTGGAGGCACGGTCAAGCAATGCCCTAACGAGGCACTGCACCGGCGGCAATTCCGCTGCGCTCCATTGCCGCCGGTGAGCTTGGTCGTTCGGTGAAGAACCGGAGCAACAAAACACAGTGAAATTGAAATGAAAGTATATCTTGATAATTGCTGCTTTA
>DYTH01000003.1 GCA_020726025.1 Syntrophus aciditrophicus | reverse complement strand
AAGAATCTCCTTGAAGTGGTTGCGGCAAAACTGGGACGATAGGGACTGTATGGACGAGGAAGGCGCTGAAGGATGGGCAAGACATTGGGTGAAAAGTTACAGGGGTTTGCGCAGTCGATTTTTCCCTCGAAGCTCCGTCTTGTCGGCGCCGGCCGCTGGAGGAGACTCTGGCTGATTCTCGCTTTGATCGGGCCCGGAATCATCACGTCCAATGTGGATAACGATGCAGGCGGCATAACAACCTATTCGCTGGCCGGCTCCGAATATGGACTTTCCCTTCTGTGGACCCTGATCCCGATCACGGGGGTTCTGATCATCATTCAGGAGATGTGCGCCCGGATGGGGGTCGTCTCAGGCAAAGGATTGTCCGACCTGATACGGGAGAAATTCGGGGCGCGGGTCACCTTCTATCTGATGATCGCCCTTTTTCTGACCAACCTGGGAAATACCATTTCGGAATTTGCGGGCATCGCGGCGAGCATGGAGATTTTCGGGGTGAGTCGGCGCCTGTCCGTTCCGGTGAGCGCGGCCTTTGTCTGGTGGCTCGTCGTGAAGGGCAATTACAAGTCGGTCGAAAAGGTGTTTCTCTTCGCCTGCGTAGTTTATTTTTCGTATATTTTTTCAGGTTTTATGGGAAATCCCGACTGGAATGAGGTGGGAACCTCGTTTCTCACCCCCTCATTCAGGATGGAGCCCGGATTTATCGCGATGGTCGTGGCTCTGGTCGGGACGACCATTGCTCCCTGGATGCAGTTCTATCTCCAGTCTTCCGTTGTTGACAAGGGGCTGAAAATTAAAGACTACCCCTTCACCCGTATCGATGTGATCGTCGGCTCAATCATGGTCAACGTGATTGCCTTTTTTATCATCCTGCTGTGCGCGATGACGCTCTTTAAAAATGGGATTCGCATAGAAAGCGCCGTCGATGCGGCCCAGGCGCTGGCCCCGCTCGCGGGCCAATACGCCGCTTTGCTTTTCGCGTTTGGTCTCCTGAACGCATCCCTTTTCGCGGCGTCCATTCTTCCCATATCCACCTCATACACGATCTGCGAGGCTTTCGGCTGGGAATCGAGCCTCGACAGGAAGTTTATGGAGGCCCCCCAGTTTTACAGCCTCTACACCCTGATGATTTTTCTGGGCGCCGGAATCATTCTTCTGCCGGATATGCCGCTGGTGCGGATCATGTATTATTCGCAGGTTATAAACGGCGCGCTTTTGCCGGTCATTCTGTTTTTCATGCTGATTCTTGTGAACGACAAGCGCATTATGGGAAAATACGTCAACGGACCCGTGATGAATGTCATTTCATGGGCGACCGTTGCCGTATTGACGGTACTGTCTCTGGCGATGATCTTCTTTTCGCTGACCGCTTAGGCGAGTCACCCCGAATCAGTTGAGAATTTTTCCGATTCTGCTCCAGCGGACGCCGCTTTCTTCGCTGTTCCATGACCAGTAAATGATCAGCGCCTTTCCGAGTATGTCCTGCTGCTTGACAAATCCCCAGAAACGGCTGTCGTAGCTTTCGTCGCGGTTGTCTCCCATGACGAAGAAGGAACCGGCGGGGACGGTGACCGGGCCGAAGTTGTCGCGCGGCTGTACGGCGCCGGGAATCATAAGGCTGTCAACATGCCTGCCGTACGGGTCGTTCCAGGGGAGGTTGTTGATGAACACCTTCTTGTCTCGGACCTCTATCGTGTCTCCGGGAAGGCCGACCATCCGTTTGATGAAATCCTTGGAGCGGTCTTCCGGATAAATGAAGACAACTATATCCCCCCGCTTGGGCTCGCCTAAAGGGATCAGCATGGAGCGCAGCAAAGGGAGCTTGACCCCGTAGTTGAATTTGGTCACCAGCAGGTGGTCTCCAATCAGAAGAGTCGGCTTCATCGAACCGGATGGAATTTTGTAAGCCTGAATAATGAATGTCCTTACGAAAAAGGCGATGACAACGGCCAGAACGATCGCTTCAACGTATTCCCTGAATTTTGATTTTTGCTGGGTCATTGATCTCCCTTACATGATGTCCTGAATGTTATGCGTGGTGAAACTGGTTTTACCACGCCGGATGAGACTGTCCGCAGATGGTTTAACCATAGACTCCCGAGAGTGTTATCGCCGTCATTGCCAGAGCGAACGCCCCTTTTACGCAGATGCCGGCCGCCCTGCCGATAAAAGTTCCCCAGGCGGCCCTTAACGCCGGTTTCATGTTGAACTGTTTGAGTGTCTCGACTATAAAAACAGCGGCGAAACCGCCGATGAAGGCCCCCATGACAGCTCCTATTCCCAGTAAAAAAGGCGCCAGCATTGCGGCGCCAACGATGCTTCCGGCGACTGAAGCAATGAGCGACTGTTTCGATGCGCCGAATTTTACTGCGCCGGCCATACCGATGGCGAAATCCGACAATTCGGCAAGAATCGAGAGAACGAGGAGTGTTGCCAGAGTTTTCCAGCCGATTCTGTCAAATCCTGTCAACGCGGCGTAAAGGGCCGCGTCGATCAGGATGATCACCGTTCCGGGAATGCCGAAGAGTATCGAGAAGATACCAAGCAGCAAAATGAGAATGAAAAAACCGGTTCCCAAAATTTCAAGCGGGCTCAAGGCTATTTTTTCCTTTTGAGCCCGGAGGGCCGGATCTTCTCAAAAAGCAGGACAATCGGACTGGCAATGAACACGGTTGAATAGACACCCGATATTGTTCCGATAATCAGAGCGAAGGCGAAATCGTGAATCACCTGGCCGCCGAAGAAAAACAGAACCAGAAGGACGATCAGAACGGTAAGCGAGGTTAGAATTGTCCGGCTTAACGTCTGGTTGACGCTGGCATTGATGATGTCGTTTAAGGATTGCTTGATGTTTTTGCGTGCATTTTCCCGTATCCTGTCAAAAATGACGATGGTGTCGTTGATCGAATACCCGACGATTGTAAGCAGCGCGGCAACGATATTGAGATCGAACTCCTTGCCGAAGAGCGACAGGAAGGTGATCGTGACCAGCACGTCGTGAACAAGGGCGACGATTCCTCCGAGGGCGTAGCGGAATTCGAATCTTACCCCCACGTAAACGAGAATCCCCAGCCACGAAAAGATGATCGCCAGAATTGCCTTGCGGGTCAGGTCTTTGCCTACCTTGGGGCCGACCATCTCGATGCGCCGGATCTCGTAGCTGCCGGCGCCGAAAGCAGTCGTCGCGGCCTTTTCTACATCGGACGACAATTCGGCAGCATTCTTGCCTGGTTCGGTGGTTCTAACCAGCGCCTCCAGCGGTCCGTAGTCCTGGATGATGCTTCCCGCGAAGCCAGCCTCCTGAAAGGCGCCGCGTATCTTATCGGTGTGGGTGGCGTTTTTAAATTTTATCTGAATCAGGGTGCCTCCGGCAAAATCAATGCCGTAGTTGGGGCCTCCATGCCATATCAGTGAAACAATCCCGATTATAATAACCGCAAGCGACACAATGGTCGCCGGCTTCATCAGCCTTACGAAGTTATAACGGGTTTCCGATTTTATTATTTCCATTCAATTCTCCTTGTAAACAATCTCCTCACTTTTTCTTCCACTCGAGCATCGCGTCGCTGTATTAGATGCTTATCTTTTCTATCTTACGATTCCAGATGAAATAATCGAAGATGATCCTCGTAACAAAGACCGCAGTAAACATGCTGACCAATATGCCGATGGTGAGCGTCACGGCGAATCCTTTGATGGGGCCGGTTCCAAAGCCGAACAGAAAAAGCGCGGCAACCAGGGTTGTAACATTGGAGTCAAAAATGGTCAGAAAGGCCTTTTGATAACCTGCCTCGATCGCCGCCCGGGGCGTCTTTTTCAGGCTGAGTTCTTCTTTAATCCTCTCATTGATCAGGACGTTGGCGTCAACCGCCATGCCTATGGTGAGGACGATGCCGGCGATGCCGGGGAGGGTCAGGGTTGCCTTGAAGATGACCATTACCCCCAGAAGAAGCAGCATGTTCATTGTCAGCGCGACGTCGGCGACAATACCCGTCAGTCTGTAGTAGGCCAGCATGAATAAAAGAACCAGAATCCCGGCAATAAGGCTGGCCCGGGTTCCTTTGTCGATGGAATCCTGACCAAGCGACGGGCCTACGGTTCTCTCTTCGAGAATGGTAACCGGCGCGGGAAGGGCGCCTGCGCGCAGCACAATTGCGAGGTCGGTGGCCTCCTCCATCGTGAATGATCCGGTGATCTGGGCGTCTCCTCCGGAAATCCTCTCCTGAATGACCGGCGCTGAATGAACGACGCCGTCAAGGACAATGGCGAGCCGTTTTTTGACGTTTTCTCCGGTGATCCGGTCAAATTCGGTTGCCCCCTGTGCGTTGAATTTGATCGAGACATGGGGCTCGCCGAAGCGGTCCCCGATTTGCACCTTGGCGGTTTCAAGCGCGTCCCCGGTCATCAGGGTTCTGCTTTTGAGAAGGAGGGGAATTTCGTTTTTCCGACCGGATGCTCTGTCAAGACGCGATTCATAGGCGACGACATCGCCTTCGGGGACATTGCCTTTCAGCGCCTCTTCAATGCTGTTTTCGTCGTCAACGAGTTTGAACTCCAGCATGGCCGTGCGGCCGATCAGGTTTTTGGCGCGGGTCGTGTCTTTGATGCCGGGAAGCTGAACGATGATGCGGTCATCGCCCTGGGGAATGATTTCCGGTTCGGTTACGCCGAACTGGTCAACCCGGTTGCGGATGGTCTCGAGGCTCTGTTCCACCGCCATCTTTTTGATTTCAAGGGCGCGTTTGTCCTTGATTTTAACCGTTGCCGTTCCTTTGCCTGCCACGGCTCCGGAAGAGGCAACCTCCAGATCGGGGTACTGTTTGGCAAGAAGGGAATCAAACGCCTCACGGGAGGGTGTATCGGGGAATTCAAAGACCGCGTTTCCTCCGGCGGCATTTGTGGTTATCCTGAAGCGTATCCTTTTGTCCATCATGGTTTCCTTCAGGTCGTTTATCGATCTTGCCAGCGTGCTTTCCACAGCCTTTTCCGTATCCACTTCCAGGACAAGGTGCATTCCCCCCTGCAAATCGAGACCAAGGTGGATTTTGTCCATGGGGAGGTATTTTTTCCAGCTTTCGGGAAGATTGGTGGTGAGGGAGGGCGCCAGATAGACAAGCGCCGCCAAGCAGATCAAAACCACAATGGCGGCCCTTATTCTGATGCTTTTCAACATGTTTAACCCCTTTCGATTGTCGGCTGCCGCCAATCAGGTATCGTCTGCAGGACCTGCAAGCCGTTTATGGTTAAATAATTTGCCGTTGCCGTTCCAGAGAATTCCGGTAGAAGACGGTGAAACCGGTTACTCTCCGGAGGTTCCCTTCTGTAGGACGGCTGAAATGAAGTTCCTGTTCACCTTGATCTTCACCTTGTCGGCTATTTCCAGCGTGACGACTGTTTCCGTCAGGCCGGCTACCTTGCCCTGAATGCCGCCGGAGGTCATTACCGTATCCCCGTGGGCCAGGTTGGCAATCATGCTTTTAATTTCCTTCTGCTTTTTCTGCTGCGGTCTGATCATCAAAAAATAGAAAATCCCAAAAAGCACCGCCATCATGATGATGAAGCTGATATCTCCTCCACCAGCGGCTCCTCCGCCGCCGCCGGGCGGGGCCATTGCAAATGCTGAATCAATCATTGTACATACCTCCTTTTGTTTCTGTAATGTCTTTGTTGTCAGTTAAATATCCCTGTTGTCTGCTGCGTTTTCTCCATCGTTTTTTTCACGGGAAAGAAAATCACGACGAAACTTCACAAATGTTCCGTTGGCGACAGCCTCCCGTATGCCTTCCATATGTCTCTGATAATACCGGAGGTTATGGATGGTGTTGAGTACCATTGCCAGAATTTCCCCGGAGACATAGAGATGCCGCAAGTAGGCGCGAGAGTAATTTCTACAAGTATAACAATCACATCCACTTTCTATCGGTGCATGATCCTCCCTGTAACGGGCGTTTCTTATAACAACCTTTCCCGAGTTTGTAAACAACAAACCATTGCGTGCCGAACGGGTGGGCATCACGCAGTCGAACATGTCAATGCCGTGAAAAACCCCTTCCACGATGTCTTCGGGCGTTCCAACTCCCATGAGATACCGGGGCGCATCTTCCGGGAGGAGGGGGACGGTCCGGGAGAGCGTCTCCATCATCGCCTCTTTGGGTTCGCCCACGCTCAGGCCGCCTACGGCATACCCGTCAAAGCCGATTGCGCGTAAATCCTCGACGCCCTGTCTGCGCAGGTCGGGATAGAAGCCTCCCTGAACGATGCCAAACAACGCCTGCTCCCGATTGGTTTGGGCATCGCGGCAGCGCCTTGCCCATTGGGCCGTCCGGGCGAGCGCCTCCTGGGCTCTTTTTCGGTCTGCCGGGTAGGCGATGCATTCGTCAAGGCACATCATGATGTCGCTTCCCAGCGCCTGCTGAATTTCCACAGCCTTTTCAGGAGTCAGAAAATGTCTCGAGCCGTCAATGTGGGATTGAAAGACCGCCCCTTCGTCGTCAATTTTGCGCAGTTTGCTTAAACTGTATATCTGAAATCCGCCGCTGTCGGTCAGAATCGGCCCCTGCCAGTTCATGAATTTGTGCAGGCCGCCCAAGGCGGCGATCAACTGATGACCGGGGCGCAGGTAGAGGTGGTAGGTGTTGCCAAGGATGATGTCCGCTCCGAGCGAACGCACCTGCTCCGGCAGCGCCCCCTTGACTGTTCCCTGAGTGCCGACCGGCATGAAGGCAGGGGTTCTTATCGTCCCGTGAGGCGTCGTTATTTTTCCGAGTCGGGCGTCGCACCCGGGGTCTTTGGCTGTCAGTTCGTATTTCATGTCAAATAATCAGCATGGCATCGCCATAGCTGTAAAAACGCATTTTGCTTTCAATCGCCTGGCTGTAAGCCTCCATCATCAGGTCCCGCCCGGCAAAGGCGCAGACTAAAAGAAACAGGGACGATTTTGGCAGATGAAAATTGGTAATCAGTGCGTCAACGCGCTTGAATCGGTAGCCGGGGTAGATGTACAGACGGGTGGATGAGGAAACGGGCGCGATGATGCCGTTTTCATCGGCGCAGGATTCCAGGGTTCTTGCCGAGGTTGTGCCGACGGCGATGACCCGTTTTGCCTGGTTGACGGTGGAGGCGGTCTCCGGGGAGACGGAAAAAAATTCTTCCTCCATGGCATGGTCTTCCACCGTTTCCGTTTCAATGGGTACAAAAGTTCCGTAACCGACGTGCAGTGTAACGGGGGCAATTTCGACCTTCCGCCGCTTCAGACCGAGGAGGACATCTTCCGTAAAATGGAGACCTGCGGTAGGCGCAGCCACTGACCCCGGTTCCCTGGCGTAGATGGTCTGGTAACGTTCCATATCCTCGCTGGATCGGCCATCCCCCTTTTTTCGCCTGATATAGGGGGGGAGCGGCGCCCTGCCGAAGCGGGCAAGAAAGTCGGCAAAGGGAATATTGACGACGAATTCAAGCAGCCACTGTTTGTCGGACAGACGTTCCGTAAAACGGGCGAGGCACCCCTCCGCGAAAGAAACCGTCATGCCGGGCGCCACCCGCTTTGCCGGGCGCAGCATGGCCTTCCACGTTTCCTTTTCGGGATTCATTTTTGACAGCAGGAGGATTTCAATCAGGGCGCCTGTTTCCTTTTTGCCGATCAGGCGGGCCGGGAAGACGCGGGAGTCGTTCAGCGCCACAACGTCTCCTGCGCCGAAATACTCCGGCAGGTTCTTGAATTCGCGAACTTTTATTTCTTGTGTTGTTCTATCAACAACCATCATCCGGGATTGATCTCTGACCGCCGCTGGTTGCTGGGCGATGAGTTCTTCCGGCAGGTCATACGAAAAGTCATTTAGTCTCATTCCTACCGACGCCGCCTTTGATAAAGTTGCGGGAGATAAACAGAAAGCTTCCCGAAAGTCAACGAATAAAAGGCAATAGGGAGAAATCAGACTACCTTGTTCCAAAATAGACAAGAAGGAGCCCGATCGAGACGGCCAGGAGCCCCGTTACGCGCAGGGAGGCATTCGATATTTCCATGAGTTTGCGAAGGCAGGCCTTTGTCCACTCCGGATAGGTCATATAGGGGAGCCCTTCGATGACCAGAACCATTCCAATGACGCAGATAAAATATTTCATTTATTGGAGCCAACAGCAAAAGTCGTCATTCCCGTGTAAACGGAAATCCAGAAATTTTTGTAAAGTACTGAAAGGACTGGATTCCCACGTTCGCTGAAATGACAAATTCTTTTCTCTTCGGGACTTTTGCAATCGGCTCATTGGCATGCCTTCCTTTTTTTTGTAAGGATAATTGGTTCGCAATGGCGTGTCAAGATAAATGCGGGGGTGTGTGAAAGACAGACGGCAAAAAGTCCTTGACAGCTTTGCCGGGTTGCTGTTAAATCTATCACCTTGTTGGATTCTATGCGGGTTTATGGATCGCCCGCCATGTGGTTGCCTGCATATATTTCTTGATGAGTCCTCGATGCCGCTGTTTTACAGGGATTCATCTTTGCGGATTTTCATATTCTGGTTTAGTGTTCTGTTTTCTGTGATGTCCGGGCTGGTTCTGGCAGCTTAATACTCAAACAAGGGGTTGTCTTTTATGGATATGAAACGCGAGTACTATGAGGACGTTCAGCTTTTCAAGAGCGGGGTGGTTCTCTTCTGGTCGGCGGCGCTTCTTTTGGGACTGTTCACCTTTCCTCTTTACGCGCCAAACTACTACATATACCTGCTGAATGTTATCATGGTGCATGTGATACTGGCCGTCGGTCTCAATATTCTTGTCGGTTCCACCGGACAGATATCCCTGGGCCATGCCGGTTTTTTTGCCATAGGAGCTTATGGAACGGCCATGCTCATGTCAACATTTCACATCCCCTTTGTCGCCGCCATCATCATTGCCGCTTTTGTCGCCGCCTTTTTCGGCTTTATTCTGGGGCTGCCCGCCCTGCGGCTTGAAGGTCCCTATCTGGCCATTGCCTCGCTCGGTTTCGGCCTGACGATCATGCATATCATCGGCGCCATGAAAATCTTCGGCGGGCGCATGGGGCTCAAGACCCCCGTCCTCGATCTGGGAATTCCGCAGCTTGGGTTGAGTCTCCCGGTTACAAATGATCTTCAGAAATACTACCTTATACTCATTATTGCGGTGATCATGGTCGTGGGTGCGGTCAATATCCTGAAAACGCGCGTCGGTCGTTCATTCGTTGCAATCCGGGACAGCGATATCGCTGCGGAGGTCATCGGGGTAAATCTGACCATCTACAAAACGCTGGCCTTTGCAGTAAGCGCCTTCTATGCGGGAATCGCCGGGGGGCTCTTCGGCTTTATTCTCGGATTCTTCGACCCGTTCACCTTCAACATGATTCTGTCGATCATGTTTTTGGTCATGGTCGTGGTCGGCGGTCTCGGCACGGTCTCGGGGAGCATCATGGGCGCGACGCTGATAACCTATCTGCAATACGATCTTTTCAAGAATATTGCCGAAGTTCCCTATTTCGGCAAGTTCATGCTCTACATATCCGACAAGTGGTTCACCACAGTCGGCCTGGAGAATTTCAGCAGCATGGCCATCGGGCTGATCATGATCGGCATCATCATCTTCGAGCCGCTCGGGATGTTCGGGATATGGATACGCTTCAAGAAATACTGGATGACCTGGCCATTTTAAAGAATGCATTCATAATGGAAAGAAATACACTTTCGGGAAGGTGGTAGATATGCCCTTTGGTCAGCTTTTTGTGGAAGGATTGGCGATCGGCGCCTGCTATGGTCTTTTCGCCACGGCGGTGGTGATCATTTACAAGACATCGGAAGTTGTCAATTTTGCCCAGGGGGAGATGGCGATGTTTTCCACGTTTGTCGCCTTTCATATCCTCAATTTCTACGGCTACCCCTTCTGGATGGCCTTTTTGATCACGATGCTCTTTTCGATAGCGATGGGCGTTCTGATCGAATTTTTGTTTCTGCGCCCTGCCAAACACCCGACGATCCTGGGGATGATCGTCATCACGCTGGGGGCGGAGATGTTTCTGATGGGGCTGGCAAGCTGGAAATGGGGCGCCGAGCAGCAGTTTTTTGCCCTTCCCATCAATCCTTCCGTCACCTATGAACCGATCAAAGGGATGATCATCAACAACTGGTCCATCGCCGTTCTTTCCGTTTCTTCGCTGATCATGCTAATCCTTTTTGTCTTTTTCAAATATACCCGGCTGGGAACCGCGATGCGGGCCACTCAGCAGAATAAAAATGCAGCCAAAATCATGGGGATAAGGACCGAGCGGGTCTTTTCGTTCGCGTGGGGGTTCAGCTCTTTGATCGGGGCGATTGCCGGCATGTTCTTCGCCTCCCGGGCGACGCTTGATCCCGCGTTTATGATGGAGCCCTTTTTGCGCGCCTTTGCCGCAGCGGTTCTTGGGGGACTGATGAGCATTCCCGGTGTGATCATCGGGGGGGGACTTATGGGGCTTATCGAAAATTATTTCGGTTATATCTGGCCTGAGTGGAAGCCGATTGTCGCTTTCATCGTCATTGTCCTGGTACTCTGTATAAAGCCGAGCGGTCTTTTTGCAAAACATTATGTCAAAAAGGTTTAGCGACACGAAATTACTGATATTGTTCAGTATTTTACTGAACCGCGGAGGTAGGGCGTCCAAGAAGGTAAATCCTGAAAACCACAGATGAGGAGGGTAGATTATGGACAAGAAGAAATTGTTTGTCGCAATGGTTGTACTGGCGGCGACGGTGGCGTGGTCAGGCGTGTCCCTGGCAGCCAATCCGCCGGGGTTTGACGATAACGAAATCCGCATCGGCCAGTGGGGCCCCCAGACCGGGCCGGCCGCGCCCTGGGGTTCGGTGGCCCGGGGAAGCAAGCTTCTCTTTGATATCGTAAACGAGGAAGGCGGCATCAACGGTCGGAAAATAAAGTATTTCATTCGGGATGACATGTACAATCCCGCCCAGACATCGGCCGTGGTGAAGGAACTGGTCGAGCGTCAGGGCGTCTTCGCCTTCGTCGGCGGCGTTGGGTCTGCCACCGGCATGGCGGTCAAGGATTACCTTGCCCAGAACAAAATCGTCTGGGTGGGACCTTCCGCCGCCGATGACAACTTCATCAAGCCCCTTAATCCCTATCTGTTTGCCGTCTATCCTCTCTACAAGGATGAGGCGAGCATTCTGGCGAAGTACATCGTTGAAAATCTGAAATCAAAAAAGATTGCCATATTGTATCAGAACGACGCCTATGGGAAGGATGGTCTTGACGGGGCAAAGGACAGGCTGGCCACTTACAGGATGCAGTTTGTCGCCGAAATTTCCGTGGAGCCGACGGAAAAGGATCTGGGCTCACAGATTCTGCGTCTAAAGAATTCCGGCGCGGATACCGTTCTGATGTATGTCGGTCCCACGACGGCCGCCATCGCGCTCAAGACAAGCGCCAATGTCGGCTTCAAACCGCAGTGGGTTTCCTCGGATACCCTTTCTGATTATCCGCTGATGTTCAAGATCACCGGCGGCCTCTGGGAAGGCGTTATCACCGGCGCCTTCGGCGATATCCCCACTTCCACCACCAACAAATATGTGGTGAAGTACCGTGAGGCGGCCAAGAGGCTTGCCCCGCAGGAGCGCTGGGGCACCTTCTATATGGCGGGACTTCTCTTCGCCGATCCGATCGTTGACGCGCTGAAAAAGGCCGGAAGAAACCTGAGCACCGAGTCGCTGCTCAAAGCGTTGAATTCCGTGAAGGGTCACCAGACACTTGGTCCCCCTGTCACCTGGTCGGAAAAACAGCATCAGGGCACCGATTCGGTCATGATTCAGAAGTGCGGTCCGAACGGCAGCTACATCGAGCTTCAGGGCTGGACGAAAAACGACCTGGCCACCTGGAACAAATAAGAGAACTTTTCAGGCAGCTTCCCGGCAATCGGCATGCGCCCGGGGGCTGCCTTCTTTGCATGGAGATGGTGATTACCCACCGATACCGAATTCAATACATGGAAATTCCTCGAAATGGATCATTTTAAGGTAGAAAATTTAAGCATCAGCTTCGGCGGCCTGAAGGCGGTCAACGATATCAGCTTCAGCGTCGAGAAGAATACGATCTTTTCCATCATCGGGCCAAACGGTTCCGGCAAAACCACGATTTTCAACATGATCAGCGGAATATACCAGCCGAATCATGGCAGCATTGTCTTCAACGGAGAAAATCTGGTGGGGCTCACCCCGGATCGGATCGCCCGCCGGGGGGTTGCCCGCACCTTCCAGAACATCGAGCTTTTTGGAAATGCGTCGGTGATGGATAACCTGATGCTGGGAAGACACCTCCACATGAAAACGGGGATATTCAAAGGCGCCTTCATGTGGGGAAGGGGCTCCTCCGCCGCACGGGAGGAGATAGCCAACCGTGAACTGGTGGAGGGAATCATCGACTTTCTTGATCTTCAGTCCGTTCGCAACACCTTTGTGGGCAGTCTTCCCTATGGAAAAAGAAAACTTGTCGAACTGGGCAGGGCGCTGGCCCTGGAGCCGCAGGTGCTTCTTCTCGATGAACCGTCAGCCGGGATGAATACCGAGGAAAAGGAAGACCTCAACATCTGGATAAAGGACATTCAGGCCGACTATAAAGTGACCATTTTGCTGATCGAGCACGATATGAAGATGATCATGGGCATTTCCGACCGCATACTGGCGGTTAATCAGGGACAGAAAATTGTTGAAGGAACAGCGGCAGTTGTCCAGAGCCACCCTGAGGTCATCAAGGCGTATCTTGGGGAGGAGAGCTGATGCTGAAGGTAAACAATATCGAAACCTGGTATGATTTGATAAGGGCCCTTCACGGCATCTCTTTCGAAGTCAAGCAGGGGGACATCGTCGCCCTTCTGGGAGCAAACGGCGCCGGCAAGACCACGACGCTCAAGACGATCATGCGGCTGCTCTACGACTCGAAGGAGGAGCAGCCTGAAAAGGGGACGATCGAATTTCTCGGGGAGCGGATTGACCGCAAAAACACCGACGAGATCGTCCGGATGGGCATCAGCTACGTGCCGGAGGGACGCGAGGTTTTCCCGGAGCTTTCCGTCATGGAAAACATCATGATGGGGGCCTATACCAGAAGGGATCGCAAGGGGATAAACGACGACGTCGAAAGGATATTCACTTATTTTCCGATCCTCAAAAAAAGGCACGATCAGGAAGCAGGCCATCTAAGCGGCGGCGAGCAGCAGATGCTTGCAATCGGAAGGGCCCTGATGAGCCGACCCAGGCTGCTCATGCTTGACGAGCCCTCCCTTGGTCTTTCGCCTCTTCTGACGAAGGAGATATTCACAATCATCTCCAATATAAACCGGGAAGAAGGGGTGACGATTCTGGTTGTCGAGCAGAATGTCAACATGGCGCTTAAATATTCCAATTTTGCCTTTCTGATGGAAAACGGACGGATTGTCCGCGCCGACAAGCCGGAGGCGCTCCGCGAGGATGAGGACGTCAAGGAGTTCTACCTCGGGATTGCCAAAGAGGTTTCGGTGAAGGGCTATAAACGGTATCGCCGCAAGGTGCGTTTCCGGTAGAGACGTAAGAGCCGTCAAAGCTCAAGATTAAAAAACCTCTCACGATTTTCTCTCCCCGACCGGGGAGGGCAGCAGAGGCGACAATACTATGCCAACGGGGAGAAAAAAGGCATGCTTATAGATACAATGCCCAAGGCCTTGATCAGGATGACGGAAAAACAGCCCGAACGGGTTGCGCTGAGATACAAGGATTTCGGCATCTGGCGGGATGTTCACTGGTCGGAATATCTGCGGAAGGTCCGCTATGTGGCTTTGGGGCTCCACAAACTGGGCGTGCGGAAGAATGATCACGTCTCGATCATCGGTGAAAACAAGCCGGAATGGCTCTACTGCGCCTTTGGGGCAATGGCTGCGGGCGGCACTTTTGTCGGCGTTTACACGACCAACCCGGTCAAGGAGTGCGAGTACGTGGTGGGCCATTCCGATTCGGTGGTCTATCTCTGTGAAGACGAGGAACAGCTCGACAAGGCGTTGACCTTTCGTCAGAACACCCCTGCCCTGAAGAAGCTGATCGTGTGGGATATGGAGGGGCTGCGCGATTTCCATGACCCGATGGTGATGAGCTTTGACGAGTTGCTCGCGCTCGGTGAGAAGACCGATCAAGAGGAGCCGAAACTTTTCGATGAGCTTGTCGCCCAGGGAAAGGGTGAGGACATCGCCGGAATTATTTACACATCCGGAACGACCGGTCCCCCCAAGGGCGCCATGCTCTGCCAGGAAGGGTATCTCTGGGTCGGTGAGAAGGCCACGATCGTTACCCAGGGGCATCCCGAGGATGAGACGATCTCGTTTCTGCCGTTGAATCATGTGTACGAACAGATTTTCGACATGATGGTCCACATGACGGTCGGTCATACGGTGAATTTCACCGAGAACACCGACACTGTCATGGCGGACATGAAGGACGTCTCGCCAACGCTGTTCCACGCGGTGCCGAGAATCTGGGAAAAGTACTACTCTGGCATTGTCCTGAAGATGAAGGACGCCACCCCGTTCAAGCAGTTTGTTTACGGCGTATCGATCAAGATCGGCGAGCGGTACAACAACGACAAACTTGCCGGCAGGCCGGTTCCCCTGGGGCTGTATCTGGCCTACCAGCTTGCCTATTTCGTCACATTCAGAAAACTCAAGGAGCGGCTCGGTTTTGACCGGGTCAAGATCGGTTTTTCCGGGGCCGCGCCAATATCCGCAAGCATATTGAAATATTTCCAGAGCATCGGCATCCCGATCCGGGAAGGGTACGGGATGACGGAAACCACCGGCATCACCCACATGTCCGAAGAGAAACACTTCAAGATCGGGACGGTCGGCAGGGCCCTTCCCGAAACAGATGTCAAGATAGCCGAAGACGGTGAAATTCTTGTCCGCCACAAGGGAATATTCAAGGGCTATTTCAAGGATGAGGAGACAACCCGCGAGGCCCTGCAGGACGGATGGATGCATACGGGGGATGTCGGCGAGATCGACGCGGAAGGTTTCCTGAAGATCACCGACCGCAAGAAGGATCTGATCATCACCGCCGGCGGCAAGAACATCGCCCCGCAGTTCATTGAAAACCTGCTTAAATTCTCGCCCTATATCAATGACGCGGTGGTCATCGGCGACAAACGCAAGTTTGTCAGCGCCATCATCGTGATCGACGAGGAAAATGTTGTCAAGTACGCCCAGGATATGAAGGTTCAATTCACCACATTTGCCAGCCTGACGCACACGGAAGAGGTGATTAGTCTGATACAGGAAGAGATCAACAAGGTGAACGCCCAGGTGGCCCGGGTTGAAAATATCCGCAAGTTCCGGATCCTCGACAAGAAGCTCTATACCGAAGACGGCGAGGTAACGCCAACCATGAAGGTCAAGCGCAAGTTCATCAATGCGCAATACGCGGATCTGATTGAATCGATGTACAAAGGTGGGGATTAATGCGTCCGGATGCCCCGGCTTCTCCAGGCGACTTCATTTTAATTGATTGAAAGGTATTGAAATGGCTGATGTTCTATTGAAGGAAAGAACCGACGAAGGGATCCTGATCCTCACACTCAATCGCCCCGAGGCGATGAACTGCTTCAACTTTGACCTGCTGGCTGAACTTTCGGACGTCATCCGTGAGGCCAACTTTGACATGGCGCTCCGCTGCATCATTATCACCGGCGCGGCGGGCGACGACCCGAAGAAATCATCGTTTTCAACCGGCGCCGATCTGAAGGAGCGCCGGACGCTGAGCGACGATCAGGTGCGCCGCTTCATCTTCACGATCCGAAACACCTTTACCGCGGTCGAGCAGGTGCGCGTGCCGGTTATCGCCGCAATCAACGGCTACGCCTTTGGCGGCGGCACGGAGATTGCCCTTGCCTGCGATATCCGGATCGCCTCTTCCAGCGTCATCATGGGGCTTACCGAAACCAGCCTTGGCATTATCCCGGGCGGCGGAGGCACCCAGCGGCTGCCCAGAATCGTGGGAATCGCCAAAGCCAAGGAGCTTCTCTTTACCGCACGCAGGATCGATGCGCAGACCGCCCTCCAGATAGGGCTTGTCAACAAGGTTGTCGAGCCGGAGGAACTGATGGCGGCCTCTCTGGAAATGGCGCGGGAGATAGCCAAAAACGGCCCGATCGGGGTTGCCCAGGCGAAGTTCGCGGTAAATTACGGGATGGAGGCATCCCTGGGGGTGGGCCTGCCCCTTGAGTCGAAGGCGTATGATGTGACGATTCCGACCAAAGACCGCATGGAGGCGCTTGCCGCCTTCGCGGAAAAGCGAAAACCGGTTTTCCGCGGCGAGTAACACCCTTTTTTCTACACCGGCCACTCTCCCCGCTCGACGAGGACAGACCGGAAGACCGCCAGCGCTTCATTGACGGCGGGCATCCCCGCGTAGGTGGCCACCTGGAAGAAGACTTCCGCAAGCTTTTTGGGGTCGCAGCCGACATTGAGCGCGGCGTTGACGTGAAGCTTCAATTCCTCACCCGCGCGGATTGAGGCAAGGATTGCGCATGCCGCCATCTGCCGTTCCTGCGGGGTCAGCACCGTCCGCGAGTAGAGATTTCCGGTAATAAAACGGGAAAAATCCTTGGCCAGGTCCTTGTCGAAGGCCTTCCAGATGAGGTACGACGGCTCAAGTTTCGCACCGCCATCAAAAAGCTTCTTTGCTGTTTCTTTTGTTTTTTCGTCAATCGCGTCTGCCATGAATCACTCCTTTGTTTTTTATTTAGACAGGAAAATTCCCCTGTCTCTGTCCTGAAAATAGATGTGGTTGTACCTGCCGTGATCGGTGCAGGCGTAAAATTCCTCTCCCTCCGCCCGGCACTCCGGACAGCAGCGGGGGGGAAGAACAACGGCAAAGATGTTGTTGCCGGTGCTGGCAAAGGATTCGATCATCACCATTCCGCCGCAGTCATCACAGATGCGCACCGTCTCGGTCTGTGTCTCCCGGATGTTGTCGGTGTCGTAATAAATGGATTTTTTGCGTTTGAAGTAACGTGCATCGCCGGCGACCTTTTTTTTCATGCTGTGCCGGTGTTTCCAGAGATCCAGTATCTCATCGATTTCCCCGTCTATTGCCCTGGTGACGGAGGAGCTTTGACGGAGTTTTTCCGGATTGTAATCGGGTTCCCGGACATGGCTGTAATCGAGCCCGGCCATTGCGAGGATGATCCCGACATTGGTGTAGGGAAGAGCCCGTTCAATCGAATAGCCCCCCTCAAGAACGGCGATGTCGGGGGCGAGCAATTCGTTGAGTCTGGCGTATCCCTGCGCGGAAACCAGCATGTTGGTCAACGGGTCGGAGTAGTGGTTGTCCTGACCGGCCGAGTTGATGACGATATCGGGTTTGAACGCGTCCAGTATCGGCAGAACGACCCGTTCGACAACGCTCAGATAGCCCTCGTCGCCGGTTTCGGGCGGGAGCGGGATGTTGATGGTCGCACCGAGGGCGTTGGGGCCGCCGAAGTCGTTGATGAATCCTGTGCCCGGATAAAGCGTCCGCCCATCCTGGTGCATGGAGATGCAGAGGGTATCAGGGTCGTTCCAGAAGATATCCTGGGTTCCGTCTCCGTGATGGCAGTCGGTATCCACGACGGCGATTCTTTTGTGGCCGTAATGGCGGCGAATGTACTCGATCATGATGGCTTCGATATTCACGTTGCAGAAACCCCTGGCCCCATGAACGACGAGCATGGCATGATGGCCGGGCGGTCTGACAAGGGCGAAGGCGTTGTCAACCTCCCCGGAAAGAACCTTCCTTGCCGCTGTGATGGCCCCTCCGGCCGAAATAAGATGGGATTCGGTAACGACGGACCCGGCATCGGGCACGCAGATGTGGGCTCGGTTGATGTCTTCGGCTGCGGCTACTTCCGGTTTGTATTCGCGGATGTTGTCAAAATCCAAAAGCCCTTCCTCGAAGACCTGATCCTGCGTGTAGAGCAGGCGCTCCTCCCTCTCCGGGTGGGTGGGAGATATCGCCCAGTCGAAGGCGGGAAAGAATATCAAACCGGTTTTTTTCAGCTTTTTTGTTGTCATTGACCATGAACCCCTGACTTTTGCGGCCTCTCTATCGGCATTCTTTAATAATCCCCGGCTTAATCTGTCCCTTTACCCGGATGTTCCTGCCGACTGTGTAAAATTCATCGACAATGTTGAATTCCTGGGATTCGACAATCTCAATCTCCGGCTCCACGTTAAAATTGTCCGTGTTAACCATACGGGCCCTCAATCGTTCACGGCAGACCCCGGCGGTTTGCGCAAGGGTAAACGTGGCGGGAATCGGGGATTGCGAGCCTTCTTCCGCAATCGTCAGAAGGCGTCTTTCCGTATCCGCAAGGACGGTCAGCTCCGCGGTTGTCCGGGAAAGCGCCGCCCCGATCGCATTGGCTATTTCGTAATTGACGGGGATTTGCGGATCGCACGGTATGTCAAATTCCGTTTTTAGCAGTCTGGCGATCTCCCCGGCCATTTCCCTCGCCGGGCCGCCGACAGCGAAGAGATTTTCCGGTTCAAGCTTCCGGTTGTCGAGCATCTCATGAATCGTATAAACAGGGGCGTCGTTGATTTCATTGAGAAACTCAACCGACGCCGAGGCAATTTTCCGGCAGGTTTCCGTATATATCTTCATGGCCGCATCCTTTACCCCGCAACAGAGCGATTCGGCCAAAGGTGCGAGTGCGTTGCAGGCCTTCTGAAAATCCCCGATGGTTGTCAGGCCGAGAACGATCATCGCATCGGTTGGCGTGGGAAACAATCCGCCCAGTCCCGCTGCCGGTCCCTCGCGGTCAGGGCCGATTGCGAGTGCGCCTTTTTCCATGCGGACGACGCTATCGCCGCCGACACCGATTGAGCGGGTGCGCAATCCCCGGATCAATGTTTTTTTATTTTCTATGGTAACGCCAAAGGGTTCGAGCAGGGGAACCCCCTCGGCAAATACGGAAATATCGGTGGTTGTGCCTCCGATGTCAAGGGCGAAGGAGTCCGTTTTACAGCGCGTTGTTGCCATGATTCCCATGATGCTGGCCGCCGGCCCGGATAGTATTGTCTGCACCGGAAATTCGGCGGAGCCGGAAAGTTCCATGACGCCGCCGTCCGCTTTCAGTATGTAGATGGGGACGTTCACTCCCCGTCTGCTGATAAAATCGGAGACATTGTGGACAAACTCCCGGTAGATTCGCCAGACCGCCTCGTTGAGAAAGGTTGTGGAGATGCGTCTGGGAAAATTAAGCCGTCCGGACATGTTGTGGCCGATGGTGACGTGATCCGCCTGGTTGCGGGCAAGTTCCATGAGCTCAAACTCATGTTTGGGATTGCGGATCGAGAACTTTCCAACGATTCCAATATTTTTGATTCCACTGGAAGTCAAATGCGCAAGAGCCCTTTTTGCCTCTTCTGCGTTCAACGTCTCCATCTCCTTGCCGCGGTGATTGATGGAACCCGACAGAAAATGGGTGTCCGGGCAGACATTCAGTGAATCGAAAGAGACGCCCGGACCGCTTGAAATCAACATGCCGACGCGCTCTATCTTATTTTGCACGATCGCGTTGGTGGAGATTGTCGTGCTCAGGACAACCCGCTCGAGTAGAGGGATTACGGAGTTGTCGATGATTTCTTTTGTGACCTCCAGCAGGGAAAGAAGGATGCTGTCATTGTCCGTGGGGACCTTAGCCTTCTTAACAACCCGGCAGCCATCGATCAGCGCTGCATCGGTGTGCGTTCCGCCTACGTCTATGCCAAGAATCATAACCTGATCTCCTTATACCCTGCTTCTTATATCTTGATAAAATTCTCTTGACAAGCTGAAAAAAAAGAGTAAATAGCCGCCAACTTGCAGTGATTGTTTTGATGACTTGCAGGATCACATTCTACGAAAGGAGGAGACATTAAATGAAGAAGGCAATTGCAATGATTATTTCTATTTTATTTCTGGCAACGATTTCCTTCGCGGTTGTAGGCTGCAGCAAGAAAGAAGAGCCGAAACCCGCGGAGACAGCAGCCCCGGCTCCGGCTCCGGCTCCGGCTACCCCCGAAGCAGCCCCGGCAGCTCCGGCTACCCCCGCAGCAGCTCCGGCAACAAAGTAATTCTGTATCACGCTCAAAAAGGCTGGGACATTGTTCCAGCCTTTTTTTATCTTAATTTTTGACTATCTTCCCCAATCTATTATATAAACGACGGGTCATTTCGATAAAAAAACGATAATGGAGGTGCAACCATGAGTAATCGCGGTGATTTGATTGCGGGTATTGTTATCGGTGGTTTTTTGGGCGCCCTGGTGGGGATTATTTATGCGCCAAAAAGCGGAAGAGAGACGCGCGAGGATATAAGCAGAAAGACGGACGAGCTTCTTTCCAGGGCAAAGGACGAATACGAAATTGCCGTCGAGAAAAGCAGGAAGGCCTACGAAGCGACGCTGGCAAAGCTGAAAAAACTGGAAGAGCAGACCCAGCAGAAGGTTGACGCAGTGGAAGAGAAGGTCGCGGAATTGAAGGAACAGGGCAAAGATACACTGACGGACGGCAAGAGCCGTCTGAAAAACGCCCTTACAGCCGGCGTGGAGGCCTTCAAGGAAGAGCAGAAAAAGGTTTAGGGGATGATCCCGTGGTATCGAAAAGGAGTTTGCCATGACGAAGATGGAAATCATCCTGCTGGTTATTGGCGTGGCCTTTCTTGCCCTGGCTGCCTGGGCCGTCCCGCTTTTGATTCAGATCAAAAAAACGGCGGCGAAGGCCGAAGAGACCCTTTGCAGTATCAATCAGAGCCTTCCCGCTGTGATGAAAAACCTCGAAGAGATCACGGCCCGTACGAACAGGGTTGCCGGCGCCGTAGAACGGCAAACGGAAGATATTGTTTTGACAGTAGAAAAAATCAACTCGTCCATGAATTTTTATCTGGACAGGGAGAAGATTTTTCGGGAACAGGTCGCCCTTCCTTTTGCTAACGCCTTTTGGAAGTACGGAGCGGTTATCAAAGGAGTCAGGGCTTTTTGGGATTCCCTGAAAAATAAATGAGGTCTTTGGATGGCCGCAGTAACCTACGGTAAAAGAGGGGGGCATGTCGTTGTCAAAAAGACGCCCGAGAAGGCATCTTCATCCCGTTCCGCAGAAGATATCGTGCGCCAGATGAAGGCGGCGCAAGCGCCCGGCGAGGAGGATTACCGGGAAAAAGCTCTCGCCATGCACGGGCTGGTCTGCGCCCGCTGCGGCAGAGAGTTTGACGCTTCCAACCGGCATCTTCTTACCGTGCATCATAAAGACGGCAATCATCACAACAATCCGCCGGATGGAAGCAACTGGGAAAACCTCTGCGCCTACTGTCACGAGGATGTTCACAGTCGCGAGCTTCTGGGCGATTATTTCGAGGGAACAACCGCCCCCAGGGAACAGGTTGTATTTTATGCCGATCCGGGCGCCCGGGAGGGTATGGGCGCCCTGGCTGAGAAACTTAAGAAAGCAATGGAAAAGAAGAGATAAACAGAGTCATAGTTCAGCAATTAAAAAAGGAGAGACAACATGGGTAAGCTTTTATGGCAGCCGTCCGAGGAACGCATCAAGGGTACGAACATGTACCGGTTCATGGCGTTCGTGAAAGAGCGGTACGGCAAAGACTTCAATGATTACAGCACTCTGCATGAATGGTCGGTCAACAATATTTCTGATTTCTGGGGCGCTGCCTGGGATTTTCTCGGGATAAAGGCCTCGCAGAAATACGAGAAGGTGATTACGGACGAAAAACAGATGCCCGGCGCGGACTGGTTTCCCGGCGCCCGTCTCAACTTTGCCGAAAATCTTCTCCGCTTTCGTGATGACCGGACAGCCCTCGTGTTTCGCGGCGAGGATCATGAACCGGTGACGATCACCTACGCCGCCCTTTACGATGAAGTGGCGCGGCTTGCAAAGAGTCTTAAAGCATCCGGGGTTGGCCCCGGCGACCGTGTTGCCGGCTTCATGCCGAACATGATTGAGACGGTGGCAGCCATGCTTGCAACCGCAAGCATCGGGGCGGTATGGTCTTCGTCGTCGCCCGATTTTGGGATCAAGGGCGTTCTGGACCGTTTCGGCCAGATTCAGCCCAAGGTACTCTTCGCGGCAAACGGCTACTTCTTCAAGGGCAAAAGCCTCGATTCTCTCTCCCGTGTGGCCGAGATCATCAAGGCGCTGCCGACAATCGAGAAGGTCGTCATTGTCCCCTACACACAAAAAGAGCCGGACATCAGCGCTTTTTCCAACGCCGTACTGTACGATGATTTCCGTTCTGCCGAAAGCGGGCTGTCTATAGATTTTGCACAGCTTCCCTTCAACCACCCGGTTTACATCATGTACACCTCCGGGACGACCGGTCTTCCCAAGTGCATGGTGCAGAGCGCCGGCGGAATCCTGATCAACCAGATGAAGGAAATGGTTCTGCATACCAGCGTGACCAGGGACGACACGATCTTTTATTTCACCACCTGCGGCTGGATGATGTGGAACTGGCTGGTCAGCGCGCTGGCCGTCGGCCCGAAGATTGTGCTCTATGACGGCAATCCCTTCCATCCGGGGCCGGGCGCCCTCTGGAAAATGGCCGAGGAGGAGAAAGTCACTGTTTTCGGAACGAGCGCCGGATACATCGCCGCCCTGATCAACGAGAAGGCGCTGCCGGGGAAGGAGTACGATCTTTCCTCGCTCAAGACGATTCTTTCGACCGGGTCGCCCTTGTCCGAAGAGGGTTTTGAGTTCATCTACCGGGAGATCAAGGGCGATTTGCAGCTCTCCTCCATTTCCGGCGGGTCAGACATCAACGGCTGCTTCGCCCTTGGCAATCCGATTGGGCCCGTCTATTCCGGCGAGCTTCAGTGCCGCGGGCTGGGGATGAAGGTGGAGGCGTACGACGACGATGGAAAGCACGTTGTCAACCAGCAGGGAGAGCTTGTCTGCACGGCGCCCGCCCCCTCGATGCCGATCTACTTCTGGGATGATCCGGAGGGGAAAAAGTACCATGCCGCCTATTTTGACGTCTATCCCGGCATCTGGAGGCACGGCGACTACGTTCTCATCAATGAACGGGGCGGCGTGATCATCTACGGGAGGTCCGATGCCACGCTCAATCCCGGCGGGGTCCGCATCGGCACGGCCGAGATCTACCGTCAGGTGGAAAATGTCGAGGGGATTCTCGACAGTGTTGTCGTCGGGCAGAACTGGAAGAACGACGTCCGCGTGATTCTGTTTGTCATGATGGCCCCCGGGATTGCGCTTACCGAGGAGATGAAGAACAAAATCAGAAAGCTGATCCGCGACAATGCCTCGCCGCGCCATGTCCCGGCGAAAATCATCGCCGTGCCTGACATCCCTTACACGCTCAACATGAAAAAGGTTGAACTTTCCGTCAAGAAGATGCTCGAGGGGAAGGCGGTCACCAACAAAGACGCGCTGAAAAATCCGGAGTCGCTGGACTTCTACGCCAATATTCCGGAGCTTCAGGAAGATTGAGATGTTTTTTGATGGTTTGTAATAAAGAAAGGGCGGGATGGTTCCCGCCCTTTCTTTATTTATCGGAGCAGCGAAAAGGGCTTGTCGCGCTCGGTGACGAGTTTTTCCCCGACGGAGGTGCCGCAGTAGGGGCAGTAGTAGTCGTACTTGTCGCCTTCCGGCAGGATCAGCAGCAGACGCTTTCTGACCGGAACGGCCCGTTTGCATTTCGGACAGAAGAGTTCGGTCGCGTTGAAATCGTCGTATTGGGGTCTTGGTTTCATTCTTCGTCATTCTCCGGGATATTTCTGGCATTTTCCAGCCAGACGGCGGCCTGCGAGTCGCTGGGGGCGCGGTAGTCGCCACGCGGCGACAGCGAGCCGCCGGAGCCGACCTTGGGGCCGTTGGGAATGCAGGAGCGCTTGAACTGGCTGGTCTGAAAAAAGCGGAACAGAAAGATGTGCAGCCAGTGGCGAATCTCGTTGATAGAGTAATGGTTCCTCTTATCCGAAGGGACGTCCGGCCAGTCGCCCTTCGTTATGTCGCTCCAGGCGCACCAGGCCATGAAGGCGATCTTTGTCGGAAGATAACCGTACCGTGTCGCGTAAAAGGTGTTGAAATCCTGGAGTTCGTAAGGGCCGACGATCTCCTCGGTCTTCTGGAAGGGCTGCGCGCCTTTTTCCCCGGGAATCAGCTCCGGGCTGATTCCCGTCTCGAGGATGTCGAGCAGGACTGCCGATGTTTCCGGTGGGCAGTCGTCTGATTTTGCAACCCAGCGGATCAGGTGCTGGATGAGCGTTTTGGGAACGCTGGCGTTGACGTTGTAGTGGGAAATATGGTCGCCGACCCCGTAAGTACACCAGCCGAGCGCCAGTTCGCTCAGATCGCCGGTGCCGACAACAAGCGCGTTTCTGTTGTTGGCGATGCGAAAGAGGTGCGAGGTTCTCTCTCCGGCCTGGATGTTTTCAAAGGTCACGTCGTAAACCGCCCTCCCGTCCGCGAACGGGTGGCCGATATCCTTCAGCATCTGCATGCAGCTCGGTCGTATGTCGATTTCGTTGGCCTCTACGCCCAGCGCCTGCATCAGCTTGAGCGCGTTTCTGTGCGTTTTGTCGGAGGTCGCGAATCCCGGCATGGTGTAGGCAAGAACATGGGTGCGGGGCAGCTTCAGGAGGTCCATCGTGCGTGCGGCTACGATCAGGGCGTGCGTGGAGTCAAGCCCTCCGGAGATGCCGATCACGACCTTCTCAATCCCCGAGGATTTCAACCGCTGCGAAAGCCCCTGTACCTGGATATTGTAGGCTTCGTAACAGCGCTCGTTGCGTTTTTCCGGGTTGGCCGGGATGTAGGGAAACCGTCCGAATTCGCGCTGGAGGGGGAGACGCCCCGTGATCGGTTCGGTCTGGATTCGAATCGTGCGGAAGTCAGCGACTTTATCTTTATGGGTGAAGGCGTTTTTGCTGAAGGTTGTCTGCCGCATCCGGTCCTGTGCGAGACGGTCCAGGTCTATGTCGGCGATGATGATCCGGGAGTGGTCGGAGAAGCGCTCCGACTGGGCAAGCAGATTGCCATTTTCGTAAATCATGGCGTGGCCGTCCCAGGCCAGGTCGGTTGTCGATTCCCCGGGGCCGGCCGCCGCATAGAGATAAGCGGCAAGGCAGCGGGCAGACTGATTCGAGGCCAGGCTGCGGCGGTATTCCGCTTTCCCGATGGTGGCGTTCGAGGCGGAAAGATTCCCGATCACGGTCGCTCCGGCCAGCGCCGCGAAGGATGACGGGGGAACCGGCACCCAGAGATCCTCGCACATCTCCAGAAAAAGACGGAAGTGGGGAATGTTTTCGACGGTAAAAATAAGGTCGGCGCCGCAGGGAACATCCTTTTGTCCGCAGAGCATGATCGTTTTTGAAACCGCCTCCTCGGCGGGGCAGAACTGCCGGACCTCGTAGAATTCCCTATAGTTGGGGAGATAGGATTTCAGCGCCGCGCCGATGATTTTCCCCCGGTAGATGACAACCCCGGCGTTGAAAAGACGGAAATCAATCCGAAGCGGGGCGCCGACGGCGACCACGATGTTGAGACCGCCCGTTTCAGAGGCAATTTCCCGGATCGACGCCAGAACCCCGTCGAGGAGCGCCTCCTGCTGAAAGAGGTCGTCATTGGAGTAAGCCGAGATTCCCAACTCCGGGAAAAGCGCGAAAATGGCCTTTTCAGCCGCTGCCTTTTTTACCAGGGCGATCGTTTCGGCCGTATTGAAGGAGACGTCGGCCACCCGCACTTCGGGAAGGCAGACGGCGGTTCTTATGAATCCATGATTGTAAAGATTGAAGAATCCGTCTGCGCTTTCCATCGTCATTCCTTCTCAACGCACGCGTAGGCGCTGTGGTTGTGAATGCTTTCGAAGTTTTCCGCCTCCACCTTGAACCATGCGTAATTGGCGTCGTCTTTCAGGCGCACGGCCACGTTGCGCACCACGTCCTCGACAAACATCGGGTTATTGTAGCCCTGTTCGGTGACGTATTTTTCATCCACCCTCTTGAGCAGCGAATAAACCTCGCTGCTGGCGGAGGATTCAATCAGTTTGATGAGATCTTCGATCCAGAAGAATTTCTGGAAGCGCACCAGCACCGTGACAATACTTCGCTGATTGTGGGCGCCGACGAGGCTTATCGCCCGGGAACAGGGGCAGACCGTTGTCACCGGAACATCCACCCCGACGATAAAATCCATCCCCGTGTTGTCGCAGACGCCGATAAAGCGGCAGCGGTAGTCCATCATACTTTTTGCCCCCGAACGGGGCGCCGTTTTTTCGATGAAATAGGTGAATTCGATTTCGATATGGGCCGACTCAGCGTGAAGCTTCGTCCGTATCTTTTCCAGGATGCCATGAAAGGTACGGATGTTGACCTGTTCCCTGATTTCGTTGAGCACCTCGACAAAGCGGCTCATGTGGGTCCCCTTGAAGTGGTGCAGAAGGCTCACGTACATGCTGATGGTCGCGTTGACCTGCTGGGTTTTGCGGGCCTTGTCGAGGACGGTTATCGGGTATTTTAGTCCCTTGACACCCACCTTCTGGATGTTGACGTTGCGGTCGTCTTTCAGGTTCTGTATGTCTATCATAGGCTGTATGATACCCGTGCGTCCTCCGATTCCCAGACAGTCACGCGGGTGATGGGTGTATGAAGGGTTTTTGTTTTTTCGGACAATCTTTCAAACATGAAGCGGGCGATATTTTCCGACGACGGGTTCATGTCTTTAAAAAAAGGCAGGTCATTCAGATATTTATGGTCGAGTTCTTCCAGCAGTTCGTTGGTCCATTTTTTCAACTGGCGGAAATCGAGCAGGAGACCCTCGTCGTTGAGCTTTTCCCCTCCCGCCGAAACCTCAACGGTAAAGTTGTGACCGTGCAGCTCTTCGCATTTCCCGCCGATATCGAGCAGTTGATGGGCGGCTGCAAAGCTCTTTTTTATGGTAATTTCAAACATGAAACATCTCCTTGACTATTTTGGCCGCCCTATATCACAAAAACGCCGACGACGATAACGGAAAAATGGCGCCCGCTTCCATTGTCTGAAAGGACAGATGTTGGATTTTTTCGGCGCTTGTCCGTCGAAAATTCTCCGGTAAAAATTTCTTGAAAAAAATGCGATGCTTGTATAGACAGAAAACGTCACGGTTGTTTATCGGCGTTGAAATACGCACACAGCCGACAAGCTCTAACTTAAGGAGGATTGACATGAGAAGCGACAAGGCAAAAAACGGAATAGACCGGGCGCCGCACCGGTCGTTGATGAAGGCCTCAGGTTTCACGGATAAAGAAATCAGACGGCCCTGGATAGGGGTTGTCAATTCGTATAACGCCATTATCCCCGGACATGTCCATTTACGGACAATAACAGACGCGGTCAAGGCCGGCGTGAATGCGGCCGGTGGACTGCCGATAGAGTTTCCCGTAATCGGCGTCTGCGACGGCATCGCCATGAACCATCCGGGGATGAAGTTTTCGCTTCCGAGTCGGGAACTGATCATGGATTCAATCGAGATCATGACCCAGGCTCATGCCTTTGACGCACTGGTTCTGGTGACAAACTGCGACAAGATTATTCCCGGCATGGCAATGGCCGCGGCGTCGCTCAACATTCCGGCAATCGTTATCAGCGGCGGCCCCATGCTGGCTGGCGTTCATAAAGGGCAGGACATTGATCTTTCCACCGTGTTCGAGTCGGTGGGAAAGGTGATGGCGGGAACGCTTGCCGAAGAGGAACTCATTGAGATAGAAAACGTCGCCTGCCCGACCTACGGCTCCTGTGCCGGGATGTTCACCGCCAATACGATGAACTGCATGATCGAGGCGCTGGGGCTCGGCCTGCCTGGAAACGGCACGATCCCCGCCGTTTATTCGGAGAGGGAGAGGCTGGCAAAAGAAGCGGGGCTGAAAATCATGGAACTTCTGGATAAGAAGATCCTGCCCCGCGATATTTTGAGCCGGGAGGCATTTGAAAATGCGATCGCCGTCGATCTGGCCTTGGGCGGTTCCACCAACACCACCCTGCACCTTCCCGCGATTGCCCATGCGGCAGGCCTGGAACTCCCCATCGAGCTTTTCAATGCCATCGGGGAAAAAGTCCCCCATCTGTGCAACATGAGCCCCGGGGGAAATCATCATATCCAGGACCTTTACCGGGCCGGGGGAGTGCATGCGGTCATGGCGCGCCTGGTCGAGGGGGGGCTGATCAAGACAGGCCTCATCACCGCATCGGGGAAAACGGTGAAGGAAAACCTTGCCGATGCAGCGGTGAAGGATGAAACCGTCATCCGTCCTCTTTCCAACCCCTACCATGCCCAAGGAGGGCTGGCTGTGCTGAAGGGATCGCTTGCCCCTGAGGGCGCCATCGTCAAGCAGTCGGCCGTGGCCGAGGAGATGCTCGTCCACAGGGGCCCTGCCCGCGTCTTCAATTCCGAAGAGGAGGCTTACGCAGCCATTCAGGCAAAGGAAATCAGGGAAGGCGATGTTGTTGTCATCCGCTACGAAGGGCCCAAAGGCGGCCCCGGCATGCGCGAGATGTTGAGCCCCACCTCCGCTCTTGCCGGGATGGGGATGGACAAGACCGTGGCGCTTATCACCGACGGCCGCTTCAGCGGCGCCAGCCGGGGGGCCTCGATCGGCCATGTCTCGCCGGAGGCCGCTGCCGGCGGCCCCATTGCGCTGGTGGAAGAGGGAGATATGGTCCTCGTGGACATCCCGTCCAAGAAACTCGATCTCCTCGTTGATGAAAAGGAACTGGAGCGCCGCCGCGGGTTATGGAAACCGTATATGCAGCAGGTTGACAGTCCCTACCTGAACCGTTACCGCCGGGTCGTCACCTCCGGCGCTCGTGGCGCGGTCATCGAGTAGCAGGTATTTATCTGAAGCCGTACTGTCATAACAGGGGTGTGCGGCTTTATATAAACCTCCATGCCCGGGCGGGCACAACGAACGATGAAAGCGAAGCTTCATGTTCACAAAGCGGAGCTTCATGATCATAAAATCCGGATACGGGGTCACAACGGATGCATAATTATCGAATTTTCATCCGCCGTGCTTCAGCAGGTAGCGGTTGGAGATCGCCTTGAAGGATATTTTCCCCTGACCGGACTCCGTTACGGAAACGGAACGGAAAACCACCCCCTCGCGCTCAGCCTGCGGGTTGAGGAGCGACCTGCCTTCGGCAAAGGCGAGCAGTTGGGCGTGGTCAAGGCCGTCGATCGAAAGACTCTCTTCGACAATGGGAACCCCTTTGAGGCCGAAGTCGTCGAGCAGGGCGCGGTAGGCGCGGGCGGATAACCAGCGCTGTCGGCCAATGTCGAAGATGTTGAAAATAAAGATATCCTGTCCTTTCAAGGCGTAAGTGTTGGACTGGATGCCGTTGCCGACGACCTCGCCCTGCAGCGCGAGATAGCTCCCCGTCCGGTCATGGAAGTCGCGCAGCCGCGCCTCGACGTCATAATCGGCGGCAAGCTTGCAGAAGGTCTGGCCGGGCGTGTTCCGAAACTCCCAGTTCCTGCCGCAGACGTGAAAACCCGCCTCGTCGAGGATGAATGACGCCGATGTGCCGTCGAGCTTTTCCGTGACAAAAAAGGGAATCCCGGAGAAGGCGGCGAGATCGAGATTTTGCGCCCGCTCCTCGTCTGTTTTCGGGACATGCCCCGGATAGGGGGCAGCGATATCGCCCGCGATGGCCGCGGGTATCGGCGGTTCATAGAGAGTGATGCCAAGAATTTCAGTAACATCGTCGCCATCTTCATACCTGCCGGGCGGCAGCGCCTCGTCGATCCTGAAAACTACCCCCTGCGACAGGGCGCCGCGAAACTTCTTGCTCCTCAGGCGAAACTTGTCCTGGCGCAGGAATTCATAGCGCTTTTCCTCGGGAAAGACAGAATCGATCTCGCAATAGACGACGGCCATGCCCGGCCTTATTTCCTGCGCCTTTCTGACGACCACCTGCCAGCCGCCGAAGACGGCAAGCTCAATCGCATCGGCGCCCTCGATCGGCCGTATCTCGTCAACCTTCCTGATTGCGGCAAGTTTTCTCATAACTTCTCCCCCTCTAAAAAATGTGTTAGACCTATTGATCTCAATCGCTGGAATCGTTTAGCAAATTATCCCGAAGAAGGAAATGGATATTGTAATGTGGGGTCAGGTCTTGCCTTGCCACTTTCGTTTGTTATTCCGGACACAATCTTTTTGCGCGAATTTACAAGAGACTTGTCACGAAAAAGTTGACAATAAAAATGTTTTATTTTATTCATCAAACGAAAACACACGAATGAGGTGCATTATGAATGTTGTTAGAATCAATATGAGTCTGCCCAGGGAAACCTACCAGGAGCTCACTGAAGAGGTTGAATCCAGAGGGAGAAGCCGCTTTATCAGCGAGGCAATCCGCGACGCCCTCACGAAAAGACGCAACCTGAGGCTTGCGGCTGAATACCGTGAAGCAGGCCAGGAGATCAAACGGATAAGCGCCGATCTGGAAGGAGCCATTGCCGATGGAATCGATTAAACAGGGAGACGTATTCCGGGTCAATTTCGACCCTTCAGTGGGCGCTGAAGTCAGGAAAGTCCGCCCTGCCGTCGTGGTTTCCAATGATATCAACAATGAACATTCCCCAATCGTATCCATCGCTCCCATCACTTCCAACGTGACCCGCGTTTACTCATTTGAAGTCGAAATTCCAGCGGGGACATCAAGTTTGACCAGCCTCTCCAAAGTTATGGTCAACCAGACAAGAGCCGTTGACAAGGTCCGGTTGGTGCAATTAGTCGGCAGCCTGCCCGCTGAATTGATGGCAAAAGTAAAGGCGGCGCTCCGTCTGCACTACGATATCTAAAAGATGAATCGCCGGGCAATTTGCGGGGCAGCATCTGCGCTCCAGGATAAGATGCGCTCCCTCAGCGTATCGACTGCGAAAGTAAAAGAGGCGCCATGGCTCCGTTTGAAACCGCAAGGGGAACGCACTTCCGTTGCCGAACGGCGTCCCTGATTATTTCTTCGGGATTTATTTACAATGTAATACTATTTTGTGTAATACCATAGTCATGAAAAATTACCGGGGCTGTCGTTATCCTTGATGAAAGTGAATGGTCGCACATAAAGGAAACCCTTCGCCTGCTGAGCGACAAGGATGCGCTGACCTCCTTGTTCGAATCGCATGCTGCAAGAGCCAGGGGAAAAAGGCCGACCGGGATCAATTTAGAGAAGGCCTTCGCCGATGTATAGAATTATCATTGTGAAGAAGGCTGAAGAGGATTTAAACTGGTTCAGGAAAAATGACAAAAGCAGCTATATCAAATCATTTGATTTAACCAGGGAACTGATTGAACATCCAAGAACCGGGACAGGACTTTCACCCGCTTGATTGCGCGACCTTGCCCGTCCGCACGCAAGACCTGACCCCATCTACTCTATTTATAAGCATCCCCTCTTGGTAAAATGGCAATGATTTCAACTATCCTTTTGTTTCGTAGCGGCCGGTAAATAATCCGCCAATCGCCGGTTCTGTAACGAAACATTCCCTTGAGTGATCCGGTTAGCGGTCTTATATTTGTCCCGTACAGGGGATTGTCTTCCAGAGCTGCAAAGCAATGATCAAACTGTTCCTGCAGTTCGCCGGTCACATGGTCGTAATCCTTTTCAGCCGGTTTGGTCAGGAAAATATTCCAGCTTTCTTGTCTCGCCATCGAATCGCCTCACCCCTTTCCGATGCCCTCAGCCCTTCTTGTATTGTATCTACCCATTGAGGATTGGAAAGAATTTCCAGCGTCTCTTTGTGCCGTTCCAGGTATTCGTCAATGAGTTCCGAAAGGATCATCTGCATATCCTTTTTTTCTATGCTCGCCACAATTTTCAGCATATCTCGTTTGTCTTCAGGAATTCGTACGGTCGTCGTTGCCATAGCGCCACCTCCTGACACTAATCTACAAAGAGACTATTCTTTTGTCAAGCGAAGAAAAAGGGGACTGCGAGGGAAAGACATCTGTCAGGAAGAACTTGACAATTTGCAAGCATGATCCCATCAATGCGGTAGTCGTGCTGGCTGCTCCATACAAGTTCCTGGCGCCCCGGCAGAACAATGGAATCTGCTCTTTGCGCAAGTCCCGTCCGGTTGAGCAAAGCTCCTGTCAAGGCCAGCCCGGAATGGACTGAAAAGACTGGATTATGAACATGAAGCTTCGCTTTCACCGGTGTGACGACTTTTTACGAGAACATTGATGCTTTCGTCAAAAGTCCAAAAACCGTCATTCCGGCGAAAGCCGGAATCCATAAGTGACTAAATTCACTGGATTCCGTGTCAAGCACGGAATGACAAAAGGGGACAAAATCGACTTTTGACGAGTTCATCAACATTAAACTTCGTTTTCCGGCTTTTGCCGGAATGACGAAGAAGGACTTTTGCAATTGGCTCTAAAGTTATCGGCAAATGGCGCTCAGATGCCAGGGGCCTCTTGCGGCGACAACGGACAGGCATTGTTTCTGAAAACGCAAAAACAGCCCCTGCTCTTTCGCTGAAAGCGGGCTCACAGGCCCTGCGAGGTATCGTTTATCGTACATCAGATGGGTGAAGCCGTCCTTTCTCAGGGCCGCGGCGACGTCCTCCGGCGTTGAAAAATGACGGAGGATTTTTTCGATCGTATGGGTCTCGAACATCGCGTCGCTGTAGCAGTCGCGTTTGCAGAAAAAGGTGTGATTCTTCATGTAAATGAGAAAGATCTTTGCGTCGGCGGGGAGGTTTTCGTTGGCGAATCGGTACATAGGATAGACTGGAACCATCCGGGAGAGAAAATCTTCGCGGGATTCAAGGCCGACTGCCACCTTGAGCGGGGACGTCCTGATGAAATCCCGGGCGATAGGAAGGCAGTTGAAGGCGATGCCTCCACCGATCATAAGCAGCAACAGGGGATAAACGATCTTCCGGTCCCGGACGCGGGAAACTGTCGCGCCGACGAGAATCGCCAGAAGCGGGAATAAATGGATGAGGTAGCGTATCTGCTGGGCCGATGATGCCCAGAACAGAAAGGAAAAGAACGAAAAGAAAACAATCAGCAAGATGGATGTTTCGCGGCGGATGAAGGCAAGAAAGGGGAGGACGAGGAAAAAGACCGGCCCTATGGAGCCGTCGAAGGCGATGCTGTCCATTTTTGCCCGGAAGCTCAGGTTAAAGGGAAGCAGAATATAATCCATCAGTTCCCTTCCCATGCCGAGACTCTGCACCATAATGTCGTAGAGTCTGGCCTGGTCGGCATCCCATCCCCGGCCGCCGAAGACGGCGTAGAGGAAAGGATGAAACGGATTGCCTGTAACGAGCCAGTTTTTCAGGTAAAACGCGCTTCCCGATACGAAAGCCGTCGCCCCGAATACGAGAAGCGTCTTCAAGGTTACGCAAACGGTTCGTTTGTCCCTGTATGCAAAAAACAGAATGCCAAGACACCCCAGTGGAATGATCAGCAACGCCGTGTACTTGCAGGCGATGGCCCCCCCGGTGAAAATACCGGAGAGAACAAGCCAGCCGTTCAGGCCTCCCTCCGACCAGCGCAGAAAAGCGTAAAAGGCCCCAAGAGTAAAAAATGCGACAAAAAGGTCGTTGTAGGCGGTATGCGAAACGGCAAAAACGGACGGGATGGACAAAAATACCAGCATGCTCAGGGCTGGAACAGCATGATTTTTGGCCAGATTGCGGGATATAAGGTAAATTGCGGCAAGTATTTCGATTAATACAACGTAATTCATCGTCTTTGCCGTAATGTCGTTTCCGACGAAAAGGGCAAGAAGGTAGTGCATCTCTGCCAGAAGTGGATAATCGGCAAAGATATTTCCGGGGATTGTGTAAAACCCGCCATGCTGAAGAAAAAGCTTCGGCACGGCAAGGTGATAGATGAGCGCATCCTTTCCCGACTCAGGCGTTACAGTCAACAGAAAAGCCGCAGCGAGCAAAAGCGAGAGCGCAATCCCAGCGACACGTTCCACTGAATTTCCGCGGCCGGAATGGATTCCCGGTGAGTCGCGTGTAAAACGTTGAACACCGGGGCCCGACGTTTGGTTCAAAGGCGTCGCAGACAGGGGAAGTATGACTGCGGGCAGCCGCAGCCACCCACTGAGCGCCAGGATCGCCAGAAATGAAAGCATGCATGCAATCCAAAAGGGCTGTAGCGCGTCGGCAACGCCGAAAAGAAACACCGAGTGTCCGACAATGACCAGCCCAATTCCGAAAGAAACGAAAAGCATCTCGCACCGCGAGGTTATGGGTATGGATAAGCGCCCCAGGCAGAGCAGTCCGATGCCCGTAATCAGCAGCCACCAGATGACGGTGGAGAGGATCGATAAGGTGTGTTGAACAAATATTTCGAACATGGTTTTCTCTATATCATTTTAAAGAGGTCGCTTTTATTTTTCACGTTGCATGCATCAACCCGCGACTTTTGTAAACAGCGCCGTTAAGTATCGGGTTTCGCGTCGTTTGCCGTCTTTTTTGCCGTGGTCATGATTTTCCTCGTGTTGCGCCTTCTGAAGCTAAACAGACTGTAAGACGCGCCTGCCGTGGGCAAGGGCGGGATCGTCATGCAAAATAAGAGACGCGACGCTATAGCGCGAAGCAGCAAAGATACGAGCCGATCGCCCAGCAGGCAAAAAGAGCTTGGGAAGCCGCTTCCAGATATCTGTTTTTAGTCAGGACATCAAATCCGGCGGCGGCAAGCAGCGCAAAGCAGGGAAGAAGGCCCAGCGCGTAGCTTGCCTTGGCGGAGCTTAAGAAAGGGACGGTTATAAATATGTACAAGATTGCGGAAAGATAGAGTAGAACACTTCCTGCCGACATCAGAAGAATACGCCGCAACTTTCCCGCAGCCATCCGCAGCGCCGCCCCGATGCCGACGAGAATCCCCGCTGAAGGGAAAAGCGCCAGCCACATCCCCGTTATCATGAGCGGGTAATTCCATGGGGGCCGGTTGTAGGCGCTCAAATAGCCGTCCGCCCATAGAGACGAGTAGATGGAATCCCAGAATCCGTAGAGCGAGGAAAAAACGGGATAAAACAGCGATTCGCCAAAAAAGTAGAGTTGCCGGAGGGTGCGATATCCCGGGTCCTGCCACCAGACTATCTTCCGCGCAATGTCCCATCCACCTATGAAAAAATGTCCCATTTCCATGTAGTTGTGGATGTAGTACCATCCACTCGCCAAAAAAGCGGTCAACAACGCCACCGTCACTGAACTTGCTGCCAGTTTAGCCCTGACCCGGATTGTTCCGCTTGAGGCGAGCACTTCAAAAGAGATGAAAAGAAGGAGCGGCGGGAAGATCAAGATTGCCGATACCTTGGCCAAAAGCGCAAGCCCGAGTAAAAAACCGAGCAGCAGCAATCGCTCCCGGGTGGCAGCGTTATCCGTCAGGGCCATTCTTATCGCTGCCAGAATCGCAAGGGAGGTGAGAAGGGCGGCAAGAGGTTCGTTCCCGATTGACTGGGACATGTACAGGTTCATCGGCATGAATCCAGCCAGTACGACGCCGAATATCTGTATTGACTCTCGGCGTGGATAGAGCAGTTTAACAGCGCGGTACGCTATCTCTACCTGGAGCATCCCGCAGAGAACGGAGATGAGTTTTATAACCCTGATTGAAACGTCGTCATTGAAAAAAATGTGTGAAAGATTGTAGAGACCTGCGGCAAGAAGGTAATAAAGCGGCTGCTGAAACATCTGCCATCCATCGGTCGCCAGAGGGATGCGGCCGTATTGCGCCACGTAGCTGATGTATTGCATGTGTCCTTTGAAGTCCATTCCCATATCCACGGGAAGTTTCCAGAAATTGTTGATGGCCATAAACAGCCACGCCAGCATGACAAACCACCGGACTGATCGGGCATTGACAGGTTTTATTAAAGATGTTCCTTCCGCATTTTTGTCTTTCCGGAGACTCCAGAAGAAAAAAAGAAAGAAAACGGATATGTAAAACGGGGCCAGGGAGCGAATGCTCGGACCCAGGCGGGGGAATGTCTGCGAGATGTTGAGGCGGCGGTTTTTTTCGGCAGCGACGGCAAAAAGCCAGTGATATCCGTCTTTGCTGACCTCCCAGCTTTCCCCGGTAAACAATCCCGGACTCTCTGACCAGGCGATGAGGAGCGGATGGCCCGTTGTGTTCGATACGTCAATACGGAGCACATGACTGCCCGGCGTAAGAAACGGAGTCAGATCCACCCGCTGTCTTTCTCCGATGGCTTTCGTGAGGGAAGAAGGAGTGGCAACCAGCTCTTTCTGGTCGAGAAACACGGTTGCCTCCCCGACCGAACGAAAGGTCAAAACGGTCGTTCTGCGGATAACAGGGGCTTTTACAATAGTTCTGAAACTGGTTTTGATCTTTCGGGCGTGATGAATCCTGAGTTGAAACGGCTCGGGGAACCGTATCCACTGGGCGTCTTTTTCATTGACAAGCAGTTGCGTATTGCCGTGAAAATGCCATATCGCCGCCGTGATAAGGATGGACGCGACTGCAAGGACGAGGAGATAAATTTTTGCCGAACCCCGTCGATTTTCGATCACATTCCCTGAAGATGGCATTCTGCCGGCAGGAACAGTCGCTTCAGCGAATGTCAGTTTATTGCAAGGAAGGTGATCGGCTCCCATGTTATCCCTTTCAGCAAGAGTTCCAGCTCGAGTTTGCGATTTTCGAAAAAGAGAGATTGTCGTCGTCCTCAATGAATTTGAAAACTATTTGCCCGCCAGTAACAAAGAGAGGTTCGCACGGGCCTCCGCGTAATCCGGGTTTATCTCAAGCGCCTTTTCAAAGCAGGGGCGCGCCTCCTGCAATCTTCCCTGTCCGGCGAGCAGGGCGCCAAGGTTGTTGTGGGACCTGGCCGCACGCGGGAGATGCCTTATCGCCTCCCGCAGGTGGAACTCCGCCTCCTTGCCGCGATTGCTTCGCATCAGGAGCACGGCAAGGTTGTTGTGCGCCTCCGCGTAATCCGGCTTTACACGGAGGGCCGCGCGGAAATGCGTCTCTGCCGCCTTGATATCCCCTTTTTTCTGGTAGAGATTGCCGAGGCCGAGCAGGGCGACATGATTGTCTTTTGTAACCTCCAGCGCCCTCGTAAATGCCGTTTCGGTGTTTTGCCAGTGGGGAAGCTCAAAAGCCGAGCTGACGGTAAAAAGTACAACCGGGAGGGCCATCAGCGCCGGCAGAAAGGGTTTCATCTTACTGAACCGTTTTGCGATATCCGGAAGTCCCATTGCAAAAATCAAAAAAATGCCGATAGACGGGACGTACATGTACCGATTGGCCATCTCCTGGAAACCGACCTGGACGAGCCCGATGACCGGCAGAAGCGTTACCAGATACCAGAGCCATCCGACCGTAAGATATCGGTATTTCGAGCCTTTCCATACAACCAGCCCGGATGTCGCCGATAGGGCGAAAAAGGCGGCGGAAATGTCTCCGAGCGGCTTTAAGGAGGAATGCGGGTAAAAGATGGAAAGATCAAACGGCCAGAGCAGCATGGCAACGTAGGCCGAATAGGAGAGCAGTGCGTTTGCCATGCGACCGTAAAGAGGAAACGTCTCAAGTGATTTCATGGCGCCGCCGGCATGGGCCGCGTAAAGCGTCAGCAGGACGGAAAAAAACGCCAGGGAGAAAAACGGGATTTTTTCGATTAGCAGTTTTTTTATGCCCGTTTTTTTGTTGGCCTCCGCGCCTTCGACAAAATGAACGGGGTAAAGACGGCCGAGCGGCCAGTAATCGAAAAGCAGCAGAATGAAGGGAAGACTCACCAGCATCGGTTTGGCCATCAGACCCAGCGCAAAAAGCCCGAGCGTTGCCAGATAAATTGACGGCCCAGGTTTTTTGGCATAACGCAGATAGGCCAATATCGTCAGAAACCAGAACAGCGTGCTGAGGAGATTCTTTTGCTCCGCGATCCATGCCACGGATTCGATATTCATGGGGTGAACGGCAAACAGGGCCGCTGCGGCCATTGCCTTCCATTTCCCGCCCGTTATCCGCACCATGACCAGAAAAAGCAACGCCGTATTAATAATGTGCAGAAGGACGCCGACAATGTGAAAACCTGCCGGATTGAGGCCAGAGAGGCTGAATTCGGCAAGCAGCAAAATCCACGTCAGGGGATGCCAGTTTGTTGTATGGAAGGTGGTAAAAGCCCATTTGATTCCCGCCGGCGACAGCCCCATTTTAATATTCGGATTTTCGAGGAGGTAGAGGTTGTCGTCCAGTTCGATAAAATCAAACCATGCCGCAGGCCAATACACGGAGATAACAAGAAACGCCAGACCAGCCATGATCGCCAGCCGCATCAAGGTAACTTTTTGCTCATCTTCGGGTTTTGCCTTCATATCGTCCATCTCAACGGGCTCACTGTTCTTTGTCGGGCAGCCTCTTATCCTGAGCGCTGCTAATAGTCAAATGGCGACGGGCGGCAATCATTCGCGGCTTATGGTGTTCAGATGATCTCTGGTCTTTACGTTTCTGGGGTTTAACGCCTGCGCTTTTTCAAAATAGCGCCTTGCCTCCCTTTTATTTCCCCGGAGTTCAAGCAGAAGGCCGGCATTCAGGTAGCCCTCGTCGGAAGCGGGCGCTAACCGGATGACTTTCCGGAAACAGTCCGACGCGCAGTCGTAGTTGCCGAGAATGGCGCAGGTCTTGCCGAGGTAGTTGACTGCCGGAACAAAATCGGGGGCCGCAGAAACAACCTTCTCAAATTCACGGGCTGCTTCCGGGAAATTTCCTTTTTTGAACAGCATTCTTCCGCCGAGGCTGTAATCTATCCGGGAAATGTGTTGCCAGAGGTCGTATTTTCTGATTTCGTCACGTAAGGGCAGGTGGGTGAATGCCAGGAAAACCAGGATCAACAGAAAGGCGACGATGGTTTTTTCAAGCTTTTTGCCGCTGATGGCAACGTACAGTTCATACAGAAAACCAGCGGCAAAGATTGCGAGAAAATTGAAGGCGGGCAGGCGGTAACGCGAAGCGGCAAAAAAGACAACGACCGAAACGATGTATATCGCAACCATCCAGTACAAAAGAAAAAACCGCCTGAGCATGCCTGCGGAAAAGATCATGCCGAGGATGCCCGCGGCGGCAATTATCCCCGCAGTAAGAAACGGCCATTTCCCGATTATTTTATAGCTCTTATAGGTTGTATCGAGGTCGTGCACCTCGTAATTGTTCCAGAATAGAAGGAATTTCTTCAGAAAACCGGAAAGTGCGGCCTTTGGAGCGGCGAGTAGATGCCTTTGGGTTTGTGAAAACCAGTAAGATGAACATTCCGATGGTTTGAGGCTGGTCTTTGTCGCCTCGCGGGCCTTTTGACGGAACAGTGCATGGGCGTAATCAGGCTCGGTTTGCCCCTCTTCGATAAGGCCCTGGTCGGGCATGTCCGCCCTTTCCATGCCGGTTGCGCCGGGGCCGTTGCCATGAAAAAACACCTTGCCGCCGTCGGCGGTCAAAAGGACAAAATCGTCAAACAGACAGAAATTCCTGATTGTTACCGGAGCAATTACGAGCGCTGCCCCCAGAAGAAGCAGCGTCAAAGACCGGATGCGTCTTTCCTTCGTGGATAGCCATATCCAGACGGCCGCGCCGGGGATTATCAAAAGCGCATTCGCCTTTGCGACAGCCGCAAGACCAATCAATATCCCCCCGGGGAGCCATTTTGCCGGGTGCGGTGGCGATGTTTTATCACCGGCGGCCCACAGCAGGGCAAGAACCGTCAGTGAATTGAGGAAAACAAAGAGGCCCTCCGGCTCGATGGCGCATTCGATCAGGGTCATGTTTCCGTAAAGCATGAGGATGAGTGCGGAGAGTATCCCGACCGCCGGGTTGAATAGTCTTGTCCCGACAAGCCCCACGATGACGCAATTGAAACTGCCGAGGATTATCTGCAGCGCCGTCAGAATATCCCAGTTGGGGCCGAAAATTTCAAAAAATATCGTAACGAGAAAGAGGTAAAGCGGGCTCAGATCGAGGATTCTTTCGCCGATATCCGCCCCTGAGCTCAGCTTCTGGGCAAAATATGGATATTTGTTGAATATGATCGGATCGGTCGCAAGAATGCAGATGGCGGATTTTATCGCTGCGGAAGCCGCAAAAACCGCAAGCAGCGCAAGGTTTCTTTTTCTGTCTGGCACTGTCGTCTCTTGTTTGTCCATAAGGAATCACGCCTTTTGGTATGTTTGCCGCTGTTGCGGCGATCAGGGGGTTTTCGGGGAAGCGGCTGTCTTTTTGCCGGTGGTTTCATTTTTCGTCCGGAGCAGGTCGAGATTTCTCTTTGCGTCCTTGAAGCCCGGTTGCAGGCGCAGCGCCCGTTCGAGATGAATAATCGCCTCATCGATCTGGTTGTTTCCCGCGAGCGCCACAGCGAGGTTGTTTTGCAGTTCCGGATTGTCGGGGCTTGCCGCTGCGGCCTTATCATAGCACACAATCGCCTCCCTGTTTTTTCCCGTTGTCAGCAGGAAATCGCAGAGCAGTCTTCTGGCGCGGTCGTTATCGGGATGGAAGTTCAGTACATTGCGAAACGAGGTCTCGGCTTCGACGGTTTTACCTTTTATGAGCATAATCTGCGCCAGATTGATTCCCGCATCGGCATAGCCGGGCTTAATCCGCAGCGCCTCGCGAAAATGGCGTTCGGCCGAATCGTATTGATTCTGTTTCATAAAGAACGCCCCCAGATTATTGTGGGCAAGATAATTGCCCTCTGTTGTGGAAAGCGCGTGTTCAAAAAGGGTGCGGCTGTTCTGCCAGTATGTTGTCTGGCATTTGCTGTCGGCGATAAGCAGCGATAAAACGACAAGCCAGGTTGCGGCAAATATCATGTTGCCCTTTCGGGATGGTTTGTAGATGCCGCTGCCCCACACGGCAATGACGGAAAGGCCGATCATGGGGATATAGGTGTAACGATCCGCCATGGACTGCGAGCCTGCCTGGACAATTCCGATTGTCGGCAGCATCGTCAGGACAAACCACAGCCAGCCGACGATAAACCAGGGGGCGGATTTTCTCAGACGCAGGCCGAGGGCGCCGACGGCCGTAAAAAGCAGCACAGCCGGAAGAATCCAGCCGGTTTTACCGGCTGGATGATACGGGTAGAAGAAGGAAAGATCAACCGGCCGGATGGTCTTTCCGATGTACATGAGAAAGGAATGGGCCACGTTGCCGACGCGGGTGGTGAAATCAAGCTCGAACAGCGGGGCGATTGCCGCGGCGCCGGTTTGGGCCTTCCAGGTCAGCAGGCCCGCAACGCCAGATAGAAGCAGGAAGGGTATCTTCTCTGTCAGCAGTCGCGCAGGGGATGCCTTCGGGAAGAATAAACGGTTATCGAAAGGCGCTGAATGTTCTTCGGAAATTTCGTTAAATCGGTTCAATGGCCAGTAATCGAGGAGAAGAAGGACGAGGGGCAGTGTAACCACGGTCGCCTTTGACATAAGCCCGAGGATAAAAAAGAAACATGTCAATAAATAAGCCCATAAAACAGGTTTTCTCGTGTAGCGGGCATAGGCGAGAATCGTCAGCGCCCAGAAAAAACCGCTTAAAACATCCTTTCGCCCCGCCACCGAGGCGACTGGTTCCACATGGAGGGGATGGAGAAGAAAAATTGCCGCAACGAGGCAGCTTTTCCAGCTATTTCCGGTCATCTCCCGGAAGGCGAAAAACAAAAACAGGCCGCCGAGAAGGTGAATGAGCGTGTTTGTCAGGTGATACCCGCCCGGATTCATGCCGTACAGCTCGTAATCAACCAGAAAAGAAAGCAGCGTCAGGGGGTGCCAGTTCGCGGCGTACAGCGAGCCTGCGGCCCACGCCAACCCCTCTTTGGTCAATCCATAGAGAAGAGAGGGGTTTTTTACGACATACAACGCGTCGTCATAATCGATGAAATCGAAAGTGAGCGTCTGCCGGAAGACGACAAGGACTGCCAGAGAAAGGAGTGCGCAGATCAAAAATGTTTTATTTTGTCGTGGAATTGTTCCCATCGGGAGTCGCCTGCTTTTTACCCTGCTGATTTGCGTCTGGTTACAATATTTTCGAAGCGAAGGCCCAGCCATAAAAAAGGGCGAGGGAAAATCCTCGCCCTTTTCCCATTGAAACGGGGATAATTAAGGCGTTATCGTTCCGGCGCTGTTCACGGAATAGGTGATATTGCCTGTGCCGCCTCCGGCGGAGCCAATAGCCCTCATGCCAAGAGCCGCCTGCGTGCCGGTCGTAACGGTAAGGGTAACTGTCGATGACGCTTTGTAACCGTACGAGGTAAGATTCCCCACGACCATCGTAGCAGCCGGGTAGTCGCTGAAATAGGCCTGCGCGGCCGTGTAGGCATTTTTCAGGTCGGATTTCGCCGCGGTATTGTAGCCTCTCGTCTTGTAGGAGGTGAACTGCGGGATGGCGATAGCCGCCAGGATGCCGATAATGGCGATAACGATCATGAGTTCGATCAACGTGAAGCCCTTGCTGTTTTTTTTGTGAAATGTACTAAACATGATTTTTTTCTCCTTTTCTATTTAGTGTAGGTTGTTGTCTAACTGTTTCCCCTGGATTAACCGAATTTTTGTTTTCCCGGCGTCCCTCCTTTCCTCGTCGTTGACTGCACTATCGTAAAGCAACATCAATGCCACTTGTCAATGCCACGTATCGATGCCACATATCCATGCAGGCCGATACTATTGATAGATGCAAGCAAATACAAGGGGATTAAGTTTTTCACGAAGGCATGGCGAGGCGATGTTCAGTGATTGCCGCGTCCCCGAATCCGTGTTCTTCACGGACCGCCCCGTCATTTTCCCGGATGAACGCCTCCCGGCATCGGATTGACCCCTGAATGACTCCTGTTTACCCTTCAGGCGCCGTCATGCCAGTTCCGGGTGCGGATTCAGATAATTTTCTATCCCGGTTTGGAGATTAACGAGGGAGACGCGGAAACTCTCCCGGTCGTCTTCTGCCCATGCCGATGTGTCGATCGTGCTGATTTTGGCCGTGGTCCTTTCCACTGTGCTCAGCGCGTAAACGGGATTGTTGGGGTCTTTTTTCTTAACTTCCCGCTTTCCCTGTTGCTGTTTGTCCCGAAAGGCGGTGTAGGCGGTGAACATCGAACGCTCCTGTTTTTTACGGGCAATTTCGATCAGGGCAGCCCGGGAAATTGAGCGATCTCCACGGCATTCGTCGCGAATTTGCAGGGGAAGGCGGTTCAGGAGCATTATCTCGGTGATGGTTGTGCGGGCTTTCCCGAGTATGTCTCCCAACTGTTCCTGTGTATAATTCTGTTCGTCCATAAGCCGCTGGAGCGCCTCCGCTTCCTCAACGGCAGTGAGATCCTGACGCTGTAAATTTTCGACCAGGGCGATCTCGGCGTGGTTTCCCTCGACGCAGATCGCCGGAAGCACGGTCAAACCCACCTGCTGGGCGGCGAGATAGCGGCGTTCGCCGGAGACGATATAGAGCCAACCCTGCCCCGCATCGCGAAAAAGGAGCGGCTGGACAATGCCGTGTTTGGCGATTGAGGCGGCAAGCTCGGCGAGAGGGCCGGGATCGACGAACTTGCGAGGCTGGTCGGGGTCCGGTCTAAAGTCCGTGATGGGAATTTGGTAGAATTGTCCTTTCTGATAGGTTGACGAGGGAGGCGGGGTCATTGTTGCCATGGGAGGCTCCTTTCAAAATTTGGTGGTTGGGGGACGCGACATTTTGCCCGCTATATCCATTATTTCGATAATATTTGCAATATTTAGTTTTTTTGACAATGTCCCGAAGCCGTAATCAGACGCCGCTCAGGGGGATTCAATTCATCCGTTACTGAAGGGGTATGTCGGTGCACCGACATAGGTAATGTGGTTGATATTATTTGATAATAAGCGACTTGAAAAAAATTTTGCCCCGCCGGACAGGCAGTTAAAAAAAGATGATCGTTGCTCTTTTACGTCCCTGTCATTCCCAAACTGGATTTTCTTTATCTTACTCGCCGTTATGTAGATGCAATGCAAGCCTGATTCAATTTGGAATGTAAATATTCGTTTAACCCCGTTCACGAAAAATAAATATAAAATCACGGGACCCAAATTCCGTTATAAATATGCGGCGGTCAGCCCATGGGATGGCTATACTGATTTCATGACCACGGAGATGATGAACACAGTGAGCATATCCCTTTATCTGGAGCAAGTCAGCATGGCGCACAGCGAAGAGTTCATAATTATGGTGGCAGATGATGCTTCATCAGTGGGTCCTTCTATTGACAACCATTTCTTTTTCACATATAGATTTACGCGTGTTTCGCGGGCGGCCATGGTTGGACTTGCCACCAGGGCCGTTTCCTTCACGGGCTTTACAGATTGGCCTGTCATGCGCAGCTGGATTCGGATTGCATAAGCAGATCGACGACACGCTCATGTCAGAAAACAGCAGGGATGCGTCGTTGACCTGTAATGTCCTTATCTTCCGATGATCGTTGGTTCTTCGGAATAACATGAATAAAGGATGGTGGTGGAGTATCTTATGAGCGATGGTTTGTCTTTACGATCGGGGCGTTTGCCCGCAAATAGAAGCGGAGCCGTATCACGGAGCGTCCCCGGGATGGGACGATTTGCTCATTGTCTGATTGCCGCAATGATTTGTATGGGCTTCCCCGGAATCATTACGGCAGCGGATGAGATGAAAGGATCACCGAAAGAATCTGTCGCCGGGATTGCCGGAAAGCCGTCGCAAGTCACAAAGGTTCCCCGAACTCTTTTGGTCAGTTTGAACGACTATGTCGTCAGCGTCATGAGAAACAACGAGCAGATCGCGTTTCAAGATGCGGAGTGGGCGGTTACCCGTGAGGCTGTCAGGGGCGCGAAGGCTGTTTTTGAACCTGTGATGCTCGGGACTTATCAGCTCCAGTACGATAAAAGAAAAAATACCGCCCAACAGATGATGTCAACTTTCAATAACGGAGGTTTTGTTCTGCCGGAGTTCTGGGAAGACAGTTACAGCCAGCAACTTGCCGTCGAGGAACTGCTCCCGGTAGGCGGGAGGGTCAAGCTGGCATATTCGTACCGTGATTTTTCCGATAGCGTGAATGAAGGCTACGGATTCGACAAGTACAAACAGACAACGCTCGGGGCCAGCATCAGCCAGCCACTTCTGAAAGATGCCGGTGTTGCGCCGACAATGGCGCCGATACGCATTGCCGAAGCGGATAGGGACATCGCCTTCCAGAACTACCGGATGCAGGCCATGCGGGTGGTTGCCGAGGCGATGTCCGCTTACTGGGATCTGTTTCTCGCCCGTGAAAAATTATTGCTGCGTCGGGATTCGGCGCGGACTGCCGAAAAAATTCTTCATGACAATTTTGTCCGGCTCAAGACGGGAAAAATGGCCGAGACCGAGGTTATCGAGGCCAAAGCAGCGCTCGCCGCCCGCCGGTCGCTGGTCAGCGAGGCTAAACAGGCCGTGGTGGCCGCCATGAACATGGTTCGAACATTCCTTTCCACCTCAGTGGCTCTGGCAGGAGAAGAGATCGAAACAGTGGATCGTCCGTCGATAGAGGTTACCCACCGAGATTTTGCAGAGAGTCTCAACCGATCTTTTAAACTCCGCGGCGAGTATCTGGCGGTACGAAAAAAAGTCGAACGTGAGGATGTCCGGCTTGCCTATGCCAAAAACCAGTTATGGCCGCAAATTGACTTGAAGGGCAGTTACTTCTTGAATGGACTGACCGACAGATACGCCGATCCATTCAACGACGCGACGAAGGCGAAGCATCCATCCTGGATGGTCGGACTTGAATTAAAAATACCGTTGGGGGGGAATAAAAAGGCTTCGAGCGAACATGCAGCCGCGTTGCAACGCAGACGTCAGGTTTTGCTGGAGGTAAAGGCAGTGGAAGTCTCCCTCGCCAATTCTATTGAGACCGCGTTGCGGAATGTGGACAATAGTCTGGAACAGGTCAAAGAACAATCAGGGGTTGTCGAGATGACCAGAAAACTGCTCGATACGGAAACGGAAAGATTCCGTATTGGAAAAAGCAACAGCCGGATGCTGTTTGAACGGGAGCAAAATCTGATCAACGCACGGGAGGGCGAGGCGGAAACCCTTGTCAAATTCATGAAAGCTCTCCACCAGCTTGATTTGGCGGAAGGGGCTCTGCTGATGAACAGAGGAGTAGAAATCAAGGAGGTCGAACGACAATGACCATGATACATCTCAACAACAAACCGAAAGTGAGGCCGCACCGGAAGGTGCGGATTCCCGCGATTGTTGGAATTACGTTTTTTCTGATTGTCGCGCTGTTTTTCCCGTGTATGGTGCGGGCGGGTGAGGGGATATCAGTCGCCGGGATCACGGAGCCCTTTCGGGATGTCAATTTGAGTGCAACGATGGCCGGCGTGGTTTCTGAAATCCTCGTCAGGGAAGGGGATGTTGTCAGCAAAGGAACCGTTCTTCTGGAGATGGAAAAACAACTGGATGAACTGGAAACCGAAAGAAGAAAACTCATTCGGGACGCCACATCCGAGTTGGAAGCGGCTGCATTCCGGGTACGAACACTCAAGTGGATTTTGGACTCGAATCAGGAGCTTTTCAATACAACCGCCTCGGTAAGCCGGGAAGAACTTGAGAAGTTAAAGCTGGAGTACGACCTGGCCGTGGCCGAGCAGAAACGGCTGACAGCTCAGGAAGAACGGGAGGAGATTGAGTACCGGATGGCCATTGAGGCCCTTTCCCGAAGAAGTCTTGCATCGCCGATCGACGGTACTGTAATCAAACTGTTTTTTGATGAGGGTGAGGGGGTCGAAGTGAATCAACCCCTTGTTCACCTCGTGGATACCAGCCGGTCCATTTTTGTCTGTAACGTGGAAGAATGGATCGGACGAAGTCTCCACACAGGCCAGATGGTCAATCTCAAGATTAACACGGGAAAAAGCGCGATGCCTATCAAGGGTAAGACGGTGTTTGTCTCCCCTGTGGTCGATCCTGCGAGTGGACTGCTTGAGGTAAAAGTTGAATTTGACAACAAAGACGGTGTGGTGAGACCTGGCGTAGCCGGTTTCCTGCTATTAGGAAGATGAGATATACCGGTCGACCTTCTGTTCAATAGGCGCCGAAAAAGAATCCAGACAACCATCACGGGCAGGATCTATGGAAAACGTAAAAGAAAGTGAACACAGAGAAGCTGTCGGGAAGAGGATAACGCAGATTCGCCGCTTCACTGGAGCCCCCTCCGAATTCTGGCCAGCCTTTCTCGAAGAGGCGGCGAGACTGGTAGAGGCGGACATGGGGTTGCTGCTTCTCCGTCAGGAAAATAACGAAGGCTGGCGAAAGCTTTCCCTCTGGCAGGACCCCGCCGTGAAGGTTTCCAAAAGCGCCGACATAATAAAAAGGATGGAGCTGGCGGCTGGTATGGCGATGAGTGAAGGGTTTGTCACTGAACCAGTCGGATGGGAAGGGCCGATCCCCGCCGAAGGTCTTGTCGTGGCGGTCAAGCTTGTAACTGAAGACGCAAGGAACAGCGCTGCCACGTTTTTGATCTCCCAGGGCGCCCGTATCTCCGCTGTTGAGGCCAAAACCCGCCTTGAGCTGGTTGCGGACACTCCCTCGGTTTACCAGTTGGGAAATGTGGTTGTCCGCGCCCGAAACGACGTGGCGAAGTTTTCCGAAGCGCTCGACCTGATGGTGCTTCTCAATGCCGAAAAAAGATACGTTGCCGCAGCGATGACCTTCTGCAACGAGATCGCCTCCCGCTATCGATGCGATCGAGTCAGTCTTGGCTGGGTGCAGGACGGCTATGTCCGGGTGCAGGCTATCAGCCATATCGAGAAGTTCGAGAAGAAAATGACGGCAGTTCAGGCCATCGAGGCGGCGATGGAAGAGGCGCTTGACCAGGACGAGGAGATCATCTGGCCCCGTCCGGAGGGTGCTCTTTCGGTTGTCCGCGACCACGAAAAGTATTCCCGGGAGCAGGGGGCGCGGTACCTCGCATCGCTTACGCTCCGACTTGACGACAATCCGGAGGCGGTGCTTACCTGTGAGCGCTCCGAGGAACCATTTTCTGAAGAGGATGTCCGGGGTCTGCGCGTCTTCTGCGACCAGGCGGCACGTCGTCTCGGAGACCTGAAACGTCTTGACCGCTGGTTCGGGGCGCGAATTTTTGCTTCTGTGCGGGAGGCGCTGGGCAAACTTCTCGGTGTTGAACACACCTTCGCCAAGTTGCTGGGCGTTCTGGTCGCAATCGCCCTGGCGGTTTTGATTTTTGGAAAGATGGAGTACCGCGTCGAGGCGCCTTTCATTTTGAAAACGGATGATCTTTCGTATCTTCCGGCGCCTTTTGATGGTTATATTCACCAGGTGCACGTAAAGATAGGCGACCGCGTCAGGAAAGAGAGTCCGCTCCTTTCACTGGACACCCGCGAGTTGCTTCTTGAGGAAGCGACGGCGGTGGCAAATCAGAACCGTTACGTCAGGGAGGCCGCCAAGGCTTATGCCCAGAAGGCGCTGGCCGATATGAAGGTCGCCCGTGCGCTTGAAGAACAGGCGGATGCCCGTCTCAAGATGGTGCACTACCATCTGAATCATGCAGACGTGAGGGCGCCTTTTGAAGGTATTGTCGTCGAGGGAGACCTTAAAGAGTTGTTGGGCGCGCCGGTGAAAAAGGGAGACATCCTTTTCAAGGTGGCCCGACTTGGAAATATGTACGTCGAGATGAAGGTTGACGAACGGGACGTTCACGAAGTAGCCGTGAAAAGCGCCGGTGAGATAGCCTTTGTGGGGAGGCCGGATCTGAAATTTCCGGTGCGGGTTGACCGCGTGGATCCGGTGGCCGTCACGCAAGACGAAAGGAACGTCTATCTTGCCCGCGCCCTGCTTCCGGATAAACCCGAGACGTGGTGGCGTCCCGGGATGAGCGGGGTTGCGAAAATCAACGTCGGCAAGAGGAACATCCTCTGGATTTTCGCTCACAGGACCATCGACTTCCTCCGCATCCTTTTGTGGTGGTGATATGCAAAAGGCTGGAAAAACATTCAGTGAGTCGTGGTATCGCGTGGCAGATCTCAAGGTCAGCCTCCACCCGTCCGTCCAGGTAAGCAAAAGGCGCTTTCGCGGCGAGATATGGTACATGTTCCGCGACCCCTTTAACAACCAGTTCTTTCGTCTGCGGTCGGAGGCGCACGATTTCGTGATCCGGCTCCGGTCGGATCGTACCGTCTCGGAAGTCTGGGAGGAGTGCCTCAATCGGGATCCCGACAACGCGCCGGGACAGGAAGACGTGATTCAGTTGCTGACCCAGCTCTATTTCGCCAACCTTCTCCATTTCGAAAAACCTGCGGACAGCGCCAAGCTTTTCGAGCGTTACCGGAAGCGCCGCCAGCGGGAGATGCAGTCGAAACTCATGAGTATTCTGTTCATGCGGCTGCCCCTTTTCGATCCTGATAATCTCCTTAAACAGTTGATGCCGATTTTCCGGCTGCTTATCTCGCCGCTGGGGGCGCTGTTGTGGCTTGTTTCAACAGGCTGGGCGATCAAGCTGGTAGTGGATCGTTTCGATATGGCCTTCGATCAGGTGCAGGGGATACTTGCCCCGGACAACCTCTTTCTGCTGTATCTGGGGCTGATCGTCGTCAAGACGATTCACGAGTTCGGTCATGCCCTGGTGTGCCGCCGCTATGGCGGAGAGGTGCATACGATGGGTGTGATGCTGCTGGTTTTTACCCCGTTGCCGTACATGGACGCGACATCGAGCTGGGCCTTCCGGAGCCGTTGGGAGAGGGCGCTTGTCGGCGCCGCCGGAATGATCATGGAGATTTTCGTGGCGGCGATCGCCACGTTTGTCTGGGCCTACTCCGGGGAGGGGACCCTCCACAGCCTCGCCTACAACATCATGTTCATTGCCTCCGTCTCGACTGTCCTGTTCAACGGAAACCCGCTTCTGCGCTTTGACGGCTACTACATACTCTCGGATTTACTTGACATTCCTAACCTCAGCTCGCGGGCGATGAAGCACCTCCGCCATCTCGTGGAAAGGTATGCCTTCGGCTACAAGGAGTCATTCAGCCCGGCGCAGGGGCGCAGGGAAACCGTTTATCTGACCATCTTCGCGATTCTGAGCGGTATTTACCGGGTCATCGTCTTTTCGGGGATCATCTTTTTCGTAGCGGACAAGTTTCTGCTCGCCGGGATGATCATGGCGCTGATCGGCGTCGTGACCTGGGTGGTGGTTCCTCTTTACAAGTTTTTCATTTACCTTTCCACGAACCCCCGTCTGGCCCGGACGAGAATGAGGGCCGTCCTCGTTTCTGCGGGGTTCCTCTCGCTTCTGGTTCTTTTTCTTGCCCTTATCCCGTTTCCCGACAGATTTCGCGCCCCGGGCGTGATGGAAACGATGCAGTACGTCCAGGTGGTGAACGACGCCCCCGGCTACCTGAAAAAGGTGATCGTTCCTTCGGGCCGACAGGTGAGCCCCGGTATGGCGCTTCTGGAGATGCATGACCGCGAGCTCGAACTGGAAACTGAGGCGGTAATCGGCCAAAAGAAAGAAACTGAGGCGCTCATTCTCAAGGCGCTCAACAAGGAAACCGCCGATCTTGAGCCGCTTCAAAAACGTCTTGAGTCCATTGACGCGAAACTTAAGGATCTGGAACTCCAACGGGCTTCTCTCACCGTAAGGGCAAGAGAAGCGGGAATCTGGGTGGCCCCCAGGATAAACGACCTGGTCGGTTCCTGGCTGGACAGGGGGGGCGTGATAGGACAGATCGTTAATGAGCGCTCCTTCCGCTTTTCGGCGGTTGTCTCCCAGGATGAGGCTGCGGAACTTTTCGTCGGCGGTATTAGCAAAGTCGAGGTGAGGATATACGGGCAGGGCGAGACAAATCTTGCCGTATCGAAATTCCGGATCATTCCTTATCGGCAGGAGAAATTGCCCTCCGCCGCGCTGGGATGGCGGGGAGGCGGGGACCTTGCCGTCTCCGTGAAAGACGAAACCGGTACCCGGGCCTCCGAGCCTTTTTTCCAGATTTATGCCGATATCGTGCCGACGCCGGAAGTACTACTGCTGCATGGAATGTCGGGGAAACTCCGTTTCACCCTCAAGCCACGGCCGCTGCTTTTCCAGTGGGGCCATCTGTTCCGCCAGATGTTGCAGAAGAGGTACCAGCTTTGATGAGAGTCCCGTCCCAGGATTATCACCGTACCCGCATTGTGATTCCTGAAAAGCTCCATCAGGGGATGGACGCGCTTATCCACGGGTTTGAGGGGTGGAACAAACGACGTCCCTCCGTCGCCCGTTTGTTGAAGGCAGATGCGGACAAAATTAGTGAAGACGCCAGGAAGCTTGTTTATTTATCCGACAGCAGACTGAGGGGGAACCTCGGCGAACTTCAAACAGAGTTTCGCCGCCGGGGGAAGGAGGTTGACCAGCTTTTGCCCGAGGCCCTGGCGTATATGATCGAGGCGTCCAACCGAACCACCGGCATGCTCCCCTATCCGGTTCAGGTGATGGGGGCGCTCGCCCTCTACCACGGCTACCTTGCCGAGATGGCCACCGGTGAAGGCAAGAGTCTTACCGCCTGTCTGCCGGCGGTGCTGGCCGCCTGGACGGGGCGACCCTTCCATTTTGTCACGGTGAACGACTATCTTGCCGACCGGGATGCCTTGGAGATGAAGGACTTTTATTCGTTCTGCGGTGTTTCCGTAGGCTGTGTGACCTCGCAGATGGAGCCGAAGGATAGGCGTGCCAATTATGAGAAAGGTGTTGTTTATACGACGCTCAAGGAACTGGTGGCCGATTTTCTCCGGGACAGGCTGATAATCGGAGAGCTGCACAACGCTTCAAGACGGCAGCTCCGCCAGCTTCTGCGTCCCCCGACAGCCGCCGACAATACGGTGCTGCGGGGGCTGGACACGGCCATTGTCGATGAGGCGGACAGCGTCCTGATCGACGAGGCGGTAACCCCGCTTATCATCTCCCGTCCTCAGAAGAACTCCTCGCTGGTCGAGGCGTGCGAAATAACCCACCGGCTCGTTGAGCCACTGGACGCCGGTCGGGATTATTTAATCAACCAGCGATATAAGGAGATTTCGCTCACGAAGGAGGGGGAGCGAAAGGTTGACGAACAGTCGGTGATGCTCAATGGAATATGGCGCGGGTCGGCCAGGCGGGAGGAACTGGTAAAGCAGGCTCTGACGGCAAGGGAGTTCTACAAGCGGGATCAGCAGTATGTCGTCCAGGACGGCAAGGTTGCGATTGTCGATGAGTTTACCGGTAGATTGATGCCGAACAGGACATGGCGGCACGGATTGCACCAGGCGATCGAGGCAAAGGAAGGCATTACCGTGAACGACCCGAGCGAGACACTGGCGAGACTGAGCTTCCAGAGGTTTTTCCGGTTTTTCAGGAAATTGAGCGGAATGACCGGCACCGCAAAAGAGGCATCTGCGGAGTTCTGGCATATTTACCGCCTCCCTGTCATGACGATTCCTACCAATCGCCCCTGCATAAGGGTAAGCATGCCCGACCGGATATTTTCCACGGAGCGGGAGAAGTTCGAGGCCGTGGTCGATGAAATCGAGATGCTGCGGAATACCGGACGTCCGGTGCTTGTAGGAACAAGAAGCGTCACGGTCAGTGAAAAACTCGCCCTCATGCTTGCCGCCAGAGGTCTCGACTATAATCTTCTCAACGCCGTCCGCCACAGCGAGGAAGCGAGGATCGTGGCCGCTGCGGGTGAAAAGGGGAGGGTAACCATTTCCACGAACATGGCCGGACGAGGCACCGACATCAAGCTCGGACACGGCGTCGCGGAGATGGGTGGTCTCCATGTGATAGCCACCGAGCGCCATGAATCGGGGCGCATCGACCGCCAGCTCTTCGGCCGTTGCGCGAGACAGGGAGACCCTGGCGCCGCCCAGGCCTTCATGAGCGTGGAAGACGAATTGATCCGGCGTTTTGTCTCGCCCCTGCTCAGGAAAAGACTTGCCGCGGCGCTTCAGGGAAAGACGCCGGGTGTGGACGTGCTGGCCAGAATCGCGCTTTTCCAGGCGCAGAGAACCGCCCAGCGGCTCGCTTACCGTCAGCGCCGGGAGGTGTTGAAGATGGATACGTGGCTGGAGGAAGCCCTTTCCTTCGCCGGGTCGGGAGGAGAAATGTAGGTGCGAATGCATGTACGTGGAGGGGGTTGGCCGTTCCTGCCTCTTACCCGTCAACCGCTGTTGTGAACTCAGTTGTGAAATGCGTCACACTTTTTCATTTTTTCTGTTGACATTGTAAAAAATGCCTGTTATCCAGCAACCGTCTTTTGTTAGCGGAAAAGTTCTTTTCACGTAGTCTATTTAATTCAAAATGCCTCCCGCTTTTGCGGATGAGGATCAACGCGGTTCAGTTTAGTTGCTTGCTTGTAAGCTTGATGAACTCGTCAAAAGTCGATTTTGCCCCTTTTTGTCATTCCGTGCT
>DYTH01000028.1 GCA_020726025.1 Syntrophus aciditrophicus | reverse complement strand
TGTCAAGCACGGAATGACAAAAGGGGACAAAATCGACTTTTGACGAGATCATCAAACACGGAGGAACGGCTTGTCGGCGGTGGAGAAGATCAGGAAATATCTACCGCATTATCAGGGAAACCGGCAGTTTGAGCAGGAGAAAGTTCGGAACATGGTAGTCTTTGACAGTCATCTTCACCTTTTCAACAGGAAAATTATAGACAACGTATCGCATCGCCGACAGATGGTCGCCCTCCTCGATTTGCAAACCGAAGGGGCGCATGCCCGCCTTGACATCGATGCGCTTGCGTCCTCCATGAAGAAGGCAGGCGTGGCAGGCGGGCTCAACCTTCCCACGGCCGCGGCCAAAGACGTGGAACGCGTCAACACCATCTCGATCGAGCGGACGCGGGGAAACGATTTTTTAAAGACAGCCGGAACCCTTCACCCCGATTTTCCGTTGAATCGCGAAGAGATCGAAAGACTCAGCCAAAACGGCATACGGGGGATAAAACTGTGTTCATTTTCTCAGGGTTTTGTCCTGGACGCCCCTGCCGCCCTTGCCCTTTTTGGCCTGATCGAACTGCATAATCAAAACAGCGGCCATCGCCTCTTCATTGTTCTGGACACCTTCTATCACGCCCATGACTATTTCGGAACGAATCCGGCCTTTACCACCAGACCCGCGCAGATCGCGGCGCTGGTCGGCCGTTTTCCCCACACCACGTTCATCGGCGCCCACATGGGCGGCCTGAGCGCCCCTTTTGAAGAGCTGTGGGAAGGCCTTCCCCCTTCCGACAATCTGTTGCTCGATACCTCCAATGCGGCCCATACGCTGTCGCGGGAGCAGTTTATTGCCCTCCTCAAACGCTTCGGGCCTGAACACATCCTGTTCGGCACGGACTGGCCCTGGTTTGAACATGAGCCGGAGATTGCCCGGATAGAGGAACTGGCCCGTGCCGCCGGGTTCGACAAACAGCAGAAAGAGGCGGTATTTCATGAAAACATGACACGATTGCTTCATTCGTGATACCCTCGTCAAAAGCCTGAGTGCGTCGTTCCGGCGAAAACCGGAGCGTGTAACTGTATGTTTCTGATATCTTAAAATTCAAGGAGGAATACCACAATGGAAACAACCGACTATCCCCATTTCGTCACAGAGATCCCCGGCCCCAGGGCCAGAAAGATTCTTGCCCAGGACGATCAATACATATCGCCGTCCTATACCAGGAGTTACCCGCTGGTTATCGAAAAAGGCGAGGGTGTCGTCGTCACCGACGTGGACGGCAACCGGTTTCTCGATTTCACCTCCGGGATCGCCGTCTGCAGCACCGGTCACAGCCACCCGGCAGTCGTCGAGGCGATACGCCGGCAGGCCGGAAAATTCCTGCACATGTCCGGGACAGACTTTTACTATGAGGCGCAGTCCACCCTTGCCGAAAAGATTTGCCGGATTGCCGGGTTCAGCCAGGAGCTTCGGGTCTTTTACGGCAATTCCGGCGCCGAGGCCGTTGAGGCGGCGCTGAAACTGGTGCGTTACCATTCCCGCAGACCGCTTGTCCTGTCTTTCATGGGGGCGTTTCACGGCCGCACCATGGGCGCCCTTTCCCTTTCCGCAAGCAAGATGGTCCATGAAAAGGGGTTTGCCCCCCTTGTCCCGGGGGTGACGCACGTGCCTTACGGGTACTGCTACCGGTGCCCCTACAATCTCACGTATCCGGAATGCGACATCCACTGCGTGAAATGGATTAAAGACGACCTCTTCAAAAGGGTCATCCCCCCGGAAGAGGTGGCTGCCATCTTTGTCGAACCGATTCAGGGCGAGGGCGGCTATGTCGTGCCGCCGCCGGAATTTCACCAGAGACTCTACGGCCTCTGTCAGGAATATGGAATCCTTTACGTGGCCGACGAAATCCAGTCCGGCATGGGAAGAACAGGAAAAATGTTTGCATTTCAGAACTTCGGCGTTGAACCGGACGTCTTTACGCTGGCAAAGGGGATTGCCTCCGGGATGCCGCTGGGCGTCATGGTTGCCAAAAAGGAGATCATGAACTGGGGGCCTGGTTCGCATGCCAGCACCTTCGGCGGCAACCCGGTGAGCTGCGAAGCGGCCATCGCTACGATTGATCTGATCGAAAACGGCCTGATGCAGAACGCCGCCCGGATGGGCGCCCATATCATGGAGCAGTTGCAAGAGATGCAGAAGAGACACCGGCTGATCGGCGATATCCGGGGAATGGGCCTGATGGTGGGCATTGAACTCGTGACAGATCGAGAGAAAAAGACAAAGGCCATCGAGGAGAGAAACAGGGCGGTGCAGTTGGCATTTGATCGGGGGCTGCTGCTTCTGGGCTGCGGGGAAAACGCGCTTCGGCTTATCCCGGCGCTCGTCGTTTCCCGGCCCGAAATCGACAAGGGGCTTTCCATTCTTGATGAGGTGTTGACGGAACTGGAGAAATAGCCCGCGTCGGCATGGGGGAGATAAGAACTTCCGTAAAATGCTTTGGGAACGGGTCCTATGCACACTGGCACGCTATTCCCGGTAAAGACCAAAATTTTTTCTGCGTCGCTGATTCGTCAATAATATCAGCGTGATCAGGTATGTCGGTGCACCGACATACCCCGCAACAAGAGAGCGCCCGGAGGCTTGCGTTGCCGGGCGGAACCAAAAAACGGCTTGAGGAGATTCCACGGAAAAAAGGGGCGCTGTAGAGAAGGTTCTTGTCGATACATCGGTCTGGATTTCACATTTAAGGAATGGAAATCGAGAACTTGCCGATCTTCTCAACAAGGGAGACGTATTGTGCCATCCATTGATTGTCGGAGGGCTTGCCTGTGGGAATCTCGAAGACAGACCGCTTACAGTCCGGCATCCCGGATCGCCGTTTCCAGACGGACGCTCCCCCTGCCTCCGGGATTCACCTCCTGATCCATTGCGATGAACCCGTGACAAGCCGCCACCCCGTTGAAAAATAGGGACCAGATGTTCTGTAACTGTTTAACTATACGATATTCCATCTTCCGCCAGAATGAAGGAAAGGGGGTCTTTTCTGACTTTTTACGGGATCGTAAATGGTCGGCGCTCAAGGCGATGTTGAATCTTTCTCAAAATATTCATCCCTTTTGTTCACCCTCTTCCAGAACAGCCCGTACAAGCCGAGCGCCGGATAAGGAACCGACCGTCTCTGAAATTCCCGGATCAGAGACTCATCCAGGTCAGCCGCGAGGGTGTCGGCATCGTGCATGTTTTCCGGCATCAGATGATTGTTTTTATCAAAGAGCAGTTCAACCATTTTGCCTTCGGTCGCAGCAATCCGTTTTTTGACATCGGCCCGCTCTTCCTTTAGAAACAACAGCCGCCGGTGCACGGATTCATGGCGCTGCCAGAGCGAATCCTTCACGGTTTTCCCATCCGCGTTCAACACCCCATAGTCATTGTCTTCATTGAAATCGACCGGTTTGAAGATGGATAGACAGGGCGCAGACGTTCCTGTGAAGAGATGAAGCGGATGCGTTCCCTCCAGTTTGCTTACCATCGAACCGCAGGTCTGACTTTTGCGGATCAGCGGCCCGGCGGCGTGCATACAAACATCGGAATTATGGCCGTTTCTCGGGTTCGATTCATCATGGCGATGGCTGCGCAGATTATTGAGCATCGCAAGCAAAATATTTTGCCGGTTACGGGCAATCGCCGCGCAGAAATCCAGATTGGAATCGATGCGTTCCCGGGAACGGGCAAAATGCGGCACCAGCCAGGTGTCAAACGCTTTCGCGAAATGAAAATCACCTTTCCCTGAAAAAAGTTTACGCTGAATCGCAAAATCAATCAGGCCATCGGAACTCAGATCAAATTCAGAACCAAGCGTGAGGCGATTGGAAATGGCGTATTGCGTGTCGATTTTTCGGGCGGCCCAGTGCCGTCCCGCCGTTTCCAGAACCCACATCTCGTCGGGGTCGGCTATAAGAAAACTGTTATCGTAGCGAAAGGATTTGGCGCGATAGCCGCAGACACCGCCCTGGCCGTGTTTTTCGAGGAGTCCGGCGATAACATCCAGGGCGTGTGCGGCGGTGTCGCCCCTCTCCAGCGCCAGACGCAGCAGGTCCATTCCGATAAGGCCGGGTTTCTTCTCCATGACCCTGGTAAAGACGGCTTCATTGCCGATGGCCACGCCGCGGTCATTCACCCCCATTTCAGCGCCCCATATCCAAAAGGGCTTGCTCAGGATGATTCCATGACGATAGGCGGTCTGGTCAATTTCAAGACAGGTGGTTCGCAGTTTTTGAGCTGTGTCATTGCGCGCTTCGGAAATCCGCACCACAAGCTGGGCTTCATCCGGTTCCCGGTCGCTGTTCTTGGCGAACCACACGACGCCGCCATGCCGCAACGCTAACGTGTCACACATCGCCCCCTCCTATCGCCTGATTTTTCCGGGCAGAATAAAGTTGTACTTTTTACGTCGAACCCTCGTTTTCAGAAAACGGTCGATGCGACGAAAGGCCAGAAAAATTCTCCAGATACGCGCATCATTTCTGTAATAATTATCGATTTCCCTTCGTGTCAGCAGGGGAATTGTCTCTTCCATCCGCTGTTCCGCAATATTCTGATTGATCAATGCCATCATCGGACCGATAAGTTCCGGTCGCCCCTCCTTGTGAAAATTGGCCAGCAAATCAATAAATACCAGCCGCATATCATAATAACGATCCAGCACTTCCTTCAAAAAAAGCCGGCGAATGATCCAGGTGAGAAAAGAGGGGCTGCTTTTCAGAAAAATCTCCGGATCCATCTGATCTTTTCCGTTTACACGCACCATCGGCGTGGTAATGTCAAAATAGAGAGCCTCGCCGTTTGCCTGAAAACTCCAGTTGGAAATCTGTCCGTCGATGCCGAGGGCGTACCCGTCGGGATGGTCCCGGTTGGTGCGGGAGAGGCTGAAAAGATGGCCGATCAGGGTCCGTACCGGAGGCGCTAGTTTCGCCTCATCTGCCTTGTTGAGAAGGGTATTTCCAATACTCTCCGCGGGGAATCGGGGCTGCGAGATATAGAGAATGATTTCGCCGTCCCGGTTGTGAATCGTATGAAAATGATAAGGCGCCACGGCAATGCCGGCCTTTTTGCGCAGAGCGTCACAGTACTGCATCACGACTTTTTGGTAGTCGGCAATGTCCTCATCGCTTGCGAAGGGCGGCATCCGCTTGAAGGCAATCCCCGGCATCGCGGGAATGGCGAATGTTGTGGAAATTTCTCCAAATCCCAGAATGACGGGTGGAATGCCGCTCAGGTCCGGACAGGCGGGATTCAGTTGATTTTCAAAGTCCGTCAGCAGTGTTTCATCCATGTGATTCATGAGTCGGTCTTGACAATTTTTACAGCTTCTCGAAATGCCGTATCCAGCCTCTCCAGAATTTCCTCCGCCACGGAAAACTCAATATTCAGCGGCGGAAGGAACTGCAGCGCCGAGGGGTCATTCCCGGCATAAATGCACAGCAGCCCCGCATCAAAGGATGTTCTGGTCATCAGCGGACCCAGTTCGGGACGGGCCATTTTCAGCCCGCTCATCAGTCCTTTTTGCCTGAATTCCAGTAAAAACGGAGAGTATTTCGCGATCAATCCTGCAACGCCTCTCGAAAACAGTTCCGCCAGGGCATTGACATGACTAAGAAATTCCGGCTGGGATGATATCTCTATGACTTTTTGCGCAACCACGCAGCCGATATCCGCGCCGCCAATGGTGGAGATGTGCGCAAAGGGATCCTCGTCGAACACACGCGCCAGTTCGTTTTGCACTATCACCGCCGTCATGGGATAAAGGCCGCCGCCCAGCCCTTTGGCGGTCACAATCATATCAGGAATTGTACGGTAATGCTCGATGCCCCAGAACATTCCGGTACGTCCCAATCCCGTCTGAACTTCATCCATAATGAGCAGCGAACCGTTTTTCTCACAGGCAGCCTTGACCTGCCGGTAAAAATGCTCATCGGGAATGGGCATTCCCAGCGTGGCGGGGATGGTTTCGAAAAGTACGGCAGCCGTGTTGTCATGCAAGGCTTGTTGCAGGGCATTCGCATCGTTAAACGGAACCTGACTAAAATCGGGCAGACTGGCGTAAAAGGGTTCCCGGTATCTGACGTCGCCCGCAGCAATGGCGAGCCCCGTATGCCCATGATACCCGCCCTGCGCGGAAACAATGCCCCGCCGCCCGGTGGCTTTCCTGGCAATTTTGATAGCAGTATCAATGGATTCCCCACCGCTCACGCCGAATACCACACAATCCATTCCGGGCGGCGACTTTTCGGCCAGCATTTGTGCCAGAATCGCCTTTTGTTCGCTCACGAAATGATGATTGCCGATATCGAGCGAATCGAGCGCGTCTCTCATAGCCTGGATTATTTCCGGGTGGCGATGCCCGAGGTTGAAAACGCCGCCGTTGGAATGGCAGTTGATCAGACGATGCGCACCGTCGATATCCCAGACATAGGGCCCTTCCCTCTTGCCGAAGACAAAATCAATCCCGGCTTCCTGAAAAAATTTCACCTTCCCGGCAGAGACATGCCGGCTGTAGCTCTCAACGATTTCCTGTTTTGTCACTCCAGCGTCCTTTCGGGTAGTTTGCATGAAAGTTATTGATAATACATTACTTATTGTGGATTGCGAGTATAGGAGAGTTCTTTTTTCGCGTCAAGGAATATTTTCAGGATTATTTTCAGGATATTTTACCCGGCAGACGAAATCCCGTCCGGCAGGGGGGAAACGGGGAATATGGTTGCATTTTCGTACTCCGGCATGGAGCAGGCGCCGGGAGAAACTGACAAGGAACCCTGCATCCGTGATGATGTTCTGATGGACTTGGCGAAAGCGACCGCGCCGGCAATCAGTGCTTCAGTATCTTGCTTATAAACATGGCGGCCCGATCAGACTGGGGATTGTCAAAAAACTGGTCGGGCTTTCCCGTTTCGATGATTTTCCCCTCATCCATGAAGATCACCCGGTGGGCTACCTGGCGGGCAAACCCCATTTCATGGGTGACAACGCACATGGTCATCCCCTCTTGGGCCAGTTTGACCATGACCGCCAGTACTTCGCCGATCATCTCCGGATCGAGGGCGCTTGTCGGCTCGTCGAAAAGAAGTATTTTCGGCGACATGGCAAGCCCCCGGGCAATAGCGACACGCTGCTGCTGACCGCCGGAAAGCTGCTCCGGATGGGCGGTTGCCTTGTCGGCCAGCCCTACCCGCTCCAGCTTTTCCATGGCAAGCGCCTCCGCTTCCTTCTTTTTCATCTTGCGGACGTGAATCGGCGCCAGGGTTACGTTTTCCAGAACGCTCAAATGCGGGTAAAGATGGAACTGCTGGAAGACAAAACCGATCTCGGCCCGGAGCTTTGTCAGGTTGATCGTGCTGTCGTGCAGGGGCATGCCGTCAACAAAAAGCTCGCCTTTCTGTATCCGCTCCAGACGGTTGATGCACCGGATCAGCGTTGATTTTCCGGAGCCGCTGGGACCGCAGACAACAACAACTTCACCTGCGGAGACCTGCAAATTGATATCATTGAGAACATGCAGACTGCCGAACCATTTATTGACATTCTTGAATTTAATCATGCTGCTTCCTGTCCCTCACATAGGGGTCTTGAAAAGTCTCCCGCAATAACGCCCTGAATTTCATAGGCTTACCCGATTTACGGTCAATTTTCTCTCCAGAGAATTGGATATGCGTATCAGCGGATACGAAATGGCAAAATAAAGCGCCCCTACCAGTGAAAATACCATCAACCCCTCGGGAATGCGCACAACGGTCAGCCACCCCACCCGTGTCAGTTCCACGACGCCGATGGCCGAGACAACCGACGAATCCTTGATCAAAAGCACATACTGCCCGACCAGCGGGGGAAGGATGGTTTTCATGGCCTGGGGCAAGATGACAAACCTCAACTGCTGTAAAATGTTCAACCCGCTGCTGCTGCTCGCCTCCCACTGCCCTTTGGGGACGGCCAGGATTCCCGCCGTTACGATTTCGCAGATAAATGCCGAGCCCATGATCGTCATGGCCAGCACCGCCGCGGTGAACGCCTCAAGCTGGATGCCGAATTCGGGGAAAATAAAAAAGACGATGAAAACCTGAACGATAAAAGGGGTTCCACGCATCACATCGACAAAAAATCCAATCAGAGGATTCACGAGCCTGTTTTTCCGTGAACGCAGCATCCCCAGAAGAAAACCGAGAAGCGTTCCGAGAATCAGACTGGCGCCGGAGATTAAAACGGTCATCCACAGACCCTTCAGGAAAAAGGGGAATATTTGCATTAACTGTTGTAGATAATAGGCGATCACGCTTGATTCATGTCTCCCGGAAGATGAGTTTTTTCTGCGACCAGCCGGACAGGTATTTCAGGAAAAAGTAGATGACCAGATACAGAAGGGCAACCGTAAAAAATGCCTCGGCGGGCATGAATCTCTCCGATGTCAGCATCTGCCCGGAACGCGTCAGTTCCACCACGGAAATCATCGACAGCAATGCGGAATCCTTGACCAGCGTAATGGCCTGTCCAAGAAGGGGCGGCACCGTAACCCCAAGCGCCTGGGGGAGAATGATGAAACGCATGCGCTGGAAGTAACTAAGACCCGAAGAGATCCCCGCCTCGATCTGACCGCCTGGGACCGACGTTATGCCGGCCCGGACTATTTCGGCAATGTAGGCGCCGCTGTTGAGCATCAACGCCAGGATTCCCGTTTGAATTTCCGGTATGCGGATCCCGAGCGTGGGCAGGCCGAAGTAGAGAAAGTAAATCTGGACGAGCAGCGGCGTGGAGCGGATGGATTCGATATAGGCGATGGAGACGCCCCGCAGCCCCCTCCAGCCCGAAAGGCGGGCCGCGCAGGCCAGGACGCCGGCAATCAGGGCAAGAAACAGAGAAACGATCGAAATGAGGAAGGTATTTCGCAACCCCTCCTGAAAGAGGGACCTGTACTCCCAGATGGTTCTGAAACTGAAAAATTCAAGCATTACGCATTATTTTCCAAAATGCAGATCCGATACGGCAGACGGGATGGAAATGCCGTCCGCCGCACCGGATCTCCGATTTTTAGTGTTCCTTTTTCCAGCCGGACGATTCGAGCCAGTAACTGACGTTTTTCTTGTACGACCCGTCTTCCCGGGCCGTTTTAAAGTAGAGATTTACCCACTGCCAGAGGTCCTGCGCATCGTAACGCACGGCAAAAGAGAGCGGGTCCTTGCCGTCTCCCAGCCTCTTGGGGAAGAGCCGCACCGAATTGGGGGGAAAATCGGGCAGCACCATCAAAACAGCGAGGTCGTCGTTGACCCCGACATCCACATGGCCAGCCAGCAGTGCCTGCACGACCATACGTCCGCTCCCCTTGTAGGATTTGATTTTCGCCTTGGGAAGATATTTTTTGGCAATATTCTCGCCGGTGGATCCCAGAAGAACCCCGACAGTCACCTCCGGCTTGTTTACATCCGCCAGAGTCTGGTATTTGGCGGCTGTTTTTGTAAAGACGCAGGGCTGCACGTAGTACCAGGAGTCGCAAAACGAGACCTTCAGGGCCCGCTGCAGCGTTGGGGTCATGTCCGCGGCCAGAATATCGGCCTTACCCGACAAAAGCGCGGGGATCAGACCATCCCAGTCATAATCCAGAACCTTCAGCTTGACGTTCATTCTGGCGGCCATATCGGCGGCAAATTCCACCATCGAACCGGTGTGTTTCCCTGTTTTGTCAACAAAGGCAAAGGGCGCCACCCCTGACTGAACCGCCACCCGAAGCTCTCCGCGCTTGACGATCTCATCAAGCTCGCCGGCAAACGCCCCGAGAGCCGGCAGCAAAACCAGCGCGGAAACAACCATTGCAACCACCATACGTTTCATCTTCATACCATCCTCCTTTGTTTGTGTGATTAGATCCACTCTTCTTTTATTGTAAACTCTATCCCCTGCGCGCCAAGCTCCGTGAAAAAGGGTTCCCACGGCACATGGAGCGCCGGCGTGAGAACGCCTTTATCCGTAATCCTTCCATCCGCAATCATCCGGGCGGCAATGGCGGCGGGATAACCCACCCCCTTGCTCATGGCCATCAGGCCCGTCTCGAGATCCCTTTCAATGAGCATGCTGCCGGTCAGCCGTTTTTTCCTTCCACCACAGAGACCCTCAAAAACATTGACCATAACAACGAGGTCTTTTTCGTTTTCTTTGTACTGCAGGCGCGGCGCCAGAAACCTGTCCATGAATTCATACGGAGTCACGGCGCATTTCAGCCCGTAAACGGGCTCTTTCTCCAGGAATCCGAGTTGCTTCAACGGGTTCCAGAATGCGCTCCAGCCCGGCCAGCGCAATGCGTAGCGCCCCGCTTCCCGTATTTTATCCGTAATTCCAAACAGATCGGTAAAATAAACGGCGTCCCCGTTGGGGATGGACTCCAGCGTTCCCAATCCGGGAAATTCCAGGGGGGCGATGTTGCCGGGCTTGTGCTGATCGGCGCCCCGAATCACCTTTTCCCGCCCGTTGCTGATCACCCTGGCATCCCGCATCGATGAGCTGAGCACCCCTTCCCATGTCCATGATATTTTGTAGTTCAGGGGGTTGTCGCAGGCCGCTTTTTCGGGAAAACCGCCGCAATACGAATTGATCACATGCACCTCGTCAAAGCTGCCGAGGGCCCGGCTGTAAAAAACGAGGTCAATCCCGGGGTCAAGACCACACTCCCCCACAATGGCTATTCCGGCTTCTTTTGCCTGTTGATCGTATTTCGCCGTCTCGTGGATGTAATTGGAGTTGACGACGCTTTTGCCGGTCTTCACGGCGGCCCGGCTGGCGATATCGGCAAAGGTTCTCGGCAACAGGTCGATCACCACGTCCGCCTGCCTGTAGAGGTCGGTCAGCTTTTCGAAATCGGACACATCAATCTGGAGCGGCCGCAATTTTTCTTTGGCGGCGCCCTGCTGTTTGATGTTTGCAATGCGTTCTATTCTTTCGAAATTATCAAGGCTGTAGTCGGCGCAAATTATTTCCGACACGTCACCGCAGGCCGACAGAAAATAAACCGCCGCCCGTCCCTGGAGGCCGCACGCCCCCAAAACCAGAACCTTCATGGCCATTTCTTTTTGCTCCAAGTTCTTTTAGAAACTTTTCACCGGGCTGCTTATAGTAAAAGCCGTATTAAATCAATTTAAAAAATTGTTTCCGCCCGGGTCCCGTTCGGGCGTGATCCACATAAGTGGGTGGGATGATTACGGCAAGGCAGAATTTCATCCGCGCTGCCAATTTTTACTTGACAACGCGGCGCGTTTCAGTCTATCCTTCCCGCGTGTAAAGCATTTCCTTCTAAAAAAAATCTAACTTGTTTACACAGACATTCTCGATCCTCTCCAGGGGTGGATGCGGCGTCTGTGCGGTATCGGGTTTTTGTACGGAGCCGTTGGGCTGCAGCGCTTCCCCGGCTTCAATAAATCTAAACAAATAAGGAGGATGCAATGGAAGAACAGAAAAACGACCAGTTGGAAGAAGTTTATCCCCCCCCCGCCAGAATTCGGGATGTTTCCTACATCAAAAGCAGGGAAGAGTACGAAAAGCTTTACCAGCAATTTATGGACGATCCTTCTGCGTACTGGGCGAAGCAGGCCGATGAGCATGTCTCCTTTTTCAAAAAGTGGGACAGCGTGGAGGACTTCAACTTTGACATCCGCAAGGGGCCGATCAGCGTCAAATATTTCAGCGGCGCGAAGCTGAATGTCTCCTATAACTGCCTTGATCGCCACCTCGACAAGCTGGGCGACAAGGTGGCGATTCAGTGGGTCGGAAACGAGCCGGGAGAGGAACGGAAGATTACCTACCGGGAACTCCACCGGGATGTCTCGAAATTTGCCAATGTCTTGAAATCGCACGGGGTCAAAAAGGGCGACCGGGTCTGCATCTACATGCCGATGGTTCCCGAGGCGGGGGTGGCGATGCTGGCGTGCTCCCGGATCGGCGCGATCCATACCGTCGTCTTTGGAGGTTTCAGCCCGGAGGCCCTCGCCGTCCGCATCAATGACTCTCTCGCAAAAGTCCTGGTCGTCTGCGATGGTTCGTACCGCGGCGCCAAGGCGGTACCGCAGAAGAAAGACGCCGATACCGCCCTGAAGGATTGCACGTCGGTTGAAAAGGTGATCGTCGTCAAGAGGGTCGGCGACAAGCTGGGCAATCTTGACTGGACGCCGGGCCGCGATTTGTGGTGGCACGAAGAAATGGAAAAGGCGGCAGATGTATGCGAGCCGGAATGGATGGATGCCGAGGACCCCCTTTTCATCCTTTACACCTCCGGCTCCACCGGGAAGCCGAAAGGCGCCCTCCACACGACCGCCGGCTACCTTCTCTACATCATGTACACCTTCCGGCTGGGATTCGACATCCAGGCCGACGACATCTGGTGGTGCACAGCCGATATCGGCTGGGTGACCGGCCACAGCTACGTTCTCTACGGCCCGCTTGCCAATGGCACCACATCGCTGATGTTTGAAGGGGTGCCCAACTATCCGACCTACAGCCGGTTCTGGCAGATCGTGGAGAAATACAGGGTTTCAAAGTTCTATACGGCGCCGACGGCAATCCGCGCGATCGCACGGGAAGGAAACCAGTGGGTGGAGGGGATCGACCTCTCATCGTTGCGCATTCTGGGCACGGTCGGCGAGCCGATCAATCCTGAGGCGTGGCTCTGGTATTACAACGTGATCGGCAAGGGCAAGTGTCCGATTATCGACACCTGGTGGCAGACGGAGACGGGCGGCTTCATGATCTTCCCCCTGCCCGGCGCGATTCCAGTGAAACCCGCGATGGCCACGGTGCCGATTATGGGCGTGGTTCCCGCCCTGGTGGACGATACCACCGGCGCCGAAATCAAGGATCTGGTCGCCCGGGGCGCGCTCTGCATCAAACGGCCCTGGCCCGGCTTCACCCGGACCATCTACGGCGATCACGCGAAATACGAGGCTACTTATTTCGAAACGTTCCCCGGTTACTATTTTGCGGGCGACGGCGCGCTTCGTGATGCCGACGGCTATTACCGGATTACCGGGCGTATCGACGACGTAATCAACGTCTCCGGCCACCGGATGGGCACCGCCGAGGTGGAGGCCGCCCTGAACTCCCACGAGAAGGTTGCCGAATCCGCCGTTGTTGGCTACCCGCATGAGATCAAGGGGCAGTCGATCTACGCGTACATATCCCTGAAACCGGGCATTGAAAAATCAGAGGCACTGAAAAAAGAACTTGCCGCGCATGTGCGCACCGTTATCGGGCCGATTGCCACGCCGGAGAAGATCCAGTGGGCGGACGGGCTTCCCAAAACCCGCAGCGGCAAGATCATGCGACGCATTCTGAAGAAGGTTGCCGCCAACGAGATCAACGATCTCGGCGATACAAGCACGCTTGCCGACCCGACAGTCGTTGACGACATCGTCAAGAACCGCCAGTAAAAAACACGGTCTCTTCCCGGAGGGTTTATTGAAAAAACCGACCTTCGGGAAGAGACCGTTTTCATCGACTCGCGCGGGGCTATGAAAAACGCCGCCGAACCTACAGCCAGCCTTTGTTTTCCGTAAAAAACAGCTCCCTGAATCTGCCTTTTCTGAAGCACAGATCATCGATGGTCAGTTTGTTGTTTGTCTTTTTCAGGATGGAAACTATTTTCATAAACAGCACCCCCGCGAGGTAGGCATCTCCCAGAGAGGTGTGCCGGTCATGCTTCATTATATTGAATGCCTCGCACAGTTCATCAAGACCGTAATGCCTGTCCGTGTTTGAGGGGAGCGTTTTTTTGTACAAGGCGCCTGTATCGAGACGCCTGTTTTTTAACTTCGGGAGGTGGATGCGCCCCAGCGCCTTATTGATGATCGCGATATCAAAATCAACATGGTGGGCGACAAGAACGGCGTCTTTAATATAATCGGCGAACAGCAAAATCCCCGCTTCTTCCGTCATTTTCTCCTGATTTCCGTTTTTGAGGATGCCGTGGATTTTCACTGTTTCGGCATTAAATTCTGCCTGATTCAAATAAATTTCAAAAATGCTCGACACATCGATCGTATTGCCGATAATCGAAACAGCGCCTATGGATAAAATACGGTCTTTCGCTGTATTCAAGCCGGTGGTCTCCGTATCGAAGGCGACAAACCTGATGTTATCGATGGTTTCCTTTGCGGCTGTCTTTAAAGGTGCGGTATAGTTCTGCCAGAAACCGGGATATTTTTTTTTCGTAATCCAGTCTATCATGTTACATCATCTGGGAAAGACCGAAACGCACAAGAACCAGCTCCTGAATATCCTTTATGGGCCGGAAGCTTGTTTTAAGCCTCAGCCGGTCGGCCTTGCTCAATGCGTTTAAATCCACATAACGACCCGAATCGGCATTTCTGATTCCCTGCAGCGTTTTAAAGCGCAGCAATGTCTTGAAGGCGTTGATGCACGATTCGTACAAATCCCTGTTTTGCGGCTCCAGCTCGTACAATCTTTCATACCTGAATATCGTGTTGTTGCAATCCTTCTGGCTGTGGGAAAGGATCAGCAGGCGGGCGGCATCAACCAGGGGCATGATTGCTCTCGCCTTGATATCGAACTGGTTTTTGTGCTCGCCGCCCGCTTCCACCAAAAAGTTTCGGAAAAAACTCAAGGGGGGCGGGGTTTTTATGGCGTTAAGTCCCAGAAAATTCAGAAAAATCTGATGGGAGGCAATCGATCGGTAGATGCTGTCGGTCATTTCCACAACAAGCGCCTTGTTGCCGAAAACCATATTGTAATCAAAGAAGATGGTACAGAGCATCACCTTTTCATTGGTCGGGTTGGTTATCCAGTTGTTGAACTGATCCTTCCATTCGCCGACGGAAAGGCACCATTTGGGGTTCGACGCCATCATCTCGGCCGGACAATATTCGAAACCGACTTCATTGAGTTTTTCCGTTACCTTCCCTGATAAATTGAGAAAATAGGCCTTTGTCCGGTCGTAGTCGTTCTTCGGCACATTCTCGAAAACAAGCGCGTTGTCCTGATCGGTAAGCAGCAACTGCTCTCTTCTTCCCATACTCCCGAGGGCAAGCCAACTGAAGGCGACCGGAGGAGGGGAATCCATTTCTTCAAGCGAAAGCTCGATGGCCCTCTTTGTGATAGAGTCTGTTATTTCCGAAATAATCTTGGCGGTGAAGGCAATCGGAAGATTCTGTTCGAGATAACCGGACAGCATGCTCTGGGCCTTCAGCCGGACAAACTTCAACGCCTCCGGCGTTTTTGCCCTTTTCACTTCCTTGATCAGGACCGAAGGGTTGTTGCCGTGGATAACGACAATATCGTGTTCCGATATAATTCCCGAGAGGCGTGAGTTCGGTGTGCCGTCTTTTGTCAGGCACAAGTGGGAAATGTTGTGCTTGATCAGATTGATCTGGGCCTCGGCTACCGTAATCTTTTCGGTGTAGGTAATTACCGGGGATGACATGATCTTCTGGATATTTTCTGCGATTCCGAATCTTCCGGTGGCGACTTTTGTTCTTAAATCCTTGTCGGTAACGATGCCCAGCGGCTTCATGTTTTCGGTGATAACGATGCTTCCCACATTTTTCCTCAACATGATCAGCGCTGCTTCCTTTATGGAAGTCTCCGTGCTGCATGTTACCGGGTTTGTTGAGTAATGCGCGGATTTAGCCTCGTCGAGGCTGTTTTCGTTATCAATGAACAAATTCTCGTTGGTGTCGATTATGGAGGGCTCATAGCGGTTGGAAGCAAAGCTGGTCAGAATGAATTTGTTGGCTTCGGCGCTGGCCATTGTAATTTTTTCGAGCAGAACCGACGAAATGCCATAAACAATGCTCTCTTCGATGGTGATTGCGTAAAGCCGGTAAACGTCTTTTCTAAGCAGGGCGCACAAGCCAAAAATGTCGCCTTCGCCGCATTCGTCGATCAGTTTCACCCGGTTTTCGTTATAAATCCCCACCGCCCCGTCTTTCACGATGTAGAAACTGTCGCCGACCGGTTCTCCTTTCCGGAAAATTTCACCGTCCTTTTCGTAATACAAGACCTGGACATTTTCCGCGATACTGTAGAGAAAATCCCTTTCGAGCATGTCGAAGGGCGGGTAATTCTTGAGAAAATCGTAAATCCTTTGTGCAATGGTGTTTTTCATGACCGTTTTTTGTTTCTTTCGTGATTTCCGGTTTTGGTTTTCTCATCAACAGGGTCGCGCAGGGCCTCGGTTATCATCATCCCGCCAATCGCCCCGTACAACAGGGCCGCCCCGCCGCCGACAAGCAGCGTTTTCCCATCCGTGCCGATCCCGTATCCGGTAAAGACCAGGCCGCTTAGCAGTCCCACGGCGCCGAGGGCAATCGCGCCGATTTTTGTATCGCCGATTTTTCGCGCGCTTCGGGCGCTCACAGCCCATAGAAGAACTGAATAAACAGGCATGCCGCCCAGTCCCCAGCGGGCGGAGAAACTGTCCATAATGCCGGTGAACTCCAGCGCCGAGGGTATGACCGTGGAAGTAAGGCTCAACCCGGCGAAGCCCCCGAGGATCGTCGCCCCAACCGAGCGGAGCTTTATCCCCATGACAAACTTCAGGATGGCCGCATTAAGTGCACGAAATATCTTGATCATCATGTTCCCCTTGTTCTCCATTGCGCCGGCTTGCCAGCTCATATGCCGCTCCCATTTTAAAAACAGGCGGCTGCCGTTGCCGACAGCCGCCTGTTTTGATTCTCAAACAGCGCCCGTGCAAGTCACATAAGACCGGGCGGGCGTCGTTCTATGCCTTCACTTTGCCAGGGTAACGCAGGCTTCCCACCAGATCCTGAATATGCTGCGGAGGCGCGGGAGTCATCCTGCTCACCACATACATGACGATAAAGTTCAGGACTGCCCCGACGGTGCCGATCCCTTCCGGAGAAATTCCCAGCCACCAGTGGTCCTTATTGTTCGCGGCCGGATTGACGAACTTGAAGTAGATGATGTAGGCGGCGACGAATACGATGCCGGTAATCATTCCGGCCATCGCGCCTTCCTTGTTGGTTTTCTTGCTGAATATCCCCATCAGGATGCAGGGGAAGAAGGAGGCGGCGGCCAGTCCGAAGGCAAAGGCCACCACCTGAGCCACAAAGCCCGGTGGATAGATGCCGAAGAGGCCGGCGATGACAACCGCCCCGCCGGCGCCGGCCCGCGCCCAGACAAGCTCCTCCTTCTCCGACATGTTCGGCTTGATAATGCCCTTCATCAAATCATGCGAGACTGCCGCCGAGATGACCAGCAAAAGACCGGCCGCCGTCGAGAGCGCCGCCGCGAGACCCCCCGCGCCCACCAGTCCGACTGTCCAGTTGGGCAGCTTGGCGATTTCGGGGTTGGCAAGAACCATGATGTCCTGGTCGATCTTCACCTCGTTTTTGCTTTTCGGATCGTTCCAGGCGCCTTTGGCGATCTGCATGATGCCGTCGCCGTTTTTGTCCTTCCAGGCGACCAGTTTGGTTTTTTCCCAGTTTTTGAACCAGGAGGGGGCGCTTTCATATTTGACGTTGTTAATCGTCTTGATGAAGTTGGTGCGGGCGAACACGGCGACCGTGGGGGCCGTGGTGTAGAGCAGGGCGATGAAGAAGAGCGCGTAGCCGGCGGAGGAACGGGCGTCGCGGATCTTGGGCACGGTGAAGAAGCGGATCAGGATGTGCGGAAGTCCGGCGGTGCCGATCATCAGCGACATGGCGATAAACCAGACGTCAATCCTCGGCCTTACGCCTTCGGTGTAATTGGCAAAACCGAGGTCCCGCTGGATGCCGTTCAAGACATCGAGCAGGTATTTACCCTGGGTGGACGGGTCGCCGAGAATGGCCGCCCCTCCGGCTGACACCGTCGATCCCATGCCGATCTGCGGGATCGGAACGCCGGTGAACTGCATCGAGATGAAGATGGCCGGTATCAGGTAGGCGGTAATCAGCACGCAGTATTGTGCCACCTGCGTGTAGGTGATCCCCTTCATTCCGCCCAGTGTCGCGTAGAAAAAGACCAGGGCCATGCCGATAATAACCCCCATGTTGATGCTGACGCCCATGAAACGGGAGAAGACCACGCCGACGCCGCGCATCTGGCCGGCGACATAGGTGAAGGAGACAAAAATGGCGCACAAGAGGGCGACGACGCGGATGCCGTTTGAATAGTACCGGTCAGCCATAAACTGGGGGATGGTGAATTTTCCGTATTTGCGCAGGTACGGGCCGAAGAGCATGGCCAGAAGCACATACCCGCCGGTCCAGCCCATCAGATAAAAGGAGCCGTCCCGTCCCAGAAACGAGATCAGTCCGGCCATGGAGATAAACGAGGCGGCCGACATCCAGTCGGCGCCGGTGGCCATGCCGTTGAGGATCGGGGGGACAGACTGCTCTGCCGCGTAAAAGGCGCCCGTTGTTTTTGCCCGAGACCTATAGGCTATGTAGATGTAAGCGGCAAAACTTGTTCCGGTAATAATCCAGGTCCATGCAAGAATACTCATAGTTCGTCACCTCATGATGTTATTTGAATGAAATCTTGTAACGGCTATGCAGTCAGGCAATTACCCCTCATGCACGTCATATTTTTTGTCCAGGTTGTTCATCATGTACACGTAGGTTCCAATCTCAATGACAAAAACAATCATCGATCCCTGATTGGCAAACCAGAACCCCAGCGGCATGCCCCCGATGCGGAATGCGGCATCCAGTTGGTCGGCAAACATGATGCCGCAGACAAAGGAGACAAAAAACCAGACTGCAAGGTGAACCGCGATAATGACCAGATTATCATTCCAGTACGCTAACAACTCTTTTGTTGCATGATCTGTTGACATAACGACCTCCGTTCTGAAGTGAGATTACCCGATAGTCAGGCTATGGCGGCCTGATGTTTATCTTCCCTCCTTTCTTCCACAGGATCGGACTATTGACGATCCCTGCCGCCTGTCTTGGTAACGTTTTTTTTTAATTTTAGTGGATACTTTCCCGGATGGCTCAAATACTATCGAATGAGCTTTTTTTTGTCAAGTAAAAATTTACATATTTTTTACATGGCGAAACCCGGAAAATCAATGCCCTCGAACCGTCTGAAAAGCTCCACCCCTGTCCCGCGTGGACAAGGGTGGAGGCGCATCTGCTACTTTTTCCCGTAGCCTATAGCCTGCGCGGCTTCGGTGATGCTGATCAGAACCGAGGCGTCGTCTATGGTAGAGGGAACGATGTACTCCTCACCGTCGGCGATTTTGCGCATGGTGCTGCGCAGGGTCTTGCCGGATCGGGTCTTGGGCAGCGCCCGGACGACCAGACACTGCCGGAAAGAGGCCACGGCGCCGATTTCATCGCGCACCATCTTCACGACTTCCTTCTCTATTTCTTCCGCCGGGCGGTCGATCCCCGCCTTCAGCACAACAAATCCAAGAGGAACCTGACCCTTCAACTGGTCGTTGACGCCCAGGACGGCGCATTCCGCCACAGCGGGGTGCCGGGAGAGAATCTCTTCCATCGAGCCTGTGGAAAGCCGGTGGCCGGCTACATTGATGACGTCGTCAATTCTGCCCATGATGAAGATATAGCCGTCCTTGTCGAAATAGCCGCCGTCGCCGGTGACATAACAACCGGGAATCTTTTCCATATATTCCAGGAACCGCTCATCGTCCTTCCAGAGGGTAGGCATGCAGCCGGGGGGGAGGGGCAGGCGGACGACGACGTAGCCTTCCTTCCCATTTGGCAGTTCGATTCCTTCGGAGTCCATGATCTTCACATTGTAGCCAGGCACCGGCCGGGTGGAGGAACCGGCCTTAATCGGGAAGGGATCGATACCCATGCAGTTGCCGGTGATCCCCCAGCCGGTTTCGGTCTGCCACCAGTGATCGATGACCGGAATCTTGAGCATGTTCCCCGCCCAGTAGTAGGTGTCCGGATCAAGGCGTTCCCCGGCCAGAAACAGGTAGCGGAGGGTATGGATATCGTATTTCTTCAGGTACTCTCCCTGGGGGTCTTCCTTCTTGATAGCCCGGAATGCCGTGGGGGCGGTAAAGAGGACGGAAACCCCGTGTTCGGATATGACCCTCCAGAATGCGCCGGGATCCGGGGTGCCGACCGGCTTGCCTTCATAGAGAATCGTTGTGCAGCCGTACAGAAGCGGTGCGTAAACGATGTAGGAATGGCCCACCACCCAGCCCACGTCCGAGGCCGCCCAGTACACCTCGCCGGGGTTGATGTTGTAGAGGTTCTTCATCGTCCACTTGAGGGCGACGGCATGACCGCCGTTATCCCGCATGACCCCCTTGGGACGTCCGGTTGTACCGGAGGTGTAGAGAATATAGAGCGGGTCGGTGGCCGCGACGGGCACGCAGGCGGCAGGTTTGGCGTCGGCCATAAGCTCGGACCAGGAGAGGTCGCGACCGGCGGTAAGCTCAGCCGTTACCTGCGGGCGCTGGTAGATGATGCATTTTTCGGGTTTGTGAGAGGCGATGCCAATGGCGCCATCCAGAAGAGGCTTGTACGGGAGCACCTTTTTCCCCTCGATGCCGCATGACGCGGTGACAACCAGCTTCGGTTTGGCGTCGTTGATGCGGATCGCCAGTTCGTTCGGGGCAAAACCGCCGAAGACGACGGAGTGGATCGCGCCGATCCGGGCGCAGGCAAGCATGGCGATTGCCGCTTCCGGGATCATGGGCATGTAGATAATGACGGTATCGCCTTTCGTAACGCCGAGGGAGGCCATGCCGCCGGCGAATCGGGAAACCTCATCAAGCAGCTCCCGGTAGGTGATCTTCCGGACGCTGCCGGTGACCGGGCTGTCGTAAATGATGGCATTCTGATCGCCCCGCCCGTTTTCCACATGGTAATCGAGGGCGTTGTAGCAGGTATTGAGCTCTCCGCCGACAAACCAGCGATAAAACGGCTTATTGCTGTCATCGAGCACCCTGTCCCACTTTTTTGTCCACTGGATTTCCCCGGCGGCCCGACCCCAGAAAAGATCGGGCTGGTTGATGGATTCACCATAAATCTCGTCATACTTTGCTTGACTGGACATGTTTCCTCCTCCTTACAGTTTTTTACGATTGAAAAATTGAAGCGCCACGGTTCAGTTGCGTCCCGCCGTCCAACAAAGACAGACATTGTGCGCGCATGCACAAAAAGCCCCTTTCAGGGTCGGAAAAGAGAATATGACGAGCACCCAGATGTCTCTCAAAAAGACGGCACTTTTAACATTTTTTGAAAAGGTTTTACACTTGGCGGCGGAGATATAGGCAGAAACAGATTTATCTGTCAAGAAAATATTAGCGGACAGGGGCGGCAAGATTCCGCCCGCAGACAGGCCCGGTCTGCCCGCACTTTTCGCTGCCGGGGCCAGGGCCTGCACTATTGCGGTTGTCGCCGATTGTTTCATGCTTGCAGCGGTTTGGCCTTTTCGATCAGCATGATCGGGATATCGTCCTTTATTTCATAGACAAGGCGGCATTTTTCACAGATCAGGCCATCTTCCCGGCTGTTTGTCTTGAGCTGCCCCTTGCACTGGGGGCATGCCAGAATGTCCAGTAACTCCCTTTTGATTCCCATTTTTCCCTCCTGAAGTTTATTTTCTGCCTGTTGAGCCAATTGCAAAACGTGTTGTCATGCCCGAATGCTTTTGTCGGGCATCCATGATTTCAAATAGTTAAAAACTGGATTATGAACATTAAACTTGATGAACTCGTCAAAAGTCGATTTTGTCCCCTTTTGTCATTCCGTGCTTGAC
>DYTH01000027.1 GCA_020726025.1 Syntrophus aciditrophicus | reverse complement strand
ACCTCGGTACGCTTATGCAACTTCACATGCCCCCGTCGAAACCGGGACGCCCCCAGGATGTTTTCCGAACCATATTTGCGGTCGGAAGAATATGCGCGTTTTATCTTTTTGTCAAGGTGTATCGTGGACGGTGCATCGCTGCATCCATACGTCTGTCAGGCGCAACCAAAAAAACCGGCTTGCCGGCGCATGTAATGCATGCTTTCCGGGCATCGGAATCGAACGTTCCCCGGACGGAAAAAGAGCCGTCATGGGTCAGAAAGAACGGTTCTTTTCGCGCATCCCGCGCTCGATTGCCCGGCGATCTTCTTTGAGCTTCATGTCCTCCCGTTTATCGTAGAGTTTTTTCCCTTTCGCAACGCCGATTTCCACCTTGATCTTTCCGTTATGGAAATACATCCGCAGCGGGATCAGCGAAAGGCCGCGTTCCTGCGACTTTCCGTAAAGCCTCCGAATCTCGCTTTTATGCAAAAGGAGTTTCCTTACCCGAAGCGGGTTGTGATTTTCACGATTGCCATGCGAATAGGGGCTGATATGGAGATCGTACAGGAACAGCTCACCTTCCCGGATCATGGCGTAGCTTTCCTTGATATTCGCCCGGCCGTCGCGGAGGGCCTTGACCTCCGTCCCCTGCAGAACGATGCCTGCTTCGTAGGTCTCATCGATGAAATAGTTGAGCCTCGCCGTCTTGTTCTGGCAAATCGATTTTTCCGCCGCTTCCCTTTTCGTCTTCATATTTTTTTCCTCCCCGGCCCTGTGATAAGAGCCGGATTCATCGCCTGTTGGCGCCTCTGCTGCTGTAAAAACATTTCTTATGCTTACGCGATCGTCCGGTTATGCAAAAACGTACCGGCATGTTCGTCCTGGGCGCACGCCATGCATCCCCTGTTGCGCCGATACCCCGCATGGCGGCTTGTATGAAAATAGAATTTTCCCGTTCAATATCAACCATTTGCGCAACCATGTTTTCGCAGGGGCACGGCATGCCGTGCCCCTGCCCGGTGACCCCGTATCTGAAATTTTATGAACATGAAACTTCGTTTTCATCATTCGTTGTGCCCGCGCCGGGCATGGCGGTTTATATCATTTTCCGCCGAGCTTTGCCGGGATATAATCCACCTTGACATGCCCCATAGCCTTCCAGATGTTGTCTTTTATCTCCGGGTTTTCCTTCTCGAGTTCTGCCAGAAGCCTCTTGATGTACAGACGTCGGGAGACAAGGCTTGTGGGGCAGAGGTTTTCTATGACCGGCAAGCCCTGCTCGACGGCGTATTTCTTTACCAGTTCTTCCCTGATGTAGGCAAGCGGTCTGATGATGTGCAGCTTTCCTCCAAATACCGGCTGATCGGGAATCATCGTGCTTATCTCTCTGCCGTAAAAAAGGTTGATCAGAAGGGTTTCGATAATGTCGTCGCGATGATGGGCAAAGGCAATCTTGTTGCACCCATGGTGTTCGGCTATCTCAAAAATTCTCTTGCGCCTCAGGCGTGAACAGAGGAAGCAGGGGTTCTTCCGGTTGTACGGACTGTGGGAAAGAGGCCCGATATCAGAATCGTCCATCACGAAATCATAACTTCCTTCTTTCAGCCAGCGTGCAAGAATTTCCGCGCCTCCATGATTCGCGTCGAAGCCCGGATCAATGTGGACGGCAAGGATGGAAAAAGGGGGAACATGGATCATGGACGTGTTGAGCAGGCTTAAGAGGGCCATGCTGTCCATACCGCCGGAAACGCCCACGAGCACTTTATCTCCGGCCGATATCATGCCGTAATCCATGACCGCGATTTCCAGCCATTTTTTCAGATGAAGAAATAATTTTGTCTTCTTTACACCGTTTTCCAGATTCTTACCTCCCAGGATACGTGGCTTTTACTTGAGAAGTCTCGTCTTAAGCAAGCAACTTTCACAGACCGCAGTAAAAATCGGCTTGAAAAGCGTGGGCTGTTGGTATAGAAATTCAACCACGGCGAATTCCAGCCAGGGGTATTCAGTATTTCTTTAGAATGGATTTGCCGCTTGCCATGATCCATTTTGCAGACAACTCAAAGTGTTTTAAACAATAAATCAAAGGAGAAAGTCATGACAGAAATCATCAGCGTCAACGCCAGAGAGATTCTCGATTCACGCGGAAATCCGACCATTGAAACCGAGGTAACCCTTTCATCCGGAATCACGGGAAGGGCCTCCGTACCATCCGGCGCTTCCACCGGAGAGCATGAGGCGGTCGAGCTTCGCGACGGCGACAAGAAAAGGTACCTCGGCAAGGGAGTGCTGAAGGCGGTAAACAACGTACTCGACAAGATCGCCCCGGAGATCGTCGGGATGGACTGCCTCAGTCAGCGCGAAATAGACAAGCTGATGATCTCTCTTGACGGTACCGAAAACAAGGGCAATCTTGGCGCCAACGCCATCCTCGGCGTCTCCCTGGCCTGCGCCAAGGCGGGCGCCGCCGTCATGGAGATCCCGCTTTACCGGTATATCGGCGGTATCATCGCCCATGAAATTCCGGTGCCGATGGCCAATATCATCAACGGCGGTCAGCACGCCGACAACAACGTTGACATCCAGGAATTCATGGCCATGCCCGTGGGCGCCCCCAATTTTCACGAGGCAATCCGCATGATTGCCGAGGTCTTTCACAACCTGAAGGCCGTTCTCAAAGGAAAGGGCTACAACACCTCTGTAGGGGATGAAGGCGGCTTTGCGCCGAACCTCAAATCCAACGAAGAGGCCTTCGCTCTGATTATGACAGCCATCGAAAAGGCGGGCTACGAACCGGGAAAGGATTGCGCCATTGCAATAGACTCGGCGGCAAATTCTTTCTACAAAAAAGGCAAATACATCATGGCCGCAGAGAAAAAACCGGAAAAGACATCCGAAGACATGGTTAAATACTACGCAGCCCTTGTGAAGAAATACCCGATCGTTTCCATTGAGGACGGCCTGGCCGAAGACGACTGGGACGGATGGAAAATCATGACCGAGGCCCTGGGAAACAAGGTTCAGATTGTCGGCGACGACATCTTTGTCACCAATCCCGGGCGCCTCCAGAAGGGAATCGACCTTGGCGTCGCCAACTCCATTTTGATCAAGCTCAACCAGATCGGCACCCTGACGGAAACACTCGACACGATCAAGCTCGCCCACGAATCGGGCTACACCACGGTCGTCTCGCACAGATCCGGCGAGACCGAAGATACCTCCATGGCCGATGTCGCGGTCGCCGCCAACTGCGGCCAGCTCAAAAGCGGCTCCACATCCCGTACCGAGAGACTGGCCAAATACAACCAGTTGATGAGAATCGAAGAAGAGCTGGGCGACGCTGCGATTTACCGTGGAAAAGCGGTCTTGTATTCGGTAAGGGGTAAAAAATAGGTCAAACCAAAGCGGAAAAATACCGGGCATCGGGGAATCGGATCACGAACCGGAAACCCGATGCCCAATTCGCGACGGGTGTGACCATCAGAGAAATTTGAACAGCCTGCGGCGCAGGGCCTCCATATGCGCCTTGTTTTCCGTAAGAGCATAACGCTTGGTCGGCCTTTTTTCTCCTTTTTCCTGAACTTCCTTCGCCGCAACAATGCCGACATCCTGAAGATAACGTATGGCGCTCTGGTAGTTTGACTGCGAAAGCGCCTCCGCACGTCTTATTTCGCCCTTCCGGTACATCCTCTCACCCAGACTCCGGAGATTCTTCAGCCACTCTTTTTCGGCTTTCTGTTTTTTCTTCAGGTGGTAGCACCCCCTGATCGCCACCCAGTAGGATTCGGTATAATTCCGGACAATCCCGGAAAACGGTAAAAGTTTCGTTCTACCGAGCCCCTTGACTTCAATCCAGTGCTTTTCATCTCTTTCGAACATATCGATCATCCCTTCCGCGCAAAAGTAGGAAAGGGCCTCCTTCAGCTCGTCCAGGCTGTCCTTCTGATCGTCAAAGATGAATTCATGGCGAAACAGCCTCTTGAAGAACATAACGTCGTTGTGAATCCGATTTACCGGTATCATATCTTCTTCCGTCGCCAGAATGGAGGTGGCGGCAAAACTGAAAGGAAGAAAATAATGGAGGATATTGTTTTTATAATATTCCAGATTCAGTCGTTTGGCATCGTCCAGAGAATAGACGATCTCCTCCACGTCTTCTTCCTCGTCTTCCTCGTCCGTTCCCATTCGTGAAATAAGGCCGGACTGGTCAAACAGATTCAGCGCCTCCAGGATCGCCTTATCCCGATCGGAAAATGTCATCGCGAAGGGCGCCTTGACAGAAGAGAGGCAGTTGAAGAAAAGCTCAATGACCTCCGTCAGCTCTCCTAAGGATATGCCCCTGCGGTCGTAGCACAGAAGCGCGGCGGCGGTAAGGGAAAACGGGGTCACCACGGAAACCTCGTTGATTTCACGGACAACCTTGTATCCTATTTGCCTGTAGAGACTCTGGCGCTCCAGCGTAGTCATCTCCTGCATCGGTTTTTCCTGCGCAGCGAGATAAGACTTAAGCTGGATCGGTTCTCCCACGTTCATATAGACCCGGCCGTATCTTTTTTTCAAAAGACCGCTGCTCCTGATCATGGCGGTCGCCCTTTCTTTCTCCTTGGGGGCGCCGCCGAGTTCTTCGAGATAGGCCTTCTCTTCGATGACCCTGTCGTAGCCAATGTAAACTGGAATAATGGCCAAATCGTCGCACACCTTCTCCTGATAGGCATCGATGATCATCGAAAGAAGCCCGTATTTCGGCATCACCATCTTTCCGGTTCGGCTTCGGCCTCCTTCGATAAAAAATTCAAGCGGCAGTCCCTCTTGAAGAAGCGTCTGAATATAGCGGTTGAACGCCTCGGCGTAAAGATCATTTCCCTTGAAGCTCCGCCTCAGAAAAAAGGCGCCCGATTTACGAAAAATGTACCCCATGGGGAAGAAGGAAAGGTTGTTGCCTGCGGCGATAAAGGGCATCTGAATGTTATTCTTATAAAAAATATAGGAAAGAAGCAGATAATCAAAATGGCTGCGGTGACAGGGGATGATGACAAAAGGCATCTTTTTGGAAACCTGCCTTATTTTTGCGATTCCGTCTCCATCAACAACGACGCCGTCATAGATGTTGTTCCAGAGCCAGGTGAGAATCTTCTCCCATATCTCTACCGCCGTTTCACTGTAGTCAGAGGCTATTTCATCAAGATATCGTCGGGCTGTTTTCATGACAGACTTAAGATTGTGACCGCCCTTCTTTCCGTTTGCCGCCATCCCTTCCATGAACGAGATCATTCCAGGATGATGCATGACCATCTCTATGACCTCTTTTCGCGATTTCAGAAGCGGACCGACAATGGCCTCCTTTTCCTCGTCGATCCGGTCGATAAGCTCTTCCCGAAGCTGTCGCGCCATCAATTCATGGCTGGCGCCAGGATGGCTTTCAATAAACTCGGAGAGGTTCACCGGGCCCGCCGAAATCACGGAGACCCTGCTTGCATACCTGATAAACGTGACCAGACGGCGCAGTGAGCTTCTCGTGTCGCTCTGTCCGAAGAGAATGTTGAAAATATTTTCATTTTCCTTCTCCCGCCTTCTTCCGTAGGTTATCAGCTCCGGACAGAGGTAGATCGGTCGGTCCGAACTTTTCTGAATCTCTATCAACAGATCCAGTGTTTTTCCCACGAAAGGGTTGTCGAATATCTCCGATTCACCGAGATGGATAATGACGTTGTTCCCCTCGCGAACCAGTTTTCCTAAATGATTCAGTCTTTGGGCAAGGATTATTTTTGTTCTCATCACCCAGTGGACAAGATGGGAACTGATGAGCTTGAGCGCCATCGGGAAAGGCTGCCAGGCAGCCATGTTAACATCATGGCTGTAAACAGGTTCAGGGATTCCCCTGCGAAGCGACAGCTCCCTTAAAATCAGGCTGTTCAACTGGCTTTTGTTCTTCAGAACATAGACAACCACGCCCTTTTGAGCAATGTCCTTGAGCCCGTCCGCAACCTCGTCGGAAACCTTGACTTTGGAAAGCACCTTGTGGGCAAGAAGGGAAAAGGGGGGATTGCCTTTTTTATACATGGTCCCCGCATGGTAAACATCCAGTCCATCGGATTCCCGTTTGTTGTTTTTTGAAAGAATCGACATTTACAGCCTTTCTTCGGATAGCTCTACACAACGGTGTCGGAAAAATCCTCCGGAAAATGCTTGTGCATCTCCTCACCGACAAAAGTTCTAATCTCCTCCGAAGAAGAAATGGTCATGACCTCGTTCAGAAGCGACTCGGCCTCCCGCATCGTGATGCCTCTGATAATTTTTTTGACGCGTGGAATTGCCAGAGAGTGCATGCTCAATTCGTCAATTCCCATACCGACAAGAAGCATTGTATATGCCGGGTCTCCGGCCATTTCACCGCACATCGCCACCCTGATCCCTGCTTTGTGACCGGCATCGACAACACTTTTTATAAGACGCAGCACCGCAGGATGAAGCGGCTCGTAAAGGTAGCTTACCTGCTCGTTAATCCGGTCTATGGCAAGGGTGTACTGGATCAAATCGTTGGTGCCGATGCTGAAAAAATCCACTTCCCGCGCCAACTGGTCGGCGATGACCACCGCGGAAGGAATTTCAATCATGATGCCTGTTTCAATATCATCTCCCAGGCTGCTTCCTTCCGCTATCAGCTCCGTTTTTACCTCTGCAAGAATGGCCTTTGCCTGCCGAATCTCTTCGATGCCGGATATCATCGGAAACATGATACGGAGCTCCCCATAGACGCTGGCGCGAAGGATGGCCCGCAACTGCACCTTGAAAAGGTCTTTTTCCTTGAGGCAGAACCGGATAGCTCTCATCCCCAGTTGCGGGTTCATTTCATGAAAACCTTTTTTGTCCGGGAAGAACTTGTCCCCTCCGAGATCAAAGGTGCGGATGGTTGCCCAGCCAAGACCCTCCACACCGACAACACTCCGGTAGTTTGCCAGATGTTCCTCTTCATCGGGCAAACTCTGGCGGTTGATATAGATAAATTCCGTGCGGTAAAGACCGATGCCCTCTGCCCCATGATGTATGGCAGAGGGTATTTCTTCGACAAACTCGATATTGCAGCCTATTGCAACCCTGTGATGATCTTTTGTTATGGCCGGAAGCGCGGCATAATCCAGAAGATCATCCTGCGCCTTCTCGTAGAGCTTCTTTTTCCACTCGTAGCGCTTGAGAATATCCGGATCGGGGTTGATAATCACCACTCCGGACGAACCATCAATAATAATGTCGTCGTTCATCCTGACGGATTCCGTGACAGTCTCGAGGGCTACAACTGCCGGGATTTCCATGGAACGGGCCACGATTGCCGTATGGGATGTTTTTCCCCCTCCATCGGTGGCAAACCCGAGCACCTTGTCGATCTTCATCTGGGCGGTATCCGCCGGAGATAAATCAGGGGCTATGATGACAACCCCTTCCGGCATCTCGGTCGGGACATGTTTTTTACCGGCAAGGTTATTGATAATCCTCTGCCCCACATGCTGGATGTCGCTTATCCGCCCCCGGAGATAATCGTCATCCATTCGGTCAAACATCTCTTTGTACTTTTCAATGGTCATGCGCACCGCCCACTCGGCGTTTACCGACATGGCGCGGATATTCTGCATTGTAAGGTCTATAAATTTCCGGTCGCGCATGATCATGATGTGGACATCGATGATGTAGAGAGGCTCCATGCCTCCACCGGAATCAACAAGTTTGTTCTTCAGATCGAGAAGCTGGGTTTCTGATTCGTGCAGGGCGTCCAGAAAACGATCGAGTTCCGCCATCACCATGACTGGTTCGTTGATTTTATAAAAGGGCGTCTGAATGTCCGTCCTGTTGAAGAGATAGACCTTCCCTATACTTACCCCGGGCGATACCCCGATGCCCTTTATGATAAACGTTTTGGCGTTATCTTCCATAAAATCACCCATGATCGCAAATCGTTACGGCTCGCCGAACTTCCCTTCAATCAAAACGGAAAGTGCTTTCATCGCCTCCGCGGCGTCGATTCCAGTCAGCCGCAGGGTCAATCGGCTCCCTTTGGGACAGTTAAGGGTCAGAATGTCCAGTATGCTGCGCCCGTTTACCTCGTAACCGTCTTTTTCCAGAACGACGTCTGTATGGAAACGATTGACGGTTTCCACGATTTTTGCCGCGGCGCGGGCATGAATCCCCAGCTTGTTCCTGATTTCAAAAGATTTAGTTGTATCCATACACAATAGAAAAAAGAATGCATCCCACGGCGCTGCCGTATAGAATTTTTACCGAAGATATTCCCCGCTTCAAAGCCCAATACGAGACTAAAAAAATGACGGAACCGATGATCAAATCGGGAATCGAAGACAAAGAGCCGACACGATCGCCTGAAGATGAAAACGCGGCTGCAACGGCAACGCCCAGTACAGCGAGCGCACCATAACGAAACCTCTGCGTCTCGCGTGGAAGGTCGAGAGATCGGATATAATGAAACCCCCCTCTGCCGTAACGCAAACCGCTCACGTACCCCCCCAAGCGAACTAAAATCTGGGGAGGCGTAAAAAAGAGCAGAAATAAAAGTGGGGCGTACAAACTCCCCGACAGGGCGAAAAGCACCGCCCAGACCGAAGAAAAAAGGCGGAGAACCCCCCAGAAAAATGAGTCGCCCAGTGCCGCATAAGGCCCCATCAGGGCATTTTTATAATCTTCGACGTCGCTTCCTCCGGCGCCGTCTTCTTCCATCCTGACAACGGAACCAGCAATGGCGGGAAGAAGATAGGGATTCGTGCTGAACATTCGGGAATGTCTTAAAAGAAAATCACCCCGGTCCTTGCTGTCACGATGTTTTTTCGATCCCGTCAATGGCAGCATTGCAAAGGCAAAGCCCAGACCCTGCATGGTGCGATAATTGAAAGAGGCCTGAACAATCAGGGAACGAAGAAAAATAGTGCACAGCATCGATGCTTTATTCATCACAAGCGCCACGAACAGACTCAAACAAAACCGACCGCATGGACCGCATGGGACAGTTGCCCGCCCACACTCCCCACCAAAGTAGTTCCAACCTTTTTGGTATTTTCAATGAAACATAAATGAAACCCCGAATCGAAACTTTGGTTTCGCCTAACATAAACAACCCTGCAAGTCAATCGATTCGCCTGAAGCTCATCGCCGGAAGCTCACGGGAACTTTCAAGAAAGAATTTCTCTTGACAGAAAATGTTTGTTCTGATAGCGGATTTCAGCTTTTCAGGGTCATCAACCGGCTTGAGCTTTCCAGAAGATTTTGGGGGAGCAGGTCGGTTTTTTAAAAGGACTTATCTATAAAAGACTAATTCGAGAAAGGGAGAGGTACAAAAGAATGATTTGTGAGACAATTAAAAAAGGGGTTGAATGCGCTTTCATGACCAGGAAAGGGTGCGGATACCCGGGTGGGCACTGTAATCCGGTCATAGACAAATGCGAGGGATGCGCCAAGGCCGTTCAATACGAGACCGGGATGTACTGCATCGTTTATCCTGATCCCGCCTCCAAATGGCGGACTGGCAAATGTCCGACGGCAACTCACCTCAAGGTAGAAACGAAAGAGGCCCAGCAGAAAATAAACCCGTTAAAGGCCTCCAAAAGGGCCAACAAAAAGTAAATTTCCTGCGTAAAAAAGCCGCTGGAGGTTTTATCTTTCCAGCGGCTTTTTAAATCAGCCTGTCTTTTCTTTGATCCAGAGCAGTCCGTTTCTTATCTCTTCAATGACATCCCTGTCCGACCGGACCAAACCCGGATTGGCGCGATGACCCTGCAGATGGTTGCGGGCCCCTTCGATGGTGAATTTCTCCTCGTACAGAAGCCGCTTGATGGCAAGCAGATTCTGGACATCCTGCCGTCTGTAAAGACGCTGGTCGGAACGGGTACGGGCAGGCTTTATTATTTTAAATTCTGATTCCCAGTAGCGTATCACATACGGAGGTACAGCAAGAATCCTGCTCACCTCGCCGATGCGGAAAAAGGTCTTGTCGGGAACCGTATCCATCATCCAATTCCAATGCCACGCATCAATGTATCCGTATTCTGCCTGTTCACGTCAGCTCAACGCAGAATATCTACCCGGCAGAACAGTTATCTTCAACCGTTGAGGGCCCTGCGCAGAACCTGGCTCGACTTGAAGGTTAAAACCTTGCGCGCAGTGATCGCTATCTCTTCGCCTGTCTGGGGATTTCTGCCGCGACGGGATTTCTTTTCCTTGACGGAGAAATTTCCAAAACCAGAAATCTTGATTTTGTCTCCTTCGGCCAGCTTGTCCTTCATGATGTCAAAAACTGACTCGACGATCTTTGCCGAATCTTTTTTTGAAAATCCGAGGTTCTCATATACGTCCTGAATGATGTCTATCTTTGTCATTTTTCCCTCCTGAATTGATTGATGCCGTTTTATCTTATCAACGCCCCCGATGCTTTGACAATCCTCTCCACAATTCTGCCGTGGACACTATGGACCTCTTCATCCGTCAAGGTTTTCTCCGCGCTTCTGTACAAAAACCGCAGCCCCAGACTCTTCATCCCCTCCGCGACATTTTTGCCTTCATATACATCAAATATCTCAACTTTTTCAAGCAATTCTTCATCTTTTTTCCTTGCCGCCGCGACAAGATCGTCTGCGTCAACTTCCCTGCGGATAAGAAATGCCACATCGCGCGAACTGGACGGAAATTTGGGGATATCGGCAAAAGCCTTCCCTGATATCGCACAGGCGGCCAGCGTATCCAGATCAAGTTCGCATGCCGTAACCGGGGAAGAAAGCCCCATGTGCGACAGAACATCCGGATGAATTTCTCCGAGAAACCCTATTCTCTTATCGCCGCTGAAAATGCCGCAGGATTTTCCTGGGTGCAGAAAGGGCTCGCCGGAGGATGCCCTGCATGAAATATCCGCAACAAACAGAACATCCAGAATGTTTTCCACGCACCCCTTCAAATCATAAAAATCCGCCTTCATTTCCGGAAAATGCCAGCACTGTGTGTATCTCTGACCCGTTATCAGAAACGCCGCACGGTTGGTCTCGCGGGGCTGTTTTTCTCCATCAACGCCGGAATAGGTCCGCCCGATTTCAAAGATCTTCAAATCATACTGGCCAAGATCGTTATTTTTGGCAACATTTTTAAGCAGGCTGTGAATCATTGTGGTGCGCATGACAGACTGCTCTTCGGAAAGCGGGTTTTTGATTTTCACCAGACGGCGGCGCTCATCCTGCGTATCGAGCAGCATCTCATCGACCGAAGCAGGATTGACAAAACTGTAATTGATCGCCTCGGTGTAGCCTGCGCCGTTCATGATGCGCCGAATGGCCTCTTCAGCCACTCTTTTCGGCTCTCCGGCGCCCCCGGAAATGACAGAAACAAGGGGAAGGGTCGCAGGAATGCGGTCATAACCGAACAGACGGGCGATCTCCTCGATCAAATCGATCTCCCTGGCAATATCGACCCGGCAAGAGGGGGGGGTCACAAAAAGAACGTCGTCTCTTGAGGCATCCACCTTCATTTCAAGCCCTTGCAGGATGGAGATGATTTCATCTGTCACTACTGCCGTTCCGATAATCTCTTTAACCTTTTCAGGACGCAGGGCGATATCCCTGGCAACCGGAATATCCCCCGGGCGCTGATCGATAATTCCCCGGCAGACCACGCCTTGCGCCAGATCGGCAATCAAACCCGCCGCCCTGTTCAAGGCCGGGATGGAACCCTCAGGATCAATCCCCCGCTCAAAACGAAAAGCCGCGTCCGTCCCCATCCCCATGACGCGGGAGGTGCGGCGTATGGATGACGGATTAAAATAGGCGCTCTCCAGAAGGATGGTTCTTGTATCGTCCCGGACCTCCGAATTGATCCCGCCCATAACCCCGCCGATGGCGACAGGTTTTTCTCCGTCGCAGATGAGCAAGGCGTCTTCGGGCAGAACGTGTTCCTTGCCGTCAAGTGAAATAAAAACTTCCCCCGAACGGGAGCGTCTGACGACAATCCTTCCCCCCGCGAGGAGATCGTAGTCAAAGGCATGGAGGGGCTGCCCCGTTTCCATCATCACAAAGTTGGTTATATCAACGATATTGTTAATGGAACGAAGACCGATGGCCTCTATCCTGTTTTTCAGCCACACCGGAGAAGGGCCGATGCGGACATCCCGGATGATCCGCGCCGTGTAACGGGGACAGAGATCCGCGTCTTCGATAAAAACAGATGCAACAGCCGCTGCATCTTCATTGCCCTCCGTTATTTCCGTCAAAGGGTAACGCAGTTTTCTCCCCGTTATTGCCGCCACTTCACGGGCAACACCGATAATCGACAGACAGTCCGACCGGTTAGGTGTAACGCCTATGTCGAGAACCACGTCATGCAGTTCGAGCGATTCGCTCAACTCTCCGCCGCTGGGCAGATCCGGGGAAAGAAGCATGATCCCGGAATTGTCCTTCCCGATTTGCAGCTCCTCTTCGGAGCAGAGCATCCCTTCGGATATCTGCCCCCGTATCTTTGAGGAGCCGATTACCCTTCCACCGGGCAGAACGGCCCCGACCATCGCCAGCGCAACGGTGTCTCCAATCCTGATGTTGCTTGCCCCGCAGACTACAGGATACGATGCATCGCCGACGGAAACCTCGCAGAGGGACAGTTTATCCGCGTTCGGGTGAGGCTCCATGCGGACGATTTTCGCCACCCGCACCCCGCTGAATGCAGGCTTTCGCATCTCGATAGAATCAACTTCCAGACCGGCCATGGTGAGCCTGTCCGCCAGTTCCTGCGGGGAAAGATCAACATCCACATAATCGCGAAGCCATTTCAGACTGACTAACATAGAAAAAACCCCTGACTGCCCAAATGACGCAATCTGCTGTTTCTGAATTTTAAAACTGGTTCAGGAATCTCAGATCATTTTCAAAAAAAAGACGGATGTCGGAAATACCGAACTTCAGCATGGCGATCCGCTCAAGTCCAAGACCAAAGGCAAAACCGGTGAGTTTTTCGGTATCGTAACCAACATTTTTAAAGACTTCCGGATCGACCATCCCGGAACCGAGGATCTCCAGCCATCCGCTCTGCTTGCAGACCCTGCAGCCGCGCCCTTTGCAGATAACGCACCGGATGTCAACTTCGGCGCTGGGCTCGGTGAACGGAAAGAAACTGGGCCGAAAACGAAGCGCCGTCTCTTCGCCGAACATCTGTCTCAAAAAGACCGTAAGCACACCTTTCAGATCGCCAAACGTGATCCCCTCATCAACAAGAAGCCCCTCGATCTGGTGAAACATCGGTGTGTGGGAGACATCGGAATCGCGGCGATAGACCCGGCCAGGAGAAAGAATTCGGATCGGCGGCCGACGTTTCTCCATGGTGCGCACCTGAACGGGCGAGGTGTGGGTTCGCAGGACGGTGTTTTCGTCAACGTAAAAAGTGTCCTGCATATCCCTGGCCGGATGGTCCCTGGGAATGTTTAACGCCTCGAAATTGTAATAATCGAGTTCTACCTCCGGCCCCTCGACGATGGAGAAACCAAGCCCGGCAAATATCCCGCATATCTCTTCGCGCACCTGGGTGACCGGATGGAGGCTGCCGTACCTGATACCCCGACCGGGAAGCGTGACATCGATCCTTTCGGAGTCCAGGGCTTTTCTCTTTTTAGAAACAGCAATATCCGCAAGCATTGTATCGATCCTTGCGGATATTTCATCCTTTAACTCATTGCACTCCTTGCCGAAAAGGGCTCTGTCGGCGGGAAGAACACGGGCAATGTTCCGAAGCAGACCGGTAATCAGACCCTTGCGCCCGAGGTAACGGGTACGAAGAATCTGAAGTTCAGCCTCCGTTTCGGCCTTAAGCAGCTCGTCATCGGCCTGCTTGCGAAGAGTTTCCAGCTCTCCCGTCATGCCTGAAGCTCACCTTTGGCAATGGATACGATCTGCTCAAAACCACGCGGATCATGAATCGCAAGGTCTGACAGCATCTTGCGGTCGATCTCGATGCTCGCCTTGTGCATTCCGTCAATGAGACGACTGTAGGAAATATCGTTCATTCTTGCCGCCGCATTGATTCGGGCAATCCAGAGGCTCCGGAACTCCCTTTTTCTGACCCTGCGGTCCCGATAGGCATACGCCATCGCCTTGTTGACTGCCTCCGTGGCGGTTCTCAACAGCTTACCCCTGGAAAGCAGAAAACCCTTGGCGGCCTTGAAAATCTTCCGTCGTTTCTTTTTTGCTGTGATGCTTCTTTTCACCCTTGACATCGTTCATCTCCTTATCTCATCCAGCCATCTGCAGGGGCAATTGTGGACATTAAGCTTCGCTTTCATGAATTGCCCCTGCGACTTATCATTGCCACTCTACATGTAGGGAATCAGTTTCTTGATCGCCTTTTCGTTGGCATGGTCAAGAATGGCGGACTGTCTCAAATTTCTCTTTCTTTTTGTTGTTTTTGACGTCAGGATATGGCTGGCAAAGGCCTTGTTTCTCCTGATCCTGCCGCTTCCCGTTACGGAAAAACGCTTTGCGGCCCCTCGATGTGTCTTGATTTTCGGCATTCCCTCACCCCTGTTCCTTTTTATTGGTCAGCGGACATTGCGAAACGCGCCGTTCGCCGCTTTTATTCTCCAGCCAAGCCCCCTCCCCATACAACCTTCACTTTTTGGGAGCAAGAATCATGACCATGTTGCGTCCCTCCAGCCGTGGCTGCTGATCAATCACACAGTCATCGACCACGGCCTGCTTTATGGCCTCCATCAGCCCCCGACCGATGTCGGTATAGGCTATTTCCCGGCCCCGGAACATCACCGTCACTTTGACCTTGTCATGCTCCTCCAGAAATCTCTTGATGTGCTTCACCTTGACGTCGCGGTCATGCTCCTCGGTTTTTGGCCGCAGGCGAATCTCCTTCACCTGGATAACCGTCTGGCTCTTTTTGGCGATCTGCACCTTCTTGCTCTGCTGATACCGGAATTTCCCATAATCCATAATCCGGCACACCGGCGGATCCGCCATGGGAGAAACCTCAACCAGATCCAATCCCGCTTTTGCCGCTTCCGCCAGCGCCTCGTTCAGGGAAATGACCCCAAGCTGTTTGCCCTCATCGTCGATAACCCTGACCGATGCGGCTTTGATCTCCCTGTTTATGCTTAAATCCTTTGCTATGGTTCACCTCCGGATAATGAATCGAAAACGTTGTTGAACTCCGCCTTTTACAGAAACTGGGAACACTGCTCCTGAACCAGAAGCGCAAACGCCTCCGGCGTCATCGCCTCAAGGTTCTTCCCGTCGCGCTGCCTTGGTGCGACCTGCCCGGCATCGATCTCCCTGTCTCCGATGACCAGCATGAACGGGGTCTTCTGCATCTGGGCCTCACGTATCTTGAACCCCAGCTTCTCGTTGCGGAAATCCCCTTCCACCCTGACGCCGGCAGAAATAAGTCGCTGTCTGACCTCCTCGCCCCAGGAGATGTGCCTGTCGGTCACGGTGACAATCACGGCCTGCACAGGCGAAAGCCACAGGGGAAATGCCCCCGCGTACTGCTCAATCAGAACGCCCATGAATCGTTCAATCGCACCCAGAATGACCCGGTGCAGCATCACGGGCCGGTGTTTCTCGCCATCTTCGCCCACATAGGAAAGCTCGAAACGCTCCGGCAGCGTAAAGTCGCACTGGATGGTCGCGCACTGCCACTTTCTCTTCAGGGCGTCTTTGATCTTGAAGTCGATCTTGGGGCCGTAGAAAGCGCCGTCTCCTTCGTTGACCTCATAGGGGATCCCGCTGTCTTTCAATGCGCCTTCCAAAGCGCCGGTGGCAAGCTCCCAGTCCGCATCGGAACCGATGGAATTCTCCGGTCTGGTGCTCAATTCCACCTCATAATCGAAACCGAAAATCTTCATCGCGTACTGAACAAACTCGGCAATGGCCTTGATCTCGCCGTTTAACTGCTCCGGCGCGCACAGAACATGGGCATCGTCCTGGGTAAACTGGCGCACACGCAGCAACCCGTGCAGAACCCCGGCCTTTTCATGCCGGAGCACCGTTCCCAGTTCAAAGTAGCGTATCGGCAAATCCCGATAGGAACGGATCCTGGATTTGTAAATCAGCATGTGCGAAAGGCAGTTCATCGGCTTGATCCCGTAGAGCTGCTCATCCACCTCGGTGAAATACATATTTTCCCGATAGTGGTCGAAATGACCCGACTTCTTCCAGAGATCCGCCTTGAGAATCTGGGGGCCCATGACGATGCCGTAGCCGCGCTTGAGATGTTCTTTTCTTTCCCAGTCCTCGATGATCGTCCGCAGCATCATCCCCTTCGGGTGAAAGATGACCAGCCCGCCCCCCGCCTCGTCGTTCACCTGGAACAGATCCAGTTCGCGGCCCAGACGGCGGTGATCGCGCTTTTTCGCCTCTTCAATCAATCGGAGGTGTTCTTCAAGCCTCTGCCTGGTATCAAAACCTGTCCCGTAGATGCGCTGAAGCATCCGGTTGCGCTCGTCGCCCCGCCAGTAGGCGCCGGCGATGCTGAGCAGCTTGAAGGCCTTGACCATCCCGGTCGAAGGAATGTGCGGCCCCCGGCAGAGATCGGTGTACCCTCCCTGCGCGTAGATGCTGACCGTCTTAATGTCTTTGGGGAGATCGTTGATAATCTCCACTTTGTACTTTTCACCTTTTTGCTGGAAAAGGGCAACGGCTTCCTCACGACTGACCTCGCGACGGACAAAAGGAAGATTTTCAGCGGCAATTTCCCGCATCCGGGACTCTATCCGCTCGATATCTTCGGGAGAAAACCCGGGGGAATAGTCAAAATCGTAGTAAAACCCGTCTTCAATGGCCGGGCCGATGGTTGCCTGCGCCTCCGGAAAGGAATCCTGCACAGCCTGGGCCATGACATGCGCCATGCTGTGCCGCAATATGTCAAGCCCCGCTGCCGAAGAGGCCTCGATGGGTTCGATCACCGCATCTTCCTGGATCTTATAGCTCAAATCAACAGCCGCCCCATTAACACGGGCCGCCACAAGAGAAGGCGAAACCCCTGCCCCGATAACGGCAAGGACATCCCTGACTTCTGCTCCCCGTGGGAAAGCTTGCGCAGCTCCACCCGGCATGTTTATTCTTATATCCGCAGCCATCTACTTTTACCTATTAAGAAAGGGCATCAGCGCCTTGGCAATGATGCCCCGAAAAACAGCTCTTCCCAACAAGACTCCACTGTATCCCACTAAACAAGCCGATGCCCTCCGCGTGGAAAGGCATCGCAATCTATCAAATGGTAGGCACGCAGGGATTTGAACCCTGGACATCCACCGCGTCAGGATGGCGCTCTCCCCCTGAGCTACGTGCCTGTAAAACCGTTCCTTTCGGAAGGGTTCGTCGTCTAACAGGAAAATGGCGTGTTGTCAAGGCAAAAGTCACTTTTTTGAATCGTGATTCATGAGCTTGAAGCCCCGCGACATGTAATGCAAACCGGAAACCACCGTAAAAATTGCCGTCGCCCAGTAGAATACCTCCAGCCAGTCATGGCTGAAACCACCCGGAAGACAGCGGATGAACAGCGCCAGCAAAACCGTGGCTGCCTGTAAAAATGTCGTCATTTTGCTCACCATCGCGGGACGAATCTCTACCGAAACGGACATGACAAAAAGGACGGAAATACCCAGAAGAATGATGAAATCACGACTGATAACAATGACCGCAAGCCAGGACGGGATAATATGCAAAACGGAGAGGGTGACAAATGTACTCACCAGAAGGGCCTTGTCGGCGATCGGATCAAGGTAGGCGCCGATCACCGTCTGCTGGTGCATGACTCTCGCGAGAAATCCGTCCACCGCGTCGGAAATGCTTGCCAGTATGAATACGGCGAGCGCCTTGCGGAAAGATCCCTGTATCAGAAGAATAACGACGACCGGAACGAGAATAATTCTAATCAGCGTAATAAAATTGGGAATATTCATGGTTCATGTGTCAGGAGTCTTTTTTCAGTTTTTCTATCTCTTCGCGGATAACGCGCTCGGCAACGTCCGGTATAATTTCCCTGGAAATTCTTTCGGCAATTTCTACCGCCCTCCTCATTATCTCGTCGTGCAGACCCGTATCGACCAACGCCATTTTGGGCCTTTTTTCAATGACATCGACCAGATCATAAATTATTTCCGGTCTCGGCTTTGCCTTTTGCGCGACGTCGGCAGAAAAACCGGATAGAGCCACCACATCAACCAAATCATAGATTCTGTCATCAGGTTTAAGCATCCGCCCCTGACTGATCACCACACCGTCGTCGCCAGACAAGCCATCGATCACTTCCGTCCCCCCGTAAAATCCCAAATTAACCGAATGAAAACCGTTTTGCAGCTATCACAACTGGTTTTCCATTTCAACACAATAGTATCTATGACCTCTCATCCCGGTAGTCCGCGAGCAGTTTATAAATGCGTCGGCGGGGCTCGCCAGTCTCCCCTGATATCCTGTCTGCCGCGTCCTTCGTGGAAACAGTTTCTCCCTCACGATCCAGCAGAACTTCCATCCTCCTGATTATTTCCTCATCGGACAGGAGCCTTTTAGGTTCATGGAAACCCTCGACAATCAACGTTATCTCGCCTTTGACTGCTTTTTCGCTGAACCAGGTCAGCGCCTCTTTCACGGAACCGCGCACAAATTCTTCATGGATTTTTGTCACCTCCCGGGAGACAACCACTTGTCTGTTCCCCCATATTTCCCCAATGTCCCTCAGGGAATCAACAAGTCGGTTCGGTGACTCATAAAATATGACCGTTTTTTCTTCTCCCCGCATTTTTTCCAGCAACTGTGAGCGTTTAGACTTTACGGACGGAAGAAAACCCATGAAAACAAAGGCTCCCATTGGAAGGCCGGATACGCAAAGCGCGGCGATTAACGCCGATGCCCCGGGAACAGGAGACACCCTGATGCCGCTGGAGATGGCCTCCCGAACCAGAATGTAGCCGGGATCAGAGACGCCGGGCGTACCGGCATCCGAGACAAAGGCCACATCCCTTCCCTCTTTCAGTTTTTCTACGATGAAACCGCTTTTTTCTCTTTCTATCTGGTCGTACAGGCTCGTCAGAGGGGTTGATATTCCATATTTCTCAAGGAGTATTCTCGTGTGCCGCGTATCTTCCGCGGCAATCAGGGAAACATCCTTCAGTATTCTCACCGCCCGGAAGGTAATGTCCTCGAGATTGCCGATCGGGGTCGCAACCAGATAGAGCATGCCGGTTCGGTCATGGTCTTTTTGGCATTCCGAAGCAACTTTCTTTTCTGATACGGACACTCTTTCTTCTGTCCGCTTTTTACCGGTCTGCTGCCTGCCGGACCTGTGCAGATTATTTTTCATACACCACCGTTCATTCGCAATTTTCTCGAGAAGGCTTCTGTTGGCGCCGATCTTTTTATGAACACTGAACTTCTCTTTCAAAAAAACCTTTGGAGCTTGTGATTATGGCACTTATATGATATCGACACGAATCATCAACATGTATTTTAATAAATTATGAATGCAAGGGGTAAAAAATGCAAAGAATACTCGTTACCGGCGGGGCAGGCTTCATAGGTTCACACCTCTGTGAAAGGCTCCTCGTCGAAGGAAACGAGGTGATCTGCCTCGATAATCTTTTCACCGGCAGCAAGGCCAGCATCAGCCCCTTTCTGGGAAACAGAAACTTCGAATTCATCCGCCACGACGTTATAAATCCAATATACCTTGAAGTCGATCAGATATACAACCTCGCCTGCCCGGCATCGCCTGTCCATTACCAGTACAATCCAATTAAAACCATCAAAACAAGCGTCATGGGGGCAATCAACACCCTCGGAATGGCAAAGCGGGTCAAGGCAAGAATACTGCAGGCATCCACTTCCGAGGTTTACGGAGATCCGGAAATACATCCCCAAAAAGAAGAATACTGGGGGCGGGTCAATCCCATCGGCATCAGAAGCTGTTACGACGAGGGGAAAAGGGCAGCCGAATGTCTGATGATGGACTACCATCGTCAGAACAGCGTCGATATTAAAATCGCTCGCATATTCAACACCTATGGACCAAGAATGGCCGTCAACGACGGAAGGGTCGTCAGCAATTTCATCGTCCAGGCCCTTAGTAAAAAAGACATCACGATCTTCGGAGACGGTTCCCAGACCCGTTCGTTCTGCTATATCGATGATTTGATCGACGGGCTGATCCGCTTGATGAACTCGCCGGCAGGGGTTACCGGCCCCATCAACATTGGAAACCCCCATGAATTTACCATCATGCAGCTCGCCCGGATAATTATTGATCTGACAAAATCACCTTCACAGATCGTTTTCCGCCCCCTTCCGCAGGACGATCCCGTCCAGCGGAGGCCCGACATCACGCTGGCAAAAAAAGAACTGGAATGGAAACCGAAAATAGAACTTGAAGAAGGTCTCCGTAATACTGTCGCCTATTTTTCCGGGATTTTACAGAATAACCAATAACATGATGAGGATAGAAATGGCTGAAAAAAGAATTCTCTGCATCGGCGCGGGTTATGTCGGCGGTCCCACCATGGCAATGATCGCCTGCAAATGCCCCGAATTCTGTGTCACGGTTGTTGATATCAATCCCGAAAGGATTGCGGCCTGGAAGTCTGATCATCTGCCAATCTACGAACCCGGGCTTGATGAACTTGTCAGGACTTCCCGTGGCAGAAACCTCTTTTTCAGCACGGAGATCGAAAAAGGGATAAGAGAAAACGATATCATCTTCGTCAGCGTCAACACCCCGACAAAATCATTCGGCCTTGGCGCCGGGCTTGCGGCAGACCTCCAGTACTGGGAGAAAACCGCCCGCCAGATCCTCGAATTCTCGCAGTCACCGAAAATAGTGATCGAAAAAAGCACCCTGCCGGTAAAAACCGCTCTCGCCATGGAACGCATCCTGAACAGCCGGGAAAACGGGATTCACTTTGACGTCCTTTCCAACCCCGAGTTTCTCGCCGAAGGAAGCGCCGTCGGCGACCTCGAGCTTCCGGACCGGGTGCTCATCGGTTCGCGTGAAACCCGTGAAGGCCTCCAGGCAAGAGAGACCATCGCCGAAATTTACGCCCACTGGGTTCCCCGTGAACGGATACTGACCTCGAACATCTGGAGCAGCGAACTATCCAAACTGGTCGCGAACGCCTTTCTCGCCCAGCGGATATCCTCCATCAACACCATTTCCGCCCTCTGTGAAAAGACGGAGGCCAATGTCGCAGAGGTCTCTTGCGCCGTCGGGATGGACAGCCGGATCGGGCCCAAATTCCTCAATGCGAGTATCGGCTTTGGAGGATCATGCTTCAAAAAAGACATCCTGAATCTTGTCTATCTATGCAGAAGCTATGGATTAAATGAGGTGGCTGACTACTGGGAAATGGTCGTCCGGATAAACGACTACCAGCAGGAGAGGTTCATTCAGGGGATGCTCGGGGCGATGTTCAACACCCTTGCCGGAAAAAAAATCGCCCTGTTCGGGTTTGCCTTTAAGGCCAACACGGGGGATACCAGGGAAAGCCCGGCCATCACCATCGCCCGCAGGCTCATCGAGGAAAGGGCAATCGTGGTGATTTCCGATCCCCAGGCCCTGAAAAATGCACGCAGGGACCTTGCCGGACTTGAGGAACATGTCCACTACGTTGAAGACCCTTACGCCGCAGCCGAGGGATGCCACGCAATCGCCGTAATGACTGAATGGGCGATTTACAAAGACTTGGATTTTCAGAAGATATACAATGGAATGGAAAAACCGGCGTTCATCTTTGACGGTAGAAATATCATCGATCACCGGGCGTGTTTCGATACAGGGTTCAACGTTTTTTCCATCGGCAAACCGCCTCTTACCCATTTTGAACGTTAAGCGCGCCTTCTGATGTAATTGCAAAACTCCCCATTCTTGTCATTCCCGCAACGATTCTGA
>DYTH01000149.1 GCA_020726025.1 Syntrophus aciditrophicus | reverse complement strand
ATATCAAAAGCGCCGTGATATCCATCACGTTTGTGCCGGTGGGACCCGTTTTGATCAGGTCGCCGGTCTGTTCGAAAAAACTCATGGAGTCGTTGCGGGCAAGGTACTCCTCGATGTCAAGATCCATGTTTTGCGCCTTTTGCCAGCTTTTCCGATCGACGATTGCACCGGCGGCGTCGGAATTACCATCGATCCCGTCCGTTCCCAGGCTGAAAAACGCGAACCGTGGGCTTCCCTTGAGCTCATTGAGAACGGCGAGAGCCATCTCCTGATTGCGCCCTCCCTTGCCCTCTCCCCGCAGGGTCACGGTTGTCTCCCCGCCGAAGAGAAGCAGCGCCGGAGTTGTAAAAGGCTGCCCTGCTTCCGCGATCTCCTCGCCGATGGCGACGATAACCCGGGCCGCCTCCCTGGCCTCGCCGCGCAGGCGGGAGGTCATGATATGGGCATGGACGCCCAGCCGGGCGGCGCTTTCAGCAGCCTTCCGGAGCGCCTTGACGTTGCTGTCGATGATAAAATGGTCCATGCGCGGATTTTCAGCTTTCGGGGTGTCCTCCATGTCTCCGGCAAGCCCCTTTTTGATAACCTGCGCCACGGTATCCGGCGCCCCTTCCCAGAGACCGTATTTCTTCATGATCTCCTGCGCGTCAAAAAACGTTGAGCGGTCGAAATAAAGAGGCCCCGACCCGATAGCGCCCAAATCGTCGCCAATCACGTCAGAGACCACCAGCGCCACTCCCCGCGCCTTTGTCAGCCGTCCCAGGCGTCCGCCCTTGACAAGCGAAAGGTGCTTGCGGACGGCGTTGATGTCCTCGATGGGAACCCCGTTGGCCAAAAGCCCCCTTGTCAGCGCCTGCATGTCGGCCAGTGAAACAGGGGGAACAGGTTTTTCCACCAGCGCGGAACTGCCCCCGGACAAGACATAAATGAAAAAATCATCTTCCGAAAGAGCGGAGATTTTTTCGATCAGGATTTCCGCCGCCCTGACGCTCCTTTGGGTCAGAACCGGATGGGAACTCTCGAAAACCTCCACGCCGTCAAGCACAGCGGGATAGTTGGAAACGACGAAGCCTTCGGCAAGTTTGTCTCCAAGAATCTCTTTTACCGCCCGCGCCGTCTCCACGGCGGCCTTTCCGCTGCCGAACAGGTACACGCCCCTGTTTTTCGGGAGAGTAAAGCTTTTCCCCTCGATCTTCAGAACATCCTGTTCCAGTTTCAGTTTTTCGCGGACCATATTGGATGGAAGCGTCGCCGCAATGGTTTCCCTGACAATTGTCGTCAATATTTCCCGGCTGGTCATCATGATAGGCTCCTCTGGTTGCTGACTCTGTCTGACGGCATAACAACGGGGCAAAACATACGCAGGCGGTTAACCCGTAAAGGCACATCTGCGCGTCTATATACCGCTGATTTTCAGAAGCGGGCGCTTAAGGCGTAGGTTGCCGCGGAGATGAAAGCGGCGCAGGGAATGGTCAGAATCCACGCCCAGAGTATCTGGCCGGCCACCCCCCAGCGCACGGCGGTAAGGCGGCGCAGGGAACCGACACCCATGATCGACCCGGTTATCGTATGGGTGGTGCTTACCGGAATACCGAGACTGGAGGCGATAAAAAGACTTACCGCCGCGCCGGATTCGGCGCAGAAGCCGTCAACAGGCTTGAGCTTGGCCACCTTCTGTCCCATCGTCTTGACGATCCGCCACCCGCCGGACATGGTGCCCAGGGCGATGGCCCCGTGGCAGGCAAGAACCACCCAGAGGGGAATATAGAACGCATCCCCCAGCATCCCGGCGCTGAAAAGCAGCCCGGCAATGATGCCCATTGTTTTCTGCGCGTCGTTGCCGCCGTGGCCGAGGCTGTACAGCGCCGCCGAAAAAAGCTGCCCCTTGCGAAAAATATGGTCAACCTGCGAGGGCGCCTTTCCCCGGAAAATCCAGTGGACGGCGCTTCCAAACACGAGACCCAGCACGAGGCCGAGAACAGGCGAGATAAAAATAAAGGCGATGGTCGTTAGAATCCCCTTCCAGACGAGCGCCACCGTTCCCGATTTTACTAAAGCCGCGCCGATCAGCCCCCCCATCAGGGCGTGGGATGAACTCGTCGGCAGTCCCACCCACCAGGTGATGATATCCCAGGCGCAGGCGCCGATCAGTGTGGCAAAGATGATATGGGAATCCATGACGGAGATATCGACAATGCCCTTGCCGATCGTTCCCGCCACATGCAGGCCGAAAAAGAGAAAGGCGATGAAATTGAAAAAGGCGGCCCAGAGAACTGCCTGCCGGGGTGTCAGAACGCGCGTTGAAACAATCGTGGCGATGGAATTTGCCGAATCGTGAAAGCCGTTCAGAAAATCAAATCCCAGGGCCAGGGCGATCAGGAAAAATACGCTCCAGTCCATGATTACCCCTGTTTGATCAGGATGGAGGCGGCGATGTTCGCCACATCCTCGCACTTGTCGAGCACGGTTTCCGCTTCCATGTAGATGTCCTTCCACTTGATGACATGCATCGGATCAGAGGCATTGTCGAAGAGTTTGCTCAGTACCTCGTCGCGCAGATTATCGCCAAGGTTTTCCAGCCGGTTCACCTCGATGCAGCTTGCTGAAATCTTCGCCGACTGTTTCAGGTCGCGCAGGCCGCGCACCGCGCTGGCAAGGTGTTCGACCGATCGCTCGATCAGCTCCGCGAATCGGATGAGGTCGTCGTTTTTCGCATTGTCGAGTTTATAGAGGAGCATCCTGTTGGTGATGGCCTGGATGAGATCAACGACACTGTCGAATTCATGGGCCAGCGAGTAGATGTCTTCGCGGTCGAAGGGAGTAATGAATGTCCTGTTCAGGCGGTCGATGATTTCGTGCGTCACTTCGTCGCAGCTCTCTTCCATGTGGTGCATCTTCTCAATTGCCGCGTGGTCAAAGGTTCCGGCAATCGAAAAATCCTTGAAGCAGCGGGCAGCCCCGGTGGCGCGTTCGGCCATCTGGTCGAACAGGTCAAAGAACAGGTATTCCTTGGGAAGCAGGCTGAATTTCATCTTTTTTCCTTATTTTCATGTTGGCTGCGTAATCGTGGAATTTCTATTTTCTCTTTCCGCACCCGTCTATAAATGATTTCATGCTGCGAGGCAATAACAAATTTGAAATGATTTTGAAACAATCCTGTAATCATTGACGGCCATTTTTCCGTGCTGTCCGTTTTTACCGGTACACCGAAACATGGTCAAAGAGGCTGACATCTACAAGCCCCCGGTCGGTCAGTCTCAACTCCGGAATGACCGGCAGGGCAAGAAAGGAAAGAGCCATAAACGGTTCGGGAAGCGCGGCCCCCAGAGCGTGAGCCGCCTGGCGCAGCGCTTTCCAGCTTTCGGAAACCTCGGCAAGCGGCGCATGGGACATCAGCCCCGCGATGGGAAGCGGCAGAGCGGCCAGCGCCTTTCCATCGCAGACGGCAGCCATCCCGCCGTTCATTCTCTCCACTTCTTTGACGGCAGCAAACAGATCGTCGTCGCGTATGCCGACTACAATAATGTTATGGGAATCGTGGGCAACCGACGAGGCAAGCGCCCCCTTTTTCAACCCGAATCCACGGACGAATCCGATGCCGATATTGCCCGTGCCCCGATGCCTCTCCACGACGGCGATTTTCAGGATGTCCCTGCCCGTATCGGGGACAATCAGGCCGTCTTTCACTTTCGGCGTCACGGTGATCTGTCCGGTCGCTATCTGATCCGGAACAACATCCATCACACGAATGGAAGCGCGGGTATCGACGACCTGAAAAACATCGGAATGAAACGGCTTGATGTGCATGGCGCCCATCCGTTTGGGTCGCCCGGAAAAGGAGGCTGATCGCGCAGGGGGTTCTGTTTTTCCGTCTTCAAAGACGATGGCGCCTTTTTTTACCACGATCCGTACATGGACGGGGGCAAGCGACGACAGGACAAGCAGATCGGCCCGGTATCCGGGGGCAACGGCGCCCGCGTCCCGGAGACCGAAGTAGCCGGCCGTATTGCAGGTGACCATCCGGATTGCTGAGACAGGGTCGAGTCCTCCTTCGACCGCCCGGTTGACAAGATAATCAAGGTGCCCCTTCTCCAGCAGGTCGTGGGGGTGCAGATCATCGGTAACAAGCGAAAAATGGCCGATGTTGTCTTTATTGACAAGCAAAAGCAGCGCGTTGAGATTTTTGGCCAGGGTCCCTTCGCGGATCATGATGTGCATCCCCAGCCGCAGCTTTTCCCTCGCCTCCTCCATATTGCTGCATTCATGGTCGGAGCGGATGCCGGCGGCGATGCAGGCGTTCAGATCGCGCCCGGAAAGAAGCGGGGCATGTCCGTCACGGACAACATTGCGAAAGGCGAGCAATTTTTCAAGCACTCCGTCGTCGCCGTTAATCACCCCCGGATAATTCATCATCTCGGCCAGGCCGAGGACCCGCCTGTGGCGAAGCAAAGGGCGCAGGTCGCGGGCGTTGAGAACGGCGCCGGACGTCTCCAATCCGGTCGCGGGGACGCATGAGGGAAGCATGAACCAGATATCGACGGGAATATCCCGTGAGGCGTCCATCATGAAGCGTATCCCGTCGATTCCCATCACGTTGGCTATCTCGTGCGGGTCGGCCACGATCGCCGTCGTCCCGTGTTGAATCACGGCTTTCGCCAGCTCTTTCGGGGCGAGCATCGTGCTTTCGAGATGCATGTGACCGTCGATAAAACCCGGAGAGATATAACAGCCGCCTGCATCCACAACATGTGCATGGGCTCCGTCGTAGTCGCCAACGCCGGCAATCATTCCGTCATACACAGCAACATCGGCCTTCACGAGCTCGCCGGAAAACACATTGACAACAAGGCCGCCCTTCAGAACCATATCCGGCGCCTTCACACCCCGGGCAACGCGGATCAGATTTTTGAGTCGCTCCATTTTGCTCATGCGACCGTCCCTTTATGAACATGAAGCTTGATGATCTCGTCAAAAGTCGATTTTGTCCCCTTTTGTCATTCCGTGCTT
>DYTH01000148.1 GCA_020726025.1 Syntrophus aciditrophicus | reverse complement strand
TGACCCTCCCCCGTGAAGGGGGAGGGAATTTCAGACTTTTGACGAGAGCATCAATATTACAAAATGGTAATTTTCGGGTCACCCTCCCGTTAAGTTCAATCAGTATAATGTGCGCAAACAGGGGGCCCGGAGCGGCCCGGAATTTCAACGAGGAGGATACGTCATGAAAGCAGGAAAGAATATCAGGATTGCAGTGATCGCGCTCTTTTTGGCGATCGCGGCAGTCGGTCTTGGTTACGCGATGAACGCGACCGGAAAAACAGGCGAAAAAGCTGCCGCGCAAGCAACGAAAGCGACTCTTGAGACTGTAATGATCCCGAACAGTTTCAGCGATCTCGCCGAAAGGGTGCGTCCCGGCGTGGTCAACATTCAGGTGAGTAAAAATACCAAAGATGCCGTGATGGAGAAATTCGGAAGAAACCCCTTTGGCGGGGGGAGCCCCTTCGGCGATTTCTTCGGACCTTTCGGTGGTTTCGGAAACAGAATGCCGGAAAGAAGACAGCAGGGGGTAGGCTCCGGATTCATCATGGATAAAGACGGCTACATCCTGACCAACAACCATGTCGTCGAGGATGCCGACAAAATCAAGGTAAAACTGGCGGATGGAAAGGAATTCGACGGCAAGGTGGTCGGGCGCGACCCCAAGACCGATCTGGCCCTGATCAAGATCGGCGGATCGCCGGATCTCAAACCGCTTAAGCTCGGCAATTCCGACGACCTGAAGGTGGGAAGCTGGGTTCTGGCGGTGGGAAGCCCCTTCGGCCTCGAACAGACCGTGACCGCGGGAATCGTCAGCGCCAAGGGGCGGGTGATCGGCTCCGGGCCCTACGACAACTTCATCCAGACCGACGCCTCGATCAACCCCGGCAACAGCGGCGGACCGCTTATCAACATGCAGGGCGAGGTGATCGGCATCAACACGGCCATCATCGCCTCCGGCCAGGGAATCGGATTCGCCATCCCGATCGACATGGCAAGGGAAATTGCCCCCCAGCTCCAGAAACGGGGACATGTAACACGCGGTCTGCTTGGCGTGACGATTCAGGATGTGACGCCGGAGCTGGCGAAGTCACTGGGTCTCGGCACGGCCGGAGGCGCCCTTGTTTCGCAGGTGATGCCGGATGAATCCGCCGAGAGGGCAGGCATCAAACAGGGCGATGTCATCGTCGCATACGATGGCAAAAAGATTGAAACTTCAAAAGAGCTTCCGCACATCGTCGCCGCCACCCCGATTGGAAAAGAGGTTGCGGTAAAAGTGGTGCGCGATGGGAAAGAGTTGACGCTGAAGGCAAAGATCGGCGAAATGGAGGAAGAAAAGACGGTCGGGATGAAAAACCCCGATCAACCTGCCCTCGGCGTCTCCGTCCAGAACCTCACCCCGCAGATCGCCCGTGAACTCGGCGTCAAACAGACTGTCGGCGTGATTGTAAGCAGGGTAGAGACCGGCAGCCCGGCGGAGGAGGCGGGGATTCAGACCGGAGACGTCATCCTCTCCGTCAACCGCAACCATGTCAAAAATGTCGGAGAGTTCTCCAGGGAAGTTGGCAAGGCAAAGCAAGGCGACGGACTGCTCCTGCTTGTCCAGCGCGGTCAAGGTGCGCTCTTTATCGCGGTCACGCTCAAGTGAGACATGCTCCATCGGGGACAGACTTGAAGTCTGTCCCCGTCATCCCAACATATCCGGGAACAAATTTAAAATTTGTCCCCAGAGTCAATTCCAGGCGATTCTTGACATGCCCTTCAAGATATGCCATTCAGCCGACGGTGAATTTTGATCATTCCAGTCTGTGATTCCCTACAGGAGACTTGAGACATGTCGTTAATCAACTGGCACAAAACAGATACGGTCGGCGTCATAACCATGACAAACGGTGAAAACAGGCACAATCCCGATTTCATTGAGGCCATACTTTCCGCCTTTGACGAAATAGAGACTGATTCCGGCATATTTTCCGTGATCATTACCTCGGACGATCCCAAAAACTGGTCGCAGGGAATTGACCTTTTGTGGATGACGGAGGCGATGGCGCGAAACGACCTCCAGGCAATCAGAGATTTCATGTACGGCCTGAATCGCCTCTTCAAGAGGATACTGCTCTACCCGATGCCCGTCATAGCCTCAATTAACGGCCATGCCTTCGGCGATGGCAGTATCCTGGCCTGCGCCTGCGACTTTCGTTTCATGAAGGCCGACCGCGGTTTTTTCTGCTTTCCCGAGATCGACATCGATATCCCTTTTCTTCCGGGAATGGTTGCCATAACCCGGAAGGCAATCCCCGACCACAAATTGCAGGAACTCGCCCTGACCGGAAAAAGGGCAGGCGCCGTAGAGCTTGAAGAATCCCGGGTGATACGAAAGGCCTGCCGGGATCAGGAAGAACTGATGCACGAATCGCTGCTCTTTGCGAAATCCTTCACAAAAAAAAGACCCGTCTTCGGGGAGATGAAAAAGCGGATGTACGGCCACATCATCACGATCATGGAAAACGAGGATCCCGTGTATATCGAACCACTGAAACTGACCATGTAAAAAAGAAACAAGACATCGATGAAGCCAGCGAGAACCCTTTTTTTCACCATTATAGACCGTTACATCCTGCGGGAGATCGTTGTCCCCTCCTTCATGATTCTCTCCGTGTTCACCTTTGTGCTGCTCATGGGCAAGATCCTGCAGGTGATGGATCTGATGGTCAACAAGGGGATCGCCTTTTTTGATATCGCCCGGCTGACAATCTACCTTATTCCCGGCTTTCTCGTTTTCACCGTGCCGATCTCCCTGCTTATCGCCATATTGATCGGGGTGGGAAGGCTCTCCGGCGACAACGAGTGGACGGTGCTGCGCATGTCCGGACTCGGTCTTGTCCGCCTTTCCCGCCCGATTGCGATCGTTGCCTTTGCGGCATTTCTGCTGACCCTGCTTACAACGCTCTTTCTTGTTCCCAAGGGCAATCTTGCAGCGCGCTCGCTTTTGTTCCAGATCGCACGGAACAAGGCCGGCATTGGAATCAACGAGAAGGTATTTATCGATTATTTCAGTGATATTTTACTTTATGCCGATAAAATTCCTGTAAGTGGCGAATCCCTGGAGGGAATTTTTATCTCGGACAGCCATCTCGGGAAGACTCCCAACACGATCATCGCCCGCCGCGCCTCTATCATCCCCGATCCCGACAAAAATTACATCACTCTCAGGCTCGAAGACGGCAGCACCCATACCGTTGACGAAAATTTCAGCGCCTTCCGCAAGGCCGATTTTCATTTTTACGATATAAGGCTGGAAACAGGGTCGTCCATCGGCGGCGGAAAGGCAACGAAATCGAGTACGGAGATGACCTTCCCGGAATTGAAAAAAACCGCACAGAACGGGAAATTGAAAGAAACGGAAATCAGGGAGATCATGATCGAGCTGAATAAAAAGCTCGCGATCCCCCTCTCCTGCCTGATCTTTCCACTGCTTGGCATACCGCTGGGGATGAGGGCGCACCGTTCCGTTCGCGCCCGTGGTTTCACCATCGGTCTTTCTCTGGCGCTGATATACTACATCTTTCGTCTCGCCGGCGAGGCGCTGGCGGAATCAGGGCAGATAGCCCCATTTCTCGGCGTCTGGACCCCAAACATAGTCTTTGCCCTGACAGGGGCTCTCATTTTTTTCAGCGCCGCCCGTGAGCAGTCGCTTGCCAACCTCGTTTCACCCCGGGATAAGCTGATAAAATCATGAATATTCTCGACCGTTATCTGCTCAAAGACTTCCTGAGAAACATGCTTTTCGTTACACTTATCTTCCTCTTTCTGTTTCTCACCATCGAATTTTTTGAACGAATCAGGATGTTTCTGAGCAATCACGCCACCATGGCGCAAATGTTCTCTTATCTGCTGCTGCAGATACCGATTTTCCTTCCGCAGATCCTGCCGGCAGTGATTTTACTTGCCTCTCTGCTCACCTTCGGCAATCTCTCCCGTCACAGCGAGATCATCGCCCTGAAGGCCAACGGGGTGGACCTTTTTCGCTTCGCCTTATCTGCCTTTGCCGTATCGGTTATCACCTCCATTGCAATCTTCGTCTTCAACGAATGGATCACACCGTACGCATACAACCGGGCCGAAGAGATCAACTACGTCGAGGTGCAGAAACGCCAGAGACCCGGAAGCTTCAGCAACGGGCAAATCTGGTATCGGGGAGAAAAGGGGATCTACCATTTCCGCATATTCGATGCCGATGCCGATGCAATGAAGGGAATCACCCTCTACTACCTTGATCGCCAGATGAACCTGTACCAGCGGCTGGATGCGAAAAGCGGCGGGTGGAAAGATGGAGCATGGTTTTTCAGCGATGTCATGATCACCAGATTTGACAAGGGCGCCTTTCCATTGATTTCACGGCACAAGAGGATTCTCGCCGACATCCCGGAAACTCCCGGCGATTTCGAGACGATGCAAAAAGACGCGGCGGCAATGGGCTATACCGAACTGCGGCGATATATAGCCAAATTGAAGACGGAAGGATACAGTGCGACACGCTATGTTGTTGATCTCCATGGCAAGATCGCTTTCCCTCTGATCGGCGTGATCCTGTTCATCATCGGATTCTCCTTTTCACTCCGATCGGAAAGAAGCGGCGGGATCGCGTTGAGCATAGGAACAGGATTGATGATCGGTTTTTCCTACTGGATTATATTCGCCCTTGGCATTTCTCTTGGCCGTTCGGGTACGATTCCCCCCGTCGCAGCCGCATGGTTTGCCAACATCGTGTTTGGCGTCGGCTCCCTTTTTCTTTTGTCGAAAGTAAGAAGATGACGAGATGAAATGCAAACACAAAAAAAGGCGGTCTGACGACCGCCAAAGAATTGCAGGGGCAATTCTTCGTAAGGGCAATTCATGAAAGCGAAGCTTAATGCTCTCGTCAAAAGTCTAAACTTCCCTCCCCCTTCACGGGGGAGGGTCCGGGTGGGGGTGATAAGTGACTGTATTTCGGGATGTAGTTTTCCCCTCCCCTTAATCCCCTCCCGCAAGGGGAGGGGAAAATGTACTTTTGACGAGAGCATCAATCTTGATGGTCTCGTCAAAAGTCGATTTTGTCCCCTTTTGTCATTCCGTGC
>DYTH01000147.1 GCA_020726025.1 Syntrophus aciditrophicus | reverse complement strand
GGAATGACGGTTTTTGGACTTTTGACGAGTTCATCAAGCTTAATGTTCATAATGCTTTTGTCGGGCGCCGATGATTTCAGTTACATGCAAACTAAATTCCTGCCAGAAGCCCCCTGGGAATGACAGAATCGGAAGTTTGGCAATTTCCTGACTATCCAGGCATCACGAAGGCGGCGTCACAGATACGAACGCGCTCCCACAAATTTACGGCTGAAATAGTCCTTTTCCAGCTTGTCGATCCTGATTTTTTTTCCCTTTCCCGGGGCGTGGATAAACCTGCCCTCTCCGATAAAGACTCCGACATGAGACACCTTGTCCCCCACCCCGGCAAAAAAAATCAGGTCGCCCTTCTGCAATGAGGACAGCTCGACTGGATTGCCTGCCGCGAACTGCTGCCGGGAGTTGCGCGGCAGAGCAAGCCCGTTTAACTGGTAAACGGTCATCGTCAGGCCGCTGCAATCAAAGCCGGTCTCAGCGGACTCTCCACCCCAAAGATAATCTATCCCCAGAAAACTCCGGGCGGTTTTCACAAGCTCGTCCCGTAAATAATGTTCGCCGCGCGCGTCCATCCGCGAAACCGCGTACTGCTCCGGCGCCACGATATAGAACTCTTCTATAATACCGCTGGCCTTCAGCTCTTCCGCCCTGGCCCGGGCCTTCTGGCGGGTCGAGAAATCGCCGAAACGCACCTTGTAAAGACCCTGGCGGGCGACAAAATAGGTCGAATCAAGACCGTTTTCCTGCAAGCGGCGGGTAAAAGCAGCGGCATTTGCGGCGCTGGCAAAGGCCCCCGCCTGAATCGTGTAACCCAGACGGGAAAGCTCCTTTTTATCGACAACCTTCCTCGGCGACGGCGGGACGTCGCGGCGGACAGACCGACCGCCGCAGGCCACAACCAGAAGCAGACAGGCAATCGCCAGGCCGAACGGAACAATGCGTGTTTTTAAAGGGTTTGCGGAGAGTATTCGAATCATTTTTCTGATCCTGGTTGTCATTTGTAAAACCGTTTAGTCACATTAACTGCCCCGTTTTGTCCGCCGACGTGAAGGTATGACCATTTTCAGTGTTCCATCGGCATTTCCATCTTTGCGTCTCCACGGAGGCTTTACGATTTCACCGCCGTAAACTTCCTGCCGAGAAGCGTGGCGATGACAACCAGCGTCGTGGAGATGCCGATCATGACAATGCCGAGCGCGGAAAGTCTCCCCCAGAGACCGTCCTCGGCAAACCTCAAAATCTGCACGGCAAGCACCTCCGTGCCGGGTCGTGAAAGGACGACGGAAAGACTGAGTTCGCGCAGAAACATCGTCGCCATCAGAATCCATCCGGAGACAATGCCCGGCGCCAAAAGCGGCAGGACAATGCGCCGCATGGTGTAAAACGGTCCGCCGCCGCAGACGCGGGACGATTCTTCAAGATTTGCGTGTATCTGGACAAAGGCACTGGTGAGCGGCCTGATTCCGTAGGGAAGATAGGTTGCGATGTAGCCGATCAAAAGCGCCCAGATCGTCGCGTAGAGGGGTGTCTGGACAAAAAACCACATGAAGCCGATCCCCACGACAATACCGGGAAAGGAAAAGGAGAGAAAGCTGAGGGATTCAAGAAATCCCGAAGAGCGGGACTTGACCTTGACGATGGCATAGGCGACAAAAAACGAGAGAACCACGCCCAGCGTGGCGCCGCCCGTACCGAGAAGCAGGCTGTTTTTCAGAGATACAATCGAAACAGGGTCGCCAAGCACCGCACTGTAGTGCCGGAAGCTCATGGCCGCAAACGCCTTCGCGCCGGGAACCATGGAATAGGGAACCAGCGATGTGTAGAAGAGGACGGCAACCGGCAGAACGATCAGGAGGAACGAGAGGACTCCGACGATGCCGAAAAGCGGGTAGCGCGCCCCCTTGAGATCAATCACCGTCGGGCGGAATCCCCGGCTGGAGACCGTCACGTATTTTTCCCCTTCCCGGGTGAGGTGTCTGTAAACAAAAATCAGCGTGATGGAGGCAACCAGGGCGCTCATTCCGACGGCTGCGGCAAGACCATAATCTGTCGTGTAACCTGTTGCGACAACACGGTAAATATGGGTCGCGAGCACATAGATTCTCCCCGGCATCCCGATGACCGAGGGCACAGCGAAGGAGGCGAGGCTGCGGACGATGACCAGAGTCGCTGCGGCCAGAATTGCCGGTCGCAGCACCGGAAGCGTGATTTTGAAAAGCGTGCGCAGATTGGAGCCTCCGCATACCCGGGACGATTCCTCCAGCGAAACGTCGAACGACGCCATCGCTGGTGCAATGACCAGATAGGCAATCGGCAGATCGAGGAGCCCCTCGACGAGGATCATCCCCTGAAGCGTGTAGATATTGAAAGAAATGCCGCTCCACCCCGTCATCTGGCGCAAAAACAGATTCAGCATGCCGTTGGTCGGATTCAGAAGGAGCACCCAGCTCACGGCAAACAGGATGTGGGGAATCATCATCGGAACCAGTGTGATGACCTGGAAAAGAAACTTGAACGGGATGTTTGTCCGGGTGTTCAGGTAGGCGAGAAAAAGGGCCAGCAAGGTGGCAACAAAAGCAGAACCAACCGTAAATATGAGTGTATTTATTATAATTCCGGCAAATTCCGGGTCGGTGTAGGCGTTGATGTACTTCGCCCCCGTAAAGGTTCCAAATGCGTTCAGCCCCTCGCTGAAGCTCCCCAGAAGGAGCATCGCAACCGGGCAGACACTCAGAAACCCGACAATCACGATCAGCGCCGGGGTCAGCATCGTTTTGTGTCTTTTCATAAATTTTTCACATTAATTCAGCAATATCGAACAGTAACGACGATCCATTTGCAAGAAAATTGCGTCGCCCACGGCAACCGGCAGCGCTGGATCAATGCGCACAACAAGGGTTGCATCACCGACCTGCGTCTCCGCCTCCCAGACGTCTCCCAAAAAAACAAGCGTCTCGATCCTTCCTCGGAAGGTATTTTCGCCCTCACCGGGATTGTCGCGAAAGGTTTTGATGAATTCAGGCCGAATGCCGACCGTCGCTTTCAGCCCGGGGGAATAATCCTTTTTCTTCTCGCAGGCAATCGGTCCTATCACCGAATTTACAAGCGTGAAATCTCCACCGCCCTCGGCAGTGGTTCCCTCGACAAAGTTGACCCGCCCGATGAAATCGGCGACAAAACGGCGGTCGGAGTCGAAATAAATCTCCCAGGGAGAACCCATTTCAATGATCTTCCCGCTTTTCATGACGGCTACACTGTCGGACAGAGAAAGGGCTTCGAGACGGTCATGGGTTACGTAAACGGCTGTAATCGCAAGCTCGGTCAAAAATCTCCGCAGTTCCTTGCGCGTCTCTTCCCGCAGTTTGGCATCCAGGTTGCTGAGCGGTTCATCAAAGAGAATCACCTTCGGCTCGGCGACGAGCGCCCGCGCGAGGGCAACCCGCTGCTGCTGTCCGCCGCTGAGCTTCGTCGCCGGGCGGCTGCCAAACCCGTCGAGTTGCACAAAGTGGAGGGTCTTTTCGACCCGCACGGCGATTTCTTCTCTGGGAATCTTCTGGGTCTGAAGCGGGTAGGCAACATTGTCAAAGACGCTCATGTGCGGCCAGATCGCGTAGCTCTGGAAAACCATCCCCAGACCCCGCTTCTCGGTCGCCACGGAAATGCCCTTTGGCGCCGAAAAGACCATCTCGTCGCCGATCATGATCTCCCCCTCGTCAGGTGTCTCCAGCCCCACAATGCAGCGCAGAAGCGTGGTCTTTCCGCAGCCGCTGGGACCGAGCAGCGTGAATATCCGGTTGGCGGGAATGGTTAGATCGATATGGTCAAGGGCCGCAAAAACCTTTCCATCAACAACGTAATTTTTGCAGAGGTTTTTGATCGTTATTTCCATGCTTGCGCTTTCTGAAGCGTTCCGGGAGCCGCAAAGCCCCCGGAACTAAAAAAAGTGAAATAACTTACGGCCTGGCGAAAATCTTCTTGAACTCCTTGCCCCAGCTCTTGATCTCCTCATCCGAAAGCTCGCGGATGGGGATCACCTTCGCCTTGTCAATCCCGGCAATCGGAGGATAGACACCCGGGGTAAGGACGTACTCGCCGACCTTGCCGGCGAGGATATTCATCGCGTCTTTAGAAAGCCAGTAATCGACGAAGAGGCGGGCCGCGTTCGGGTGCGGGGCCTTAACGGTGATCGCTATCCCGCGCGGCGTTCCCATCATGGGCTGCGACACATGCGCCCAGTCCAGCGGCGCCGGAGCCTTGGTGACGATGTATTTCGGCATGGAGATGCCGATCAGCTTCTCTCCGCTTTCAATCGGGGCTGGGGTCGGGCCGAAGGAGGCGACGAACATCGGCTCGTTCGCGGCAAGCCCTTTCAGAAACGCCCGCCACTCGGCATCGGATTTGATCACATTTTCCTTCAGCCCCACCAGCCAGGAGATGGTGGTCGGGTGGCTCGCGGGATCGGCCATGACGATCTTCCCCTTCCATTTGGGGTCGGTCAGGTCCTGATACGTTTTGGGGACATCGGCCGGTTTGACCAGCTCTTTGTTGTAGATCAGGGCGGCATATTCAATCCCGAAAAGCTGAATCTTGCCGTCCGTGTTGGCCCATTTGGGATAACCAGCCGCGGCCGGAGAAAGATACGAGGCTATCACCCCTTTTTCCTTCAGATATTCAAGCACAGGCACCGGCGCCTGCAAAACATCCGCTGCCAGTTTTCCGGCGTTGAATTCCGTCATGATCGTGGCAATGAACTTGCTTGACGAAAGCCTCGTGTATTCAGCCTTCAGTCCGTATTTATCTCCAAAGTCCTTCATAATGGGGGCAATGGCCGTCATATTCGCGTAAAACGCCACCTTCCCTTCCGCTTTGGCCTTCTCAAGATCGGCCGCAAACGCGCCTGTCGCCATAAAGACGGCTACTGCCATTACCAATGCCAATTTTTTCATCGCTTCTCTTCTCCTTTTCAATTGATGATGATGGTCCTGTATGGAATACAGTGGGCAATCAAATTTCAGCATCCCACACAGGAAGTAAACCGAGCCAAATGCAAGAATCCCCGAGTTTTATCCCCTCAAAAGAGGGTATCGACTCTTTACTATGGCCGCCATCACAGGGCGCTGATGGGCGGT
>DYTH01000026.1:2424-22235 GCA_020726025.1 Syntrophus aciditrophicus | reverse complement strand
AGCTCCGCTTTCCGTGTCAAGCACGGAATGACAAAAGGGGACAAAATCGACTTTTTACGAGACCATCAATAGTGAATGTCCCTTACGGGGGGCCGAATCAGTCAAGGCGGAGAGTTTTTCAACTCGTAAGATCAATCGTTAATTTATCAAGGGAGGTAAAGAAGATGACAAAGGAAAATCCATTTTTGGTTGCGCAGCAACAGCTTGATCAGTGCGCAAAAATACTCAAACTCGACCCCGGCGTACAGGCGCTGCTGAAGGTGCCGTCCCGGGAGCTTCACGTGTCAATCCCGGTCAAAATGGATGATGGTTCCCTCAAGGTTTTTCAGGGTTTCCGGGTCCAGTACAATGACGCGAAGGGACCGTGCAAGGGGGGAATCCGCTTCCATCCCGAAGAGACCATCGACACCGTCCGTGCGCTGGCCGCCTGGATGACCTGGAAATGCTCCCTTCTCGATCTGCCGCTCGGCGGCGGAAAGGGCGGAATCATCTGCAACCCGAAAGAGCTGTCCCAGGGAGAACTCGAGAGACTCAGCCGCGCCTATATCAACCAGGTAGGCAGAATCATCGGCCCCGACAAGGATATTCCGGCGCCCGATGTCTATACGACCCCCCAGATCATGGCCTGGATGATGGATGAATATTCCAGGGGCGCGGGGAAAAACCAGTTCGGTCTGCTCACCGGCAAGCCTCTGGCAATTGGCGGCTCCAAGGGCCGCGGCGACGCGACAGCGCGTGGCGGGCTCTACACGGTCCGCGAGGCGGCCCGCGAGCTGGGGATCGACCTCTCCAGGGCGACAATCGCCGTCCAGGGTTTCGGAAACGCCGGCTACTACGCGGCCTACCTGGCCCAGGAGCTGTTCGGCTCGAAGGTTGTCGCCGTCAGCGATTCCCAGGGATGCATTCTCTCCGACGACGGCCTCGACGCGCAGAAGGTGGCAAGCCACAAGGCTGCAACCTCCACCGTCTGCAATTTCCCCGGCGCCAGGGCGATCAGCGACGAAGAGCTTCTGGCCCTTGATGTTGACATACTTTTCCCTGCCGCCCTCGAAGGGGTCATCACGGCCGAAAACGCCCCCAATATCCGGGCGAAGATCGTTGCCGAACTGGCCAACGGCCCCACGACGCCGGATGCCGACGTGATTCTCTACAAAAACGGCGTGCACCTGATCCCCGATTTCCTCTGCAACGCCGGCGGGGTTACCGTCTCCTACTTCGAGATGGTGCAGAATTTCTACATGTACTACTGGGAAGAGGAAGACGTGCATAAACGCCTCGATCAAAAGATGACGACCGCCTACCACTCGGTTCTCGACACATCGAGAAAGTACAAGATCAATATGCGCCAGGCGGCGTATGTTGTGGCTGTCGAGAGGGTCGTTGAGGCAATGAAGCTGCGCGGCTGGGTATAGATCGTTCTGTGACATCCCATCCCTTGACGGAAGGGGACGGAAAGCGATAAATGGGCACAAAAAAAGGGAGACATCGCGTCTCCCTTTTTTTGTGCCCATCAATTAAAATAAAAACTGGCGGAGAGAGCGGGATTTGAACCCGCGGTACACCTTTAAGGGGCGTACAATCGCTTAGCAGGCGATCGCTTTCGGCCACTCAGCCATCTCTCCGTTTTTTGCCGGTGCGCTCATTACCATCACCCATGACAAGATGCAAGCCCATTTTTGGGGGAGGGGGGCGCCCTTCAACCACCGGAATTGCACGGCAAAGAGTTATCAGCAGCGGATACGCATGGCAACTCGTTCGGCCGCCGCCAGGGCGCCTTCGAGATATCCCCCGTGGTGGGTGGAGGTTTCCGTGCTGGAAAACAAAAGGGAATCCTCCCAAATGGCGGTCTGGCCGGCCGGGGGCTGGTAGAGCGGGTGCTCGTACATGGGCGGCTGATCGAACCCGGTGGCCGTGAAAGGCTCCTGCGCCCAATCCCGATAGAAAAATGCGGCCGGATGACTGGCCTGTGCTCCGAATATCCGGGACAGTTGGGTCAGAATCTCTTCGTTCAGATGCGGACGCTGTTTGCGCTGCACCGCCGGCAGTCCCACGAAACCGGTCAGCCCGAAAGGCCCGGCGCCATCGTTGGATCCGTCATGGATTTCATTGAGCGGTCCGAACTCACTGAACGCCTCCCCTGATAGTCCCAGCCGCCGCCAGAAAGGTTCCTCGTAAAATGCGAAAAATTTGGCATGGCCCGCCATCCAGGTGCCGATGCGCAGCATGGCCTGTGTCAGCTCATGCGACAGATCGGGATAGAAGAGGATGGTGGCCGCGGCCAGACGCGGCGGAAGAGCCAGAATCACCTGGCGCGCCCGGAACTGTTTCCACGGCTCTCTCTCCAGCTCTCCGACGCTCAACAGCACGCCATCGGCTCTTTTTTCGATCTGACTGACCGGGTGGTTCAGCAATATCGCATCGGATGGAATTTGGGCGCACAACCGCTCGATGATCGCGTTCATACCGCCGCAAATCCGGAAAGAAGGCGGCTGCATGGCAAAACCGCGCACGGTCTGAACCGTACCGTCATGGCGTTCAAAACGACCCAGACCATCTTCAAACTGGCGATAGCCAATCAGGCCCAGACTGTCGATGAGACGCGCCATTTTGGGCTGAATCTCAGGCCAGTACCAGGAGGGACCAAGGTCGGCGAAAAAGCCCTGAAATTCAGGGCTTACAATGCGACCGCCGAGGCGGTTGCGCGCCTCCAGCACGACATAAGAGCCCTTTTTTTGTTGCAGCAGACAGGCGGCGTAGATGCCGCTCAAACCACCACCGATGATTGCCGTTTCTATTGTCTGTACGTTCATGAATGTTCGCTCACCATTCGGCTGCCTCGTTTTTGGTCGAATCATATGCACCATCCCGGACGATCCTGCAACACGAAAACCATTGCCTGACAACCGGATCGCCGCGGCGCCGTTTCAGGAGACATCAAGGGCGGGCATCCAGCGATGCTTAATCACTTATGGATTCCGGGTTACATTCAATCCATGACTGCCAGAGTCGGCGCCATGATTCTTCTGTTATTTTGGTTGACATCTTTTTATCTTTACCCTATTCCACCGTTGAGTTATTTTAAGGTAAGCTCCGTTTTGCGGTCAATTTTTTCTACGGAGGTTATTGCGGGCCATGCAGAAGGAAAATCACAGTGATGGCGCGGGTGAAGCCGCCCGTGCGCTTCGTGAAATATCGATCATAGCCGAAATAGGACGGATCACCGGCTCCACGCTGGATATCGAAGAGGTATATGGCCGCTTTTGCGCCAGGGTAAAAAAACTGATCCCTTTTGACCGTCTCGCGATCAATATTCACGATGGAAAAAATGGTCTTGTAAGGAAAGCGAGGAAAAGTACAGGGCGCTCAGCATCGTGGATGGTCTTACCGGATTGTACAATTCCCGACAATTTTACAGGGTGATCGACGAGGAAAGAAGCAGAGTGCTTCGTTACGGCCAGATTTTATCGCTTCTTTTCATAGACATAGACGATTTCAAGATGTTTAACGATACATACGGCCATCCGGAAGGCGATGAAGCGCTGGCCCGGTTCGGCAAGCTTGTCAAGAGGTCTCTCCGCGAAACCGATTCGGCATTCCGTTATGGAGGGGAGGAATTTGTGGTTCTGCTGCCAATGACCGGGAAAATGGCCGGGGTTCAACTGGCGGAAAGAATAAGATCAGCGTTTGCAGAAGAAAAATTCCTCCCTCAACCCGAACAGGAGGTCAGCATGAGTGTATCCGTCGGCGTAGCGCAGTTGCGCGGGGAGGAAACAGCGGAGGCTTTTATAAAGCGCGCCGACAGCAGGATGTACAAGGCAAAACAGACGGGAAAAAACCGGGTTGTCTTCGAGCCCTGACAGCGGGGAAACGCTCGGCGACCAGAACCATGAAAACAAAGGGCGGCGCAATGATCGTTATCAAAACAAAAGAAGAGATCGAAAAAATGCGGAAGGCTGGAAAACTCGCCGGTCAACTGCTCAAGTACATAGAGCCGTTTGTAAAAGAGGGTGTGTCCACGCTGTATCTTAATGATCTTTGTGAGGAATACACGCAAAAGAACGGTGCGGTGTCCGCGCCGCTCAACTATCACGGTTTTCCGAAAAGCATCTGCACATCGATCAACAATGTCGTTTGTCACGGAATCCCCTCGGCAAAGGAAATACTGAAAGACGACGATATCGTGAATGTGGATGTTACCGTCCTGCTCGACGGCTTCCATGGCGACACATCGGCAACCTTCATGGTTGGCAGTGTGTCTGAAGAGGCGAAGAACCTTGTCCTTCGGACGGAAAATGCCATGTACCGCGGGATAGTTGAGATTGCGCCGGGAAAGTACCTATACGAGGTTGGCCGGGCGATCGAAAAATACATTTCCAGATTCGGCTACAGCATCGTTCACGATTATGGTGGACACGGGATAGGCCGGGAGTTCCACGAAGAACCCTATGTACACCATCACTACACCCGTGAGGACGCGATCCGGCTGAAACCGGGGATGATATTCACCGTCGAGCCGATGATCAACATGGGAAGCTCCTGGGATGTTGTCACCTCCCGCGAGGATGGCTGGACCGTCACGACCAGAGACGGCAGTCTGAGCGCCCAGTTTGAGCATACCGTTCTGGTTACGGACAAAGGGATGGAAATCCTGACAAAGATTTAAGCGGCATGACGCGCAGGGACTTTTGAAATTGGCTCCTACGTCTGAGGAAACAGTGAATGAAAATCCACGAAGATTTTTCGAAAATAATCCATGATCCATACGGTTATGCAGCGAATCTCAACGATGAAAAAAAGATCGTCGGAACCGTGTGCTCCTATGTGCCGGAGGAGATTATCCTTGCCGCCGGAGCTACCCCGTTTCGTCTTTTCGGCTCTTTTGAGAAGACCCGCCTTGCCGACGCCCATCTCCAGTCCTACGGCTGTTCGCTGGCGAAGGGGGTTCTGGAAGACGCCCTGGCCGGCAAGCTTGATTTTCTGGACGGGGTTGTTTTCACGCACACCTGCGACACGATGCAGCGGCTTTCGGATATCTGGCGGATCAACGTGAAAGATATCTTTCATCTCGACGTCATTTTACCGGTGAAACTCGATACGGAGAGCGCCCGCGCCTATTACCGGGATGTGCTCCAAACCTTCCGCGTCGAGTTGGCTGAAAGACTTGGCGTGACCATCTCAGACGACGACCTCCGCCGGGGAATTGTCGCCTCCAACCGGATACGTCGTGCTTTTGGCCGGATATACGACATGACGGCGCAAGCCCCGGGCATTCTTCAGGGTGAAGAACTCTACATGCTTGACCGGGCGGGTATGATGATGGAGCGCAACCGTTTTGCCGATCTGATTGAAGAAACGGCCAATAAACTTTCAGAAAACGTAACGAACCATACCGGCGCCTCAGCCCCCAAACGCATTTTTCTTGAAGGGGGCATCTGCAATTATCCGGATATATTCAATATCATTGAAGAGTCGGGGGGCGTCGTTGCGGGCGACGACCTCTGTACGGGATTCCGCTATTTCAGCGGCCTTGTGGATGAAACGAACCCCGATCCCATCCTGGCGATCGCGGACAGATACATCCGGAGAATCTCCTGCCCGGCCAAACATCAGGGGACAACCGTCCGGGGAGAGAGGCTCGTGGAGATGGCGCGTGAACGGCAGGCGCAGGGGGTGGTGTTTTTCCTGCTGAAATTCTGCGATCCCCACGCCTTCGATTATCCATATCTGCGCGATACCCTTGAAAAAGCGGGAATCCCCGTACTGATGGTGGAGGTGGACGACCCGCTTCAGGGAGAGGGGCAGTTGCGCACGCGGCTTGAGGCGTTCATGGAGATGATTTGACGCAGCAACATTGATAGGCCTGTCAAAAGTCGATTTTGTCACCTTTTGTCATTCCGTGCTTGACACGGAAAATGAAGCTTAATGTTCATAATCCGGTGAATTTAGTCACTTATGGATTCCGGCTTTCGCCGGAATGACGGTTTTTGGACTTTTGACGAGTTCATCAACATTCGATCTGTTTATAACTGGAGAAAAAAGTGGCGCAGAACGACGAGGGAAAAGAAAAGAGAAAGATCAAGGCGACCGGGCGGATGAAGGAGATCATGACCTCCTACTACATCGACGCGAAAACCGCGGAACAGACCGGCAAGAAGGTCGCCTGGATCACGAGCGGCGGCCCGGTGGAGCCCCTGATCGCGATGGACATCATCCCGGTCTATCCAGAAAACCACGGGGCGATGATCGGCTCCTCCAAAATGGGGGTCGATCTCTGCCTGAAGGCTGAAGAGATGGGCTATTCAAGTGATTTGTGCTCCTACGCCCGTTCCGATATCGGCTGCGCGCCGGTAAGCGGCGGGCCGATCGGCGGCCTCCCGAAACCGGATATGCTGGTCTGCTGCAACAACATCTGCGGAACGGTGCTAAAGTGGTACGAGGTGCAGGCCCGCTATTTCAACATCCCGCTTTTCATCCTGGACACCCCCTTTACCCATGTCGGCTTCTCCGCGGAGGCCAAAAACTATGTGAAGAGGCAAATCCTCGAATACATCGGGTTTCTTGAAAACGCGACCGGGAAAAAATTCGATCACGACCGGATGCGGGAGGTGGGAAAGCTCTCCCTTGAGGGTCAGCGCCTCTGGCAGGCCGTGCTCGACATGGCGGTGAACCGGCCGTCGCCGTTGAGCGCGTTCGACGCCTTTTTTCATCTGGCCCTCATCGTGACGCTCAGGGGAACGCAGCAGACCGTCGATTATTACAAACTGCTTCTCGACGAGATGCAAGAGCGCGTCTCGCAGAAAATCGGCGCGGTGGCCAACGAGCAATACCGGCTTCTCTGGGACAACCTCCCCATCTGGTACCGAATGAAATGGCTCTCCGACAAATTCGCCGCGGAAAACGCCTGCCTTGTGGCCGACACCTACACCACCGCCTGGTGCGGTTCGATGAAGTACATCCGGGAGGATGATTTTCTCGACACAATGGCCGAAGGGTACAGCCGCATCTATCTGAATATCGGCGTCGATCAGATGGCGGACCAGGTGATCGCAATGGCCGAAAAATACGCTGTCGATGGCATCGTCATGCACTCCAACCGGAGCTGCAAGCCCTACTCGTTCGGCCAGTACGACATCCAGCGGATCGTTGCCGAAAAGACGGGCATCCCGACCTTGATGATCGAGGCGGATATGGTGGATGCGCGCAATTTCTCCGAAGGCCAGGTGGAAACGCGCATTGAGGCGTTTATCGAGGTGCTGAAGGGGAAGAGACGGACTCTTGAAAAATGATACGAGGTGAACCCTATGGGGCAGGAAGAAAAGACCGACGGCAACGATAACGTGTTTCACCGTCTGTTGCAGATTTACACGGAAAGGGTGGTTTATTACGGGTCAACCCGCCGCAACTCAGGCAGGATGGAACGGCCGGATGCATACGCGAAGATCACCGGCTCCTGCAGCGATACGGTGGAGATGTTTCTCCGAATTCAGCAGGGGAAGGTCGTTGCGGCAAGCTACGAAACGGACGGATGTCTCACGTCCCATGCGGCTGCCTCCGCCGCCGCCGAACTTGCCGTGGGGCGCACCCCGGCGGAGTGTTACGAGGTGACGCAGGAGACCATCCTCGATTTTCTCGGGGGGCTGCCGAAGGATTCGGAGCACTGCGCGAAGCTTGCAGCCGACACGCTGCACGAGGCGGTTCGCGGCTACCGGGTCAATCCCGTAGCCGGGCTTTACGGGAAATAGCAGGGGAACTGATCTGGAAAAGATAACAATCGGGATCATCATCTGCGACCGCTACCGGCTGTGCGCCGGCGGGAAATGCTTTCGCTCCCTTGCGCTCAGGGAAGGCGCCTTTGACATCTACAAAGGCAAAGAGGTGGAGATTGCCGGTTACACAACCTGCGGCGGCTGTCCGGGCGGAAACGTGGAAGGTTCGCTTGCCGAGATGAAGAAAAACGGCGTTCAGGTTGTCCATCTGGCCACCGGCCTCGTCGTCGGCTATCCTCCCTGCCCCTGGATTGCGCAATTTTCGGCCTTTGTCCGGGAGGCCGGAGGGCTGGAGGTGGTCGTCGGCACCCATCCCATTCCCCAGAAGTACTATCTCAACCACCAGAAACTCGGCACATGGCAGGGCAGGGAGTGGAAAGACTTTACCGACCCGACGATGGCCGACGAGGCGACGCGTCTTCGGTACGACTAAGGGGGGTTATCGGCTGTTGAACGCCTCTTTTACTGCCTGGATTTTACCGGCTTCCCCGACAAGAAAGAGGACATCCCCGGCGGCCACGACAAAATCAGCCGCGGGATTGGAAATAATTGTGTAATTACGGTTGACGACAAGCAGCGTCACCCCGTATCTTTTCCGGAGTTCCGTCGCCCCGATTGTTTTGCCGATGACGGAGGCTTCTTCCGTGATCCGGAATGACGATATCTCCAGATCCGGCAGGCAGCTCTCCATGGTGCAGGAGGGCTGGGCGTTGCGCGAAAGACTCCGGAACATGTCATAGCCGTCCGCGCGAATATCCGCGATCAATTTGAGGATATCTTCCTTCGGGACGAAGTACCTGGCGAGCACCCTGCTGAATATTTCGACGGATGTTTCAAACTCTTCGGGGATGACCTCGTTCGCCCCCAGCCTGGTCAGGTCATTGATTTCAGCGAGATATCTTGTCCTGACAAGGATGTATATCCCCGGATTAAGCCGACGCCCCAGTTCGGTAATTCTGCGCGCCGCCGCCCTGTCGTTGATGACAACCACCAGGCTTCTGGCCTGCCGGATGTTGGCGTGCAGCAGAATCGCCTCCTGTGTCGCGTCGCCGTAATAGATGGGCTCCCCTTTTGCCTTCTCGCTGCGGACAAAGGCGGGGTTCATCTCGAGGATCATGTACGGGATCCCGGCCATCCGGGCTGCATGGGCAAGATTCTTTCCGTTCAGCCCGAATCCCACGATGAGCAGATGATTTTCGAGCCGTGACGGCGCCTCCTTTTTTTGCGGGGCGATTCCCTGCTTCAGGCGACGGGGAAGAGGTTTGTTGACGACGGCATGGGCAAGCGCAGGGGCAATCGTGATCAGCGACGGAGTGGCCATCATCGTCAGTATCGAAACGGCCAGAAATGCCTGGTACGCATCGCCGGAGACAAGCCCATAGGCGCCCCCCGTCTCGGAAAGGATGAACGAGAACTCCCCGACCTGCGCCAGCGCCATTCCCGCGACCAGCGCCGAGCGAAGCGGAAGTCCGGAAAAGTAGGCGGCGACGCCTGCGGTGAGTGTCTTGACGCACACGATGGCCAGCGCCGCTGCGATCAAAACGAGGGGATGCCGCATGAAAAAGGCGGCGTCGAGCAGCATGCCAATCGAGACGAAGAAAAAGCTGGTGAAGACGTCCCGGAAGGGGAGGATATCTCCCAGCGCCTGATGGCTGTATTCCGATTCGGAAATGATCAATCCCGCGAGAAAGGCGCCCAGGGCAAGGGACAGCCCCGCCCTCTGGGTAAGCCAGGCCACCGCCATGACCAGGGCAATCGTCGTGATCAGAAAAAGCTCCCGGCTTCTGGTTTTGGCGATGCCGAAGAAGAGCCACGGAACAACCCACCGGGACATCACCGGAACAAGCAGGACGATCCCGGCTGTTTTTAACAAAAGCAGGAAGGGCGATGCGCCTCCGTTATCTGTGGCGCCGGCCAGCAGGGGAATCAGCAGCATCATCGGGATGACCGCAATATCCTGGAATATCAGAATCCCGAGCGCCGTGTTGCCGTGCGGAGATTCTATTTCCGCACGGTCCTGGAGTGTTTTCAGAACAATCGCCGTACTGCTGAGCGACAACAAAAACCCTGCAAAGACCGCCTCCCTGCATCCGTAGCCCAAAAGACGGGCCGCTCCGAAACCCGCCAGAATGGTTAAAACAAGCTGGACGGAACCGCCGAGCAGAACGGTTCTCCCGATCCGCAGGAGACTCCGGAGTGAAAACTCCATGCCGATTGTGAACATGAGCAGCACCACGCCGATTTCGGCCAGCGTTTTGACTGCCTCGATTTCCTTCACCAATCCGAACCCGTGCGGGCCGGCGATGACGCCGGTAAGCAGAAAGCCGACGATGATCGGCAACCGCACCCTGTGACACAGATAGAGGACGACGACGGATAGAAAAATGATGACAAGAATGTCGTTCAGCAGGAATGCATGCATGGCTTAGGTTTCTATCACACACGCCGACGATAAATCAACAGGGATCACAGTGGGTTTCGGGGAATATTCTTGAAAATATCCGGGATATCCTGTACGTCTAACAACAGATGATTGAGGTGAAAGCCGGAACCCCTATCCGGCGTCGAACCGATGAAAGACGGTGATTTTCCCCATGAACAGACAGCCTTTGGTAAATTCAGAACCTTTTCTCGTTCGTCTTGACGACGATTTCCAGATCTCTATTCCAAAACTACACAAAATCATGGATTATTTTCACGAGGAAATGCAGAGGGGACTGGCCGGCGGGCAAGGCGCCCTGAAGATGATCCCCACCTTTATCGGCCGGCCCACCGGAGCCGAAAAAGGCGGTTTTCTTGCCCTCGATCTCGGAGGGACCAATCTCCGCATTCTTGACGTCACGCTCGCAGGAAAAGGTAAAGCCCATGTAACGGCGACCGATCGGTTCGTCATTCCTCCGTCACTTATGGGGGGCTCCGGCGAAGACCTTTTTTCCTTTATTGCCGACTGCGTTAAACATTTCCTCCGGAGGTTCAAAAACGGCGGCCCCCTCCGTGACAGTCTGGCCTTTACCTTTTCATTTCCGGTGGAGCATCTTTCCATCTCTTCCGGAAAACTGATAAGCTGGACCAAAGGCTTTACCGCCGGGGGGGTTGTCGGGCGCGATGTCGCGGCTCTGCTTAACGAAGCGTTGAAAAGCAAAGGGGCAGGATTCATCACGGTCGAAGCCCTGACGAACGATACCGTCGGCACGCTGGCCGCCGGAAGCTATGCAGATTCCACCTGCGATATGGGCGTCATCCTCGGCACCGGCACGAACGCCTGCTACGCGGAAAGGGCAAACCGCATCGGCAAGCTCCCGGGTCTGCCACCGCCTGACGCCGAGATGATCGTCAACATGGAATGGGGAAATTTCGACAGGATCCCCCGCAATGGTTACGACCATGCCCTCGACCGGGCCTCTTCCAATCCCGGCCGGCAATGTCTGGAAAAAATGGCATCGGGGCTGTACATGGGTGAAATCGCCCGGCGGATACTTGTCGAAATGATGAGGCAGGGACTCATCTTCCGAGGGGCCGATCCTTCGCTGTTCACCGCGGAGTACTCACTTTCAGCGGAGCAGATGGCCGTCGTGGTTCAGGGAGGAGATTTCCCCCGCGAATCAGGCGTCAGGGAGCTTTCGGAGGTTGACAGGCGAAGCGTATGTTCCGTATTTTGCATTGTTTCCCGACGCGCGGCGCGGCTGGCCGCCACGGCGATCGCCGCCGTCGTTTTGTGGATGGACAAAAACCTGGATCATTTCCATACCATCGCCGTTGACGGCAGCCTTTTCCTGAAATACCCCGGATTCCAGGCGGAAATGCTCTTTAGTCTGGCCGACCTGCTTGGAGACCGCGCAAAGTGGATAAAATTTGCTCCGACGCAGGATGGTTCGGGCACAGGCGCGGCGATTGTCGCTGCCGTGGCATCTTTTGCCCGTGCGATGGATTAGCTTAGTTTTGCAATTCCCGGCAGGAGGCCGGCAAGCCCCGGGAAAAGCGCCCGGTCTTCCTCCCACGCATAGATGAGGGTGTCTATATTCAGCCGCTTGAGCTTTTCCATCAGAGAAGGCTCGGGAGATCGGGGAAGAACGAGAAGCAGAAGCGGGTTGTCGGGCAGGCTCAGGCTGTTCAGCAGAAGCTGGGTTGCCCCGGCGTGGATGTCGGCAAGCGTCGTTTCGGTGCGGATCTGAAAGACGGCCCTTATGCGCCCGCTGCGATCCGCCGCCGCCAGGTCGCGGCTGCCGTCGTTGCCCGCCTTGAATCCTGCCTCTTTCAGCCTGGCCGCAAGGTCGTGGACGACGAGACCGTGGTCGCATTCGGCGCCGGGCGTTCGTTCCTGATCACGGTAGCGGGTTCCGATCAGCTCTTCATGGATGCTGAACTCGCCGAAAGCCAGTTGTGTCTGGGCGGAACCGGCGGCGGCGACGTCCTTGATACGGTCGATCTTGTGGACGAACGCGGCGATGTGTCTGGCAAACCGGGGAGACTGGAGAGTCCCGATAATGGCGACCGGCGTCTCCTCTCCTTCGTCGTCCATCACCTCCCAGGCGCCCCGGTAGCTCATGTCAAAAAGCGATTTCCCGATTCCCTTTCTGCCGCCTCCAAGCCTCCCCCGATGCACGACAAACAGTCGGCCCGCCCGGTCCCGGACAAAAACGCCTCCGATTCTCCGGTCATAGCCGCTGATGGGGAAATTGATCTCGCAGGCAACCGCCACCGAAGCGCCCGCCTCGGGGCGGCCCGTCCCGAATCCGTTCCAGTAACGGCTGCCGGCGATCTTCCGGGAAAAGAACCAGATTCCGAGGCGCTCCGACCAGAAGACCTTGATCCGCTCGCTCGCACCGGGATGGCCAAGCCGGACGGGAATCCTCTCCGGGGCAAACATCCTGAGTCCCCGAACGAACCGTCCCTGGCAGCGCTTGGTCGCCGCTTCGTCGGTGATGGTCTTCAGCATGGCTTATCCCTTACAGGCTTCATCGCGCGCTCCCCTTATTCCCGCATCTGCCGCTAACGCACACGATTCTGGAAACCGTATGCATCAGGCGGTGCGTAGAGTCTTTACGGCGGCAATCACTTCCGAATCAAGCGGCGTGGCGCCGTTGCAATCAAGATAGACCGGTTGCGTCAAACACCCACCGGACAAATCGCATGCTTCTTGTTTCCTCGCGAAAATGGATGCAGAATTTGCGACGGCTCTCCGTCAGGGCTGCTTCATCTGATCGATCAGTCCCTCCAGAACGGATCGATCGGCGCCGAAGTACACCGTGTCCGCTATTTTCACCACCGGCCGGCGGACAAGGCGCGGCTCGTTCAGCATCAAGTCGATCAGTTCGCCGTTGCCCTGGCTCTCGGGTTTCAATCCAAGCTTCTTGAACGAAGGGCTGCGGAAATTGAACATCACGGACGCCGGATTCCCCTGCAGCAAATCAACTATTTCCCCACGGTTGAACGGGTTCTTGAAAAAATCGCGCTCTTCCAATTTCACTCTGTTTTGCGAAAGAAACTCCTTCGCCTTGCGGCAGGTGGTTCATCGCGGCCAGCAGTAAAAGTAAACGCCTGCGCTCATTTCAAATCCTCCTGTTAAAGATTGAATACCATGAACGAATCGATGGTTGTCAAAACAGATCCGACTCAACAGACCTGTTCGATTCCCATTCGCGGCACGACTATATTCAGAAGGGCTGTTTGTGTCAATGGTGTTTTGTTTTCGTTTTTCTTGCCGCCGAAGCCGCGATGGTGTATGGACAGTCTTCAAAAAAGACGCCCCGCTTGCGCAGGGGCCGGTCTCAAAGGAGGAAAGGCATCTTGATGGAAGACCCGAAAGAATACCTGGACACGCTGACCGGCGCGATGAAAAAGTTTTACAAGGCTGATCCGGAAACGATGAAGGCGTTCGGCAATCTCAATGAGAACGCCCTGAAACCGGGGGCGCTTGACAAAAAGACGAAGACGCTGATGTGTCTGGCAATCGGCATTGCCGACCACTGCGAATACTGCATTTCCGCACGCACCGCGCAGGCCGTCCAGGCGGGTGCAACCCGTGCGGAGCTTCTGGAAACCGCCTCGGTCGGTCTGCTGATGGGCGGCAGTCTGGCGCTCGGGCCGATCATTACGTTATTCATGGACACCGTTAACCTGCTTCTTCCGGAAAAAAGCTGACGGGATGACCCGCGTAAAACGCCAGCTTTCATGCACATCCTCGGAGTGAAACAGACGTACTTTCTTGCCACGGCACATGTGTTCTTCGCGCAAGTAACTGATTTTACGTGTGTTAAAAAATGACAAGCCTCCTGTTATCGGCTTTTCCCCGCCCCGCCTTGACGCCCCTGTCTTTTTATGTTACGGGCGCGGGCATGGTTGATTTTTGTAAAAAGGTGATTATCTTACACGAAATATACGCGAATAAAAAAAATGAAATATAGGAGGAGCACATGAGCAAGGTAGTAGAAATCACGGATGATAATTTTGAAGAAGAGGTCATGCAGTCTGATTTGCCGGTTGAAGTGGATTTCTGGGCGCCGTGGTGCGGGCCGTGCAAGATGGTCGGACCCATTTATGACAAGCTTGCCGTTGAATACGACGGAAGATTCAAGTTCTGCAAGATCGACGTGGATCAGAATCAGCGTACCGCGGCCAAGTTTCAGATTATGAGTATCCCGATGCAGATGTATTTTGTCGATGGGCAGAAGGTGGACGAGATTCTGGGCGCGGTTCCGGAACGTACGATCAAGGCGATGGTGGACGGCATCCTCCAGAAATTCCCCTCCGACGAACGGGGCAAACTGCAGGCGCTGATGGGCGCATGGGCAAAAAGCAACGATCAGCACAAGCAGAAGTTCTCGAAATGGCTTGAAAAAGCAACTGAAACGAAGGGAACTCCGCTCTACGAGAAGGCGATGGCCGCGGCCAGAGAGCTTGAAAAGGCCGGAGAAGGCCTTGCCGGCGTTATGGCGGAATTCTAAAAAGAGAGATTTTCAAGAATCCTACAAAACAACAAGTCGCCCCGGGGATCGCACGGTCTCCGGGGCGCTTTGTTTACCTGCTTTTGAAAATACGTTTATCGCAGCAGAAGATCGGGAAGAAACGTCGAAAGTATCGGTACATAGGTAATAACGAGGAGGCAGGCCAGCAGCAGCAGGATAAACGGCAGAACCGCCCTGCCGATCTCCACGAGGGAGCGCTTCATGATGGCCATCGAAACAAAGAGGTTGAGCCCGAAGGGTGGCGTCAAAAATCCCATCTCGATATTCACGATCATGACAATCCCGTAGTGGATGTAATCGATCCCGTACCGGTTCAGCGTTTCCGCCAGGATCGGCGATATGACGATGATTGCCGTCACGATGTCCATCAGCCCGCCGACGATCAAAAGCACGCCGTTGATGGCCAGAAGGAAAAGCCATTTGCTTTCGATGTGCGCAACGATGAACTCGGCGAGCTTGACCGGAATCTGTTCGACGGTAAGCATCCAGATAAAACTCATCGCGCACGAAAGGATAAAAAGCAGCGATCCTGACAGCACGGCCGAGTCTTTGCAGATGGAGGCAAGCTTGCCGGGTTTCAGTTCGCGGTAGATGAAAAGCTCAACCGCGAGCGCGTAAACGACGGACACCGCCGCCGCCTCCGTCGGCGTGAAAACCCCGCCGTAAATCCCGCCGAGCACCAGCGTCGGCAGCAAAAGCGCCCATATCCCGTCCCGCATGATCTTCACCCCTCCGGCAAAGGTGTAGCGGTCCGTGGAGCGCCAGCCGTTCTTTTTCGCCTTCAGGAAGGCGTAGGTCATCAGGACAATGCCGATAAAGATCCCCGGCAGAAAACCGGCCATGAAGATTTTCGCGACGGAGACGTTCATCACCAGCGCGTAGAGGATCATCGGAATGCTGGGCGGAATCATGATGCCGAGCGAGCCCGACGAAGTCAGCAGACCGATCGAAAATCTCTCCCCGTAGCCTTCTTTGATCAGGGCCGGCATCATGATGCTGCCGATCGCGATTACCGTGGCCGGAGACGAGCCGGAAATGGCCGCAAAAAACAGGCAGGCAAGAACCGACGTCATCGCCAGGCCGCCGGTAAACCGTCCGACCAGGAGTTTCATCACCCCCACCAGCCTCTTTGCAATGGCCCCTTCGGCCATGATGTTCCCGGCCAGGATGAAAAACGGCACCCCCAGGAGGACAAAGTTGTCGAGACCGTTAAAGAGCTGCTGGACAAGCGATGTCACCGGCAGATGGGCAATGAAGATCAGATAGACGGCGGTGGTTCCTCCGAGAACGAGGGCGATCGGCATCCCCAGCACAAGAAATACGACAAAACTGATCAGGACGAGCGAAAGGGTCATCCACTACTCCTTCCTGATGCGCTCGTAGGGGCTGTTCCTCACAAAACCCCGGAGATGCTTAAAGGAAAGGAGAAAAAACCTCACACCCATCGTCGTTGAAAAAACCGGGATCGGCAGGTACGGGATAAACATCGGCAACTGCATGGCCGGGCTTTTCGAGCCGAATGCCCGCATTTTCATGATCTGCATGATGCCGTAGTAAATGAACAGAAGACAGATTGCGCCCGAAAGGGCGTATGCCAAGGCCTTCAAAAGATGGCTCGCCCGGTCGGGCAGGTACTCGGACAGGGCGTCCATCGAAAAAAGGGCGCCGTACTTGACGCCGAGGGAGGCGCCGAGGTAGGCGATGAAAATCATCGTGTAATTGGCAAACTCGCCAAACCAGCTGAACGTGTAGGAGATTGTGTAACGGAGGAGCGTCTCCACCGCCGTGAGCCCCGCCATGCCGAGGAGGGTGAACCCGACTGCCCCCTCCTCGATTTGGTTGAGCGTCTTGATGAAACGATCCATCGCAGCTCCCGGCTATTTTTTCTTTGCGTGGAAATCGATCTTTTTCATGTAGAAATCGAACCACTCCGCGCCGTACTGGCCCCGGTACTTGTCAAGGACGGTCTGAACCGCCTTTTTGAAGACATCGCGCTCACCGGGAGTAAGAACATGCACATCCACATTCTGGGCCTTTGCCTTTTCGAGGGCGACTCCCCTGTTTTTGGCGTTTCCATCTCGATTGACCTGGAGCTGCACATCGGCGGCCTCCCGGAAGATTTTCTGCTGATCGGGGGTAAGCGATTTCCAGAAGTCCTTGCCGACAACGGTCGGGCACTCGGTGAGAACATGATTGGAAATGGTCGCAAACTTGTTAACCTCTGTAAATTTCATCAGAATCGACGTATAAATCGGGTTGTCCTGTCCGTCGATGACCTTCTGCTGCAGGGCGTTATAAATTTCCGGAAAGGGAAGGGGCGCGGGGTTTGCGCCCAGCGTCTTGAAGGTGTCAATCATCATCGGCGCTTCCAGTACCCTGATTTTCAACCCTTTCAAATCCCCGGGGGTCTTGATGGGGCGCTTCGAGTTGGTCAAATCCCTGAATTCGTTTTCCGTATAGCCGATGAAAACATACCCCTTCGCGTCGCAGTACTTTGCGAAACGGTCCCTCACCTCCTTGTCGTCGAGCGCCTTGTATGCCGTCTCCCGGTTGGGATAGACAAAAGGCAGCTCGATGATGCCGATCTCCGGAACAAAGTTGGCAAGCACGCCCGCCGTGGCGGAGGTCATGTGGAGCGTCCCCCCCTGAACCTGCTCGCACATCGACCGCTCGCCGCCGGCTGATTCTGATTGTGCGTGATGCGTGATGCGTGAGCCCTAACCAAATCGCCCGGGCTTGTCAACCAATTTATCCCTGCCTTGCTGCTCCCCAGCGGGCCAGCCATTGACCCTTCGCCTCCGGATTGACGGCATAGGCCGGAAATTCTCCCCGAAGCGCCTGGAGCGCCTGCGTCATCGGCCGACGGTAGAGGTCGCGTTCGGAGGTTACAGAGTACCAGGCGCTGTGCCCGGTCAAAATGACATTCGCCATTTCCAGAAGGGGATTGTCTGCGGCAATCGGCTCCTCGATCGTCACATCGATCCCGGCCCCGGCAATCCGTTTGTCCCGGAGCGCCTCGATCAGCGCCCGTTGATCCATGCATCCGCCGCGGGCCGTGTTGATGAAGTAGGCCGTCGGCTTCATCTTCGCGAACTGTGCGGCCCCGAACATCTCCTTCGTCTCGGCGTTCAGGGGCGTATGGACGGTGATAAAATCCGACTCGCCAAGCAGTGTGTCGAAATCAACGGGGATGACCCCCCGGCTCTCCATAACCGGTTTCAGAACGTAAGGGTCACAGCCGATCACCCGCATCCCCAGACCTTTTGCCTTGAGCGCCGTCGCCGTCCCGATCTTGCCCAGCCCCACAATGCCGAGCGTCTGATCCCTCATCCTGAACATGGGGCTGGCAATGGCGTCGAGAGCCTTCTTGTCGGTGTTGAAAACAACCCTTCTTGCTCGCACAGCCCGATCAATCTCAAGCATCCTGTGCCCCAATGCAAGCATCATGGCGATGGCCAGCCCCGACACCTCGTCGAGGCAGTAATCGGGAACATTGGTCACGGCGATGCCCATCTCGGTGGCCGCCTCGACGTCTGTCTGGTCATAGCCAATGCCGATGCCCGCAATCACCCTGCACCGCGGCAGGGCGGCAAGCAGGCGGCGGGTGAACGGCTGGACGGACACCACGCCGATTACCGCGTCGGCATCCTGACACTGCTGGATGATCTCCTCTTCCTTCCGCCATACGCCATTGATCAGCTCCGCCCCCAGGGGGTTCAGCAGTTCCTCCCCAAAATCGACATCCGGCGCCCTGAACACATTGACAACCTTGAATCCCATGATCCCTCTCCTTCACCCGATGTTATTGCCGTTTGCTGCCGACGCTGTCCATTGCTTTCGCCCTGCGCCGGGCTCATACCACGTTTCCACATTTTTTGTCATCTGTTCGTGGCGGCGCCGTTTCATGCACGGCTTTTCCTACCGCCCGGAATGTTGATCAAGACGGTTGCGCAACGCGGCGCATAATTGTCGAATGCCTTCTATTTTCCAACAATTTCAGCAAAAAAACAGTTGTCTTTTACCATGAACAGGCGGAGAAGTACTCGCAATTCCACGGAAGCAGGGATAGACCGCAGGAGATACCACAGTACGAAAACAGGCCGGTGCGGCGCTTGTTTGCCGTTTCCGGAAAGATCGATCGTTGACAATGGCAGGCGGATTTCGGCGTGTTCCACAATGTTTTGGTTCTATGTGATTTACAGTGGGTTGTTCGGAGTGTTCTCGGAAAACAGATTTAGCATAATTTGTCGTTCAGGGAAAAGTAATGTCTCTCTGACCCCAATTTTGCCTCGCCTCCCTTCCGGCGGCCCGTGAAAGGGCTTCAAAAAAATGTTGCGCCGCAACATTGATTAACCACCCGAAGTCATTGTTTTTTTAACGACGGTTTGAAAATTTTGTATTCTCGTGAACGAGCGGTCATGGCGCTGCGCAAAGCCCCCCGATCGGCGGGCTGGAAAGCGCTGCCCGTACTGCCCTGTCGGGAGAGAACCGGGGGCAGCGACATCGCACGATGCGCATGGGCTGACGCTGCAGGGGGGCTTTGGTCGGGGAATATGCACCGAGTCAGAGCGGAGATTCCCCCGTTGCGGGGCGGTCGGGGGTGCTTTACCCAAGAGGCGGAGAAAAAGGAGTGACGGGATTCCGTCACTCGCAGGCCATTGATATAAATAAGGAATACGCGACACTTGAACAATTTCCCTTTGAAAAAACGATGCAAAGGAAAGCGCTAATCGGGCTGCGGGCGCACGTCCGCGTTAGAATGAGACAGGAGAGTTGACGTATCTCCAGCCCCTGCTTTTCGGTTCAACCAGCAGAAATTGTCGCGATATTCTCTGGTTGCAAGTATCTTTGAAAGTAGTTAATTTCTCACAATTTCTATCTCCTCGCTCAAGAAGTCCAGCGTCTCTTTCGCTCAATGCGGTCAGCGCCACGGATGGCGCCCGCGTACGCGGGTTGGTAGAACGGCAAAGTTCAGCGGGGCGCGGCTTTTTGCGCCTCCGGTGCAATGATTTGTTGGCTCTTTCGTAAAACAGGTCAACCATCTCATTTTTCCCGGCAAAATAAGGAACTCGGCGTCACC
>DYTH01000026.1:0-2324 GCA_020726025.1 Syntrophus aciditrophicus | reverse complement strand
TAAAACAGGTCAACCATCTCATTTTTCCCGGCAAAATAAGGAACTCGGCGTCACCCTTCTCTTTTCCGGACAGAATATTCGTTTTCCCCTCGCCGACCGCGCCTGCGTCATCAACAAAGGGCGGATAGAATTCGAGGGGACCATCGACGAACTCAGTGCCAATGAAGATATCAAGCGGAAATACCTGATGATTTGATGAACACAACTCACAGCGGAGTACCCGGATGAGGGAGTGTCTGAAATCACTGACCGAACTTGTCAAGCAGAGGGCTCAAGTATCGGCAAATCCATGGATGTCCCAGAGCAGGGTTGCAAAAAAGTGGCGGACAAAACCCGGTTTCAGTGGGCAACGGTGATCCGTCGTTCCGTGGGATTGGCCACTCTCCCAAGACTCTTCAGGTAATCGCGGAAGGCGTCGCTGTCGATGATGCCGGTGTCGTTCCGGAATCCGGCGGCCTTTTTGATGACGGAGAAGCCGTCGTCGCCACCGGCCGTGAAGTCGTTGACAACCGTCCGGTAAACCTTCCCCGGTTCCACCGGATGATAGAGGCCGTCTTTGTCCCTGATTGTCAGCAATGAGATTCTCGAACCCTTTGCCGATGTCGGTCGTACCACCATTTTTGCGTTGCCAAGATACGGCTGGCGACGGCCGGCATCGGTCCCGTATCTGCCTGCCAGATAATCGATGTCGTCCTCCAGCGCCTGCTTGAGTTCGGCGCCGGTCAGGTCAACCAGCACGAGCGTGTTGGCAAAGGGCATCACCTCGAATACGTCGCTGGCCGAAATGTTTCCCGCTTTCAACCCTCTGCGTACCGCGCCATAATTGAGCAGCGCAAGTTGCGCCCCGGGCAGTGCGGCCAGCATCGCATCGGCTGCAAGGGGGCCGGGGCCGCTGTTCACGCCGATCTCGATATTTTCAACAGCCACAGCCACGACCTCGCGGCGAAATTTTTCCAGAGCGGCCGTGAAAGGGGAGAGGGCGGCGGCAACCGCGGAATCATCATTTGCAATAACGGCGGTTTTCGATTTTTCGATGGCGCTCCGGATAGCCCGGTATGAATCGGTACCGGGCGTGACCGCCACGCCATCGCGATAAAAGGAAGCGCCCACAGGGATCACCTCCCGGCCCGCATAGCCGCTGATCTCCCCTTCCGGCGAAAAGGTTGCCTTCAGACTTCCGACCGCCATACCCCATTTTCCCACCTGCAGAACCAGCACCCGCCTTCCGTCGGGGGCGACAACCTCTGTCGGATAGGGCCCCTCCGGAACCAGGCCGATGGCGGCAAGGTCGGCCTTATCCCCAAGGAGGGTATGGCTGTGGCCCCCGACGATAATGTCAATCCCGGCGACCCGGCCAGCAAGCTCCCTGTCCTGCAGGTAGCCGAGGTGGGAAAGCAGGATGATCTTGTTGATGCCGAGGGCGCAAAGCGCCTTCACCTGCCTTTCCACACTTGTCGCGGCATCATTGAATACCGCCCGGCCGACGCTTTTCGTAAGCTGGGGAGTCGTCTCGGTAGTGACGCCGATAATGGCCACCTTCTCGCCGTTTATCTCCTTGATCAGATACGGCCGCACCAGGGCGGAGACGGCAGGCTCCGCCGAAAAATCGATGTTGGTGGAAATCCAGGGGAAACGGCTGCGGGCAATCCACCCCTGCAGCGAACCCACACCTCGGTCAAACTCGTGATTGCCAAACGTAAAGGCATCCACCCCCAGCATGTTCAGTAAATCGAATTCGACGTCACCCCCAAATTGCGTAAAATAGAACGTCCCCTGCACCGCATCACCGGCGTGCAAAAGAAGCAGAGAGGAATCAGCGGCCCTCATTTTGTCGATGACCGTCTTCAGACGGGCAAACCCGCCCACCTCGACGGTGGTCTTGACACCGTCGATTGTCAGATTTACCGATACCGGTTCAAGGTGGGAATGGGTGTCGTTCAGGTGCGCCAGCGTCATCTCGAAGGCGGCGGAAATACCACACCAGAAGGTAAAAAACACCATCGCAACGGCAATTGCAAATTTCCTGTACATGGAATCTATCCTCACAATTCGACGTCTATCCATTTGTCTTGACCGGATAAGAGACAATTACAGTTGAAATCTCAGTATCCATTGTTTCTCTTTTCATTAAATGTGGACGCGCTCACACCTCGTTCACGGCCTCATCGATGACGGCGACCGCCGCCCGCAGGCCGAGCAGGTAGCTGTCAACCCCGAAGCCGGTAATCTGCCCTTTCGCCAGCGGCGCCACAACGGAAACACGGCGGAACTCCTCCCGCCGTGTGAATGTTGGATACAAAACCGGGGTCAGAGACATATTATTT
>DYTH01000025.1 GCA_020726025.1 Syntrophus aciditrophicus | reverse complement strand
ACAAAAGGGGACAAAATCGACTTTTGACGAGACCATCAAGCTTCATGTTCATAAAATTCGGAGATACGGGATTACCGGGCAGGGGCACGGCATGCCGTGCCCCTGCAAAAACATGGTTGCGCAACATGTTGATATTGAGCCGAAAACTCGTTTCACATAAAAAGCATCCCCAAACGATGGTGTCGCAGGATGGTCTCCATGGAAAAGATCGAAATAAAACTTTTTTCGACGTTTCAGTTCAAGATGGGCATCAGCCGCCTCACCTACGAGGGGCCTCCTGTTACCGTCGATCAATTGATCGACTGGATGCAGGAACAACTGACCAGGCAAGGAAAAGTCTTCGATATCCGTAGTGAACTCGTGTTTTCCAACGGGCGGATAAAACCCGGCGCGATGATTTTGATTGACGGGCACAACGTGCTTCACAACAAAGGGATTGACACCGTGATTTCCGGAAAGGTTGTCAGCATTTTTCCGCCTTCCGGCGGCGGATAGAAGAATGTCGGCAGGATCAGGCGGCAACGAGGCGCGATACAGCAGGCACAAGGAGCTTATGTCCTTCAGGCAGTGGGATTGCCTCTCTTCCATGCGCGTTGTTGTCGCGGGCGCCGGAGGTTTGGGCGCGCATGTGCTGGACATGCTGGCGCGCCTGGCGCCCCTGCAGATAGAGATATGGGACCCATCCGTCCTGGATGCCCCGGACTTGAACAGGCAGATGCTCTATACGGAAGCCGACCTGGGAGTATTCAAGGTTGAGGCGGCCAGAAAACGTCTTCAGGACATAAACCCATCCTTGACGATAGAGTGCCGGGCAGAAGCCGTAGATTCCGCATCCAGGCTGGGGGATTTAATCGGAGGCATGGACGTCTGTTTTGATTGTCTCGATTCTTTTGCCGCCCGCGCTGCACTGGAGAGGGCGTTCATTCATTCCACACAGCATTTCAACAAAAAAACAGTCCTCCCCCTGTTTCACGGAGGCGTCTCCGGCTATTTCGGCCAGGCAGCGATGCTCCATCCGCCGGATTTCGGCTATGCACGGTTTTTCGGTCCCAATTTTTCAGAAATCCCAGACTCTCCAAAGGCGGTCATGCCTTTTTCCGTGGCGATGGTTGCCGCCACCCAGGTTTCCCTGTTTATAAAATGGCTCGTTGGCGCTGATGTCAGTCCCCGCAATGCACGGCTTGTCGTGATCAACGGCATGGATAACGTTGCCGAAGTCCTTGAAATAATATAACAACCTCGACAGACGGAATTGTTTGCGCTGACATCTGAAAATTTATCTTGACATCGCCGCCATTATATTTATACTTTTAGACGTAAAAAGTACAAAATTTTAAGGGGCAACGAAAAAATGAAAGCCCGAATAAAAGAGGTTATTCTGGAAACGGCCTGGAAAATGATCCGCCGCCACGGCATCAACAAGACCAGTTTAGACGATGTCGCCCGGTCCGCCATGGTTGCAAAAGCTACCATTTACAACTACTTCGGAAGTAAGGACCAGGTTTATAAAGAGGCGCTTGACCGAAAGATCGGCTTTATGGCGGAACAGCTCAATCAGGCCGTCGCATCCCTGTCTTCCCCCCTCGAAAAGCTGAATGTATTCATCCGGGAGAGCATGAAAATAACCCATGAAGAGGCGTTTCTGTTTACCGATGAACAATCCCAGTCGCAGCGCTTCCTGTCAAAATTGGCCGCCGCGCGGGAGCGTTTCTTTGCCGTCCAGGAACGGCTGCTTCAGGGCATCCTCGATGAGGGGGTAAAGGAGGGGGTTTTCCCCGCGCACAACATCGCCAGGGCATCGAAATTTATCGGCTACCTGCTGCGCGGATTGTCACCGGCGCCCGACAAAGCGCGCAACCCGACTTCAGACCAGACGGATATACACGCGGAGGCGGCTTCGCTTTTTGATTTACTGTGTCATGGTCTTTTATCCAGAGAAGGGAAAACCTGAACCATGCATCTTAAACTAATAGAAATAATCTATATTTTTACTCTTTTTTCCGTTGCGGGGTGGATGATTGAGTTCGTTTACCGATCAGTCTCCGAACGACGCTTCGTCAATCCGGGACTTCTCGCAGGCCCTTATCTTCCCATATACGGCTTCGGGGCGCTCCTGCTTACGGTCGTCCGGCCCCATCTGTCGGAGCACCATTTTTTGTTTGTAACTTTTGCCATTCTCTCCTATTTTCCGGCATACCAGGAATTAAACCTCCTGCAGCCGCTTTTACTCGCCTGTCATATCGTCGCCAAGGGAATTTTCTATATGATTACCGCAACGCTCCTCGAATTTGCTTCGGGTTGGTCACTCGAGCGCTTTTTCAAAGTCCGTCTCTGGAGCTACGAAGACCAAAACTGGTCAATCCGTGGCTATATATGCCTCAAATTTTCACTGTTCTGGGTTTTTCTGGCGTTTACACTGGAGTATTTCCTGCTTCCGGCGGCAATGAAGTTCTATCAATCAGGCGCCATGCATGCGACCGTGATTTCTTTGGCGCTGTTTGAGATAATGACTGTGGATTTTCTGATAAGGGCTGCCCGGCTTGCGACGGTGGGAAGGCCAAAAAGACAAAACGAGGCAATGGATCGCGAACGTGAATTCCTGGCCATTATCGAGCCGCTCATGCAGCATCGCCTCGTCAGCTCTCTCGAAAACTACAGGCATCACTACCTCCGGACACGGCTGGACCACAGCCTCGATGTCGCATGGCTCAGTTTCCAGATTGCAGGGAAGCTTCATCTCGACAAAAAATTGACTGCACGGGGCGCGCTGCTGCACGATCTTTTTCATTACGACTGGCTGCGCGAAGGGCCCCGCTGGCACGGGTTCAGACACCCGCGCATCGCCCTCGAAAATGCCCGGAAGGTGATCCCGTTAACAAAAAAAGAGGAAAACATCATCATCCGGCACATGTGGCCGCTGACGCCCATCCCGCCGTTTTATCCGGAGGCGTGGGTCGTTTCGATGGTTGACAAGTACTGCGGAACAAAGGACTATGTTCTCGGCGTGGCGGCAACACTCAAGAAGGCAATCCCGGACCGAATCGTAAGTTTTTTTCGTTGAAAAACATCTACTTGCCCTTACCCGAAATTTTCGCCCATGCATCCCGGAGTGTGACGGTACGGTTGAACACGGGTGCATCCGCTGATGAATCCCTGCAGTCGGCTATGAAATAACCCAGTCTTTCAAATTGGAGAGGCCCGTTCATTCTATCGAAAGAAATGCCCTTCTCCAGACGGCAGGACGTTAGCGCCTCCACCGACCCGGGATTGATGTAGTCGATGAACGCACCCTCCTGCGCGAGGGGCTCTGGTACGCTAAACAGCCGGTCGTAAAGCCGCGCCTCGACGACTGTCGCATGCGCTGCCGACACCCAGTGGATCGTCGCGTCAACCTTTCGCCCGTCGGGTGCGAAACCGCTTCTCGTCTGGGGATCGTACGTACAGTGAATCTCCGTCACCTCGCCGGTCTCGCTGTCCTTGACGATCCCCACACAGCGAATCAGGTATCCGCAGCGAAGCCGCACCTCTTTGCCGGGGAAAAGCCGGAAGAATTTTTTGGCGGGAACCTCCATGAAATCATCCTTTTCGATGAAGAGTTCTCTGGTAAACGGCGCCTTGCGAGACCCCATGCCGGGGTTCTTCGGATGGTAGGGGCAGTCCAATTCCTCCTCTTTGCCTTCGGGGTAGTTGTCGATAATCACGCGCAGCGGCCGCAGCACCGCCATCACCCTCGGCGCTCTGTCGTTGAGGTCCTCCCGGACGCAATTTTCGAGGAGCGACATATCGATCAGACTGTCGTTTTTCGAAACCCCGATGATTTCACAGAAATTCCTGATCGATTCCGGGGTGTAGCCCCGACGGCGCATACCGGAGAGGGTTGGCATACGCGGGTCATCCCAGCCCGTCACCAATTTCCTGTCCACCAATTCCATAAGCTTACGCTTGCTCATGACCGTGAAGTTCAAATTCAGGCGGGCAAACTCGATCTGCCGCGGATGCGGTTTCTCGACGAGCTTGTCTAAAAACCACTCGTACAGGGGGCGGTTGTTTTCGAATTCGAGCGTGCAGATCGAGTGGCTGATCCCCTCGATATAGTCGGAAAGGCAGTGGGCAAAATCATACATCGGATAGATGCACCATGCATCGCCGGTGCGATAGTGGCTGGTTTTCTTGATTCGGTAGATCACCGGATCGCGCAGGGCAACATTCGGCGAAGCCATGTCTATCTTTGCCCGCAACACACGCGCCCCGTCGGCGAATTCCCCTGCCCTCATCCGTTCAAACAGATCGATGTTTTCGTCGATGGAGCGCCCCCGAAAAGGGCTTTCCTTTCCCGGCTGGGTCAATGTCCCGCGGTACTCGCGCATTTCCTCGGCGCTCAGATCGCACACATAGGCAAGCCCTTTTTTGATCAGGGCCACCGCGTACCGGTAAATTTGTTCGTAGTAGTTGGATGCAAAATAGAGACTCTCCCCCCAGTCGAATCCGAGCCACTTCACATCGCGGATAATCGACTCGACATACTCCATCCCCTCCCCGCTCGGATCGGTGTCGTCCAGCCTGAGATTGCAGGTTCCGCCGTACTGGGAAGCGATGCCGAAATTGAGGCAGATGGACTTCGCATGGCCAATATGGGGATAGCCGTTTGGCTCCGGTGGAAAACGGGTGGCGATAGTCTCCGGACGCCTGCCCGATGTGATGTCGGCATCAATAATATCCCTGATAAAATCTGAAGGAGGAGATTGTGTTATACTTTCCATAGAATAAAATTTCCTTACATTGAATTCTGGCTTATTCCCCCGTGCCTTTATCACATTTCAGCCGCCTGTTACGACTTTTTTGTTGCCTGAACCGACAATAACGGGGAACTCCGCCGGACAATCTTGAATTCCCGGCATCTCTTTCCACCCCCCAATGGACCGGAAATCACGCCTGGTCGAGGGGATCCGTTTGGGTGATGATGCGGAGCATCTCGTCGTGAATCAGGCCGTTGGTGGCCAGGATGTTCGGGGAATAAACCTGATAGGCGCCACCGGCAAGATCGGTTACAACCCCTCCGGCCTCTTCGAGGATAAGCCAACCGGCAGCCGTATCCCAGGGGGCAAGCTTCAGCTCCCAGAACCCGTCGAATCGGCCGACGGCAACAAACGCCAAATCAAGCGCGGCCGAGCCAGCGCGGCGGATTGCCTGAGCGCTTAATGCCATTGCCTTGAAATAATTTATATTATTATTTCTGTCGGTTCTTATGTCGTAGGGAAAGCCCGTCGCCAGCAGGGACCGCTTGAGGGAATCGGTCGTGGATACGTGCAGTCGCCGCCCGTTAAGAAATGAACCCTTCCCCCTTGCCGCCATAAAATATTCTTCCGACATGGGATTATAAACGGCCCCCAGCATGACTGTCCCGTCCACCTCGAGCGCTATGGAAACCGCGAAAACAGGGTAACCATGGGCGTAATTGGTGGTTCCATCCAGTGGATCGATGATCCATCGAAACCCCGAATCGGTTTTCATTTCCGTAGATTCTTCCGCCATAATTCCGTGCCGCGGAAAGCCCTCGCTGATCCTGCCCGTGATCAGCTCCTCGGACAGACGATCCGCTTCGGTTACGATATTTATCTCGCCTTTATACTGCACATCATGCCGATCATGGAGCCTGTCGCGCAAAAGCGACCCGGCCTCGCGAGCCGTGCGCTCCATGAAATCAATCATCCCGTCGTAGCTTTCCATCCATTTCACCCCTTCACGTCATCATCGTATCAGGCACGCTTGACAAACGTCCTGCTTTAATTTCATCACAAAGACAAACAAATATCCAGAATAAAAAATGTTCAACAGGTGTTGCGGGATGACGGCGGCAAAGATTTATTTCATTGCATTTACTGATTAAATTATGATAGCTCTCGCACGGTTGAAGCGCCGCCTCCTGCGGTGTTCCTTAAAAGGGGGAAGTTCGGAACATGCAAAGATTCCCCGGAAGCAGCCCCCATACGGTCTGCAAATTTTAAGCAGGAATGAACCCATGGATAGTGAGCTTGATGTGAGCCGGGGCAAAGACGAAACCGATCGGGAAGCGGCGGTGGAAAACCTCAAGGAATTGAGAGAGGCCGCGGGACTGTCTCTCCAGGATATCTTTTCCAGGACGCGGGTAAGCATCGCCAATCTGACAGCGCTTGAAAGCGGGGACTTTGAAAACCTTCCTCCGCCCATTTACACCAGGAACTTTATCAGCAAATATGCCGGTGCAATTGGAATAGACGAAAAACCACTCCTTGCAAAGTATGAAAAGCATATCGAAACGATCCGAGAGCCTTCTGAAGTCGGTGAAATAAGGAAGCCCTGGCCTGACAACGGTCTTAAATACTGGTTTCTTTATGGGAGTCTTGCTGTCGTTCTGGCCATCGGCGTCGTCGTTGTTGCACTCTTTCTTTACCACACAGACAAACCATCTCCGGCGCCGGTTGCCGAGACAGCACGGCCAAATTCAGAAGCTGCAGAGCCTGCGACTGAAAATACGACGGCTTCCGCAGGGGAACAACCCGTCGTCCAGGATAACATTCCACCAGCGGCGAACAAAGCGGCAACAAACGCCCCCGACGCAAAAACAGTGACGGCAGCGCCAACACCCGTGCAGGATATGGAAAACGGATACCATCTTTCCATAAAAGCCCGTGAGACAACATGGATAAAAATCGTTGCAGACAAAACAAAGATCAGCGACGTGATGCTGCAACCAGGGGAAACAATTGAACGGACGGCATCGGAAGGTTTTCGTTTGGATATCGGCAATGCCGGCGGCGTGGATATCTCTTTCCAGCAGAAGCCTCTGGGAAGGCTGGGGAAAAGCGGTGAAGTTGTCACATTGAACCTTCCGCTTCCGGCAACGAATCAAAATGCGAATTAGAAACGGTTATTGTTTGACAATGTCCATGCGATGGTTTAGTATCGCACCAGTAAATTTAAACAAAGGATGGAAATTATGTTTGGAATAGGAATGCCCGAGCTTATCATTATTTTAGTCATCATATTGATCATTTTCGGCGCCGGCAAACTCCCCGAAATAGGAAGCGCCCTTGGCAAGGGCATCAGAAATTTCAAGAAATCCAGCCATGAACCGAACGAGATTGACGTCACGCCGAAAAAAGAAGACGATAAATCCGAAGACAAAAAGTCATCTTAACAGATAACCCCGGCATACGTTGCGATAACGCAGCTTATGCCGGGGGTTCTATTGCCCGCACACCGTTTTTCAGGAAAACAGACCTGTCTTTTCAAACTCCTCAATCTCTTCATCGCGGTATCCCAGGCCATTCATCACCTCTTGTGTATGCGTGCCGGCAGTTGAACCGGCAACTCCGTACGCGGGAGGGGTTGCCGAGTAGTGGACGGGATGCCCTGTCTGCCTCACCTTTTCACCATGGGGAAGCAAAACATCGATCACCATATTTCGGGCTTTGGTCTGCGGGTCGTCAAGCGCCTCCGCAAGCGTGAGAACTGGTTCGACGCAGGCGTCGGTCTTCGCGAAAAGCTCGCACCACGCATCCCTGCTTTTCGATTTTATAATATTGCGCACCTCCTTTTTGATTGCGGGTAAATCCTGCGGGGCAACGCCGCCGGGGATCAAGTCCGGACGGCCGATGGTATGGCAGAAGGCGGAGAAGAACTGCGGCTCCAGCCCGCCGAACGCGATGTATTTCCCGTCGCCGGTTTCGTAGAAGTCGTACAGGGAGCCGCCGTTGAGGAGCTCCTCCTCACGGCCCGCCTCCTTTCCACCGGCAAGCAGGGCCATTGCGGCAAAGGTGTTCAAGGCGACAACGCCGTCCGTCATCGAGACGTCGATATGCTGCCCCTCACCGGAACGTTCACGGTGGATGACTGCGGCAAGGATGCCAATGATCGCGTTGCTGGAGCCGGAAGCAACGTCGGCAATCTGCATCCCCGTCAGCGTCGGCCCTGTCTGCTTTCTGCCCGAGTAAGCCATGACGCCGGCGCGGGAGATGTAGTTGATGTCGTGCCCGGCCCGGTCCCTCATCGGCCCGGTCTGTCCGTACCCGGTAAGCGAGCAGTAGATCAGGGCCGGATTACTCTCACGGAGCGTCTCATAGCCGAGTCCCAGACGCTCCATTACGCCGGGGCGGAACTGCTCGATGACGATATCGTATTGCGCAATCAGTTTTTTAACTATCCCGGCGGCTCTGGCGTCCTTCAAATTCAGCGTCATCGACCTCTTACCCCGGCCCAGCATCGCCGACGCGGCGGAGAGTTTGGTCCCCGGAATAAAGGGAGGCCAGAACGCCGTCAGATCCGGTCTGGAAGCGGAGAGAACCTGCAGGACATCCGCGCCCATGTCGGCCATCGTCATCGTCGCGAACGGCCCCGGAAGAAGTGTAGTAAAATCGAGTATTTTCAACCCTTTCAGTGGTCCCGTCATCTTTTTCTCCTTAAAATTCTACAATCCCATAAAACGGGCGGCGATAACCTTCATGATCTCGTTGGTCCCGGCGAATATCCGCGTCACCCGGATATCACGCCAGGCACGGGCAATCGGGTACTCTTCACAGTATCCATAGCCGCCGAAGAGCTGCACGCAGCGGTCCGCGACGCGGGATGCCATCTCCGTCGTCCAGTACTTCGCCATCGAAACATCCACCACGATCTCTCTGCCCTCCATATGGTCGGCAACCAGTTTGTCAATGAAGGTGCGTCCCAGTCTCACCTCGGTCGCCATCTCGACGATCTCGAACTGGGTGTTCTGGAACTTCGAGAGGGGCTTCCCGAAGGCGGTCCTCTCCTTGCAGTATTTGATGGTTAGCTCCAGCATGTACTCCGCCCCGGCAACGGCGCCGATCGCGCAGACAAGCCGCTCCTGCTGCAGCTTCAGCATCAGCTTCAGAAAACCGGAACCCTTCTCGCCCAGCCGGTTTTCCTTCGGTATCCGGCAGTCGTTGAAGAAAAGCTCACCCGTATCCTGGCTGTGCCAGCCCACCTTCTTGAGCTGCTTGCCCTTTTCGAAGCCGGGGGTTTCCGCCTCGACAAGGAAGAGATCTACCGCCCGGTGGGGGTCTTCCGTATGGGGATCACGGGCGGCGAGCACGACGAGGTCCGCGTTGATCGCGTTGCTGATGAAGGTCTTCTGGCCGTTCAGGACAATCTCGTCTCCCCGTTCAACCGCGGTGGTCTTCATCCCGGCGAGATCACTGCCCGCATTCGGCTCCGTCATCGCAACGGCGGTGATAATGTCACCTGATACGCAGCCGGGCAGATATTTATGCTTCTGCCCTTCGGTGGCAAACGACTGGATGTAGGGAACGATGATGTCGCTGTGCAGCGCGGCGGCAAGCCCCGAATGGTTCGTGCGGGTCATCTCCTCGGTGACGATCACCGAATAGAGGAAATCGGCGCCCGGGCCGCCGTACTCCTCGGGCACGCCCATCGCGAGATAGCCCTGTTCCCCCATCTTTTTCCAGGCCTCGCGCGGGACAATTCCCGCCTCTTCCCACTCCTCGACATGGGGGGTTATCTCCTTTTCCAGAAACCGCCGGAGGGAGTCCCGGAATATCCGATGTTCTTCCGTATAATTCAGTATTTCCATTTGTCGTTCTCCTGCCGTCGCGGCTCAGTTTATATAAAAATAGAATTTATCCGTTCTATATCAATGTGTTGCACGACCATGTTTTCGCAGGGGCACGGCATGCCGTGCCCCTGCCCGGCGACCCCGTATCTACCAATTTTCATCATTCGTTGTGCCAGCCCGAGGGCATGGGGATTTTTAAAAAATGCATGCATTATTTCGATAACTTTTCTTTCAGGAATTCCACCGCATGGGCTTCAGGAACTCCTCCGGGATGCCGATTGCATGGTAACGCTAATCTCCGTAACGGCCAAGGATCGAAACGGCGCAGACGTTCTGAAACGGAAATCCTCCGAGATTGTGCGTCAGACCGTAGCGGGGGTCCTTGAGCTGGCGCTCACCGGCGCGGCCCAGAAGCTGGAGGTACATCTCGTAGAGCATCCGCAGACCGGATGCCCCGATCGGGTGGCCGAAACATTTGAGACCGCCATCGACCTGGGCGGGAAGCCTGCCGTCGCGGTCGTAAAAACCGTCCAGGGCGTCCTTCCAGGCGTGGCCGCGTTCAGATATATGGAGGTCTTCGTATGTGACCATTTCGGTGATCGAAAAGCAGTCGTGTACCTCCATCATGCTGATCTCCTCACGGGGATTTTTGATGCCGGCCTCTTCGTACGCCTTCGTGCTGCACTTGCTGGTAGTCACGAAATGGGCGCCGTCCCACCCGTTGAAACTGCTCTCGTAGCCGTTGGAGACGGCAAGCTGGATCGCCTTGACGGAGACAATGTCGGTTTTCCCCAGAGACCGGGCGATTTCCGGCGTCGTCACGATCGCGCAGGCGGAGCCGTCGCTCACCCCGCAGCAGTCAAAGAGCCCCAGCGGGTAGGCGATAATCGGGGCGGCAATGATCTGCTCCATCGTAACCGCCTTGCGCAGATGGGCCTTCGGGTTGAGTACGCCGTTCGCGTGGCTCTTCATCGAAACGTGGGCCATTCCCCGTTTCAGCTCTTTTTCGGGAACGCGGTATTTCGCCGCGTAAGCCGTCGCAAGCTGTGCAAAACCGCCCGGCGCGGTGAAGTTGGGCGACCACTGCCAGTTGAGGGTTCCCAGCCCGGAACCGAAGTTCGGGAGCCCGCCGTAACCGGTGTCCTTCAGTTTTTCCACCCCGAGGGCAAGGCAGATATCGTAGGCCCCGGAAGCGACTCCGTAAACGGCGCCCCGAAACGCCTCCGTGGCAGTGGCGCAGTAATTCTCCGTCCTCGTGATCGGCAGATTGGGCAGCCTCAGGGTCACGCCGAGCGGAATAGCCGATTTGCCGACGCCTACCTCTTCCATGCAGGTGCCGAACCAGGCCGCCTGAATCTGGTTTTTCTCAATGCCCGCATCGGCAATGCACTCCTGAAAACCCTCAACCATCAGCTCTTCAGCCCCGACATCCCAGCGTTCACCGAAACGGCTGCACCCCATTCCGAGAATTGCAACCTTGTCTCTTATTCCAGAAGCCATTGTTCCCCTCCCTGATTGCTGATGCTTCATTTTTTAAATTTGAACAGCCGGGCGATCAATTGCGATTTCATCAGGTCGCCCTCCACCTTCAGTTTCCCTGAGGTGTAGGCGGTCATCCCGTCCAGCTCGCCGGTAATCAGTTTAATGAAATCCCCATCGGCCATGATGATGGTCGTCGTCGGTTTTTCGGCCCTGCCCGTTTTAATCGCGCAGGCGCCATCCTTGACGGAAACGACCCAGTCGCCGCCGCCGACCCCCGCGATCAGAAACTGGAAGACCACATCCTTTCCAGCCGCCGCTGCGGGATCGAAAAACTCCGGCATCTTCGCGAAAACGCCCTTAACATCCAGTCCTCCGCCCCCCGTCCCCTCATCGTTCGCCTCCGACGCCGGAGGAAGCAAAAACGAAGTGATGGCGGAGGCCGCGTCGGGTATCTCCCGCGCGTTATCAAGGCTGTTGATTCGGTCCCAGTTTTCGAGGATATCCTCCGGTGTCGGAATCGTCGTCCCGTCGCTCAAAATGGCCCCCTCCCCGGTCATCATTGCCGCCCGGCTGTGGTAGCCGGCTGCGGCGTTGAATATTTCGCCGCTTTCGGCACAGCCCTCGGAGCAGAGGTAGAGAACCATCCCCGCAATGTAGTCGGGACGCATCCGCTCGAACATCTCCGGCGGCATGATATCCTCGGTCAGGCGGGAGGCCGCCATCGGGGCAATCGTGTTGACCCGGATGTTATGCTTCGCCCCTTCGAGTTTGATCGTGTGCATGAGGCCCACAAGCCCCATCTTGGCCGCGCTGTAATTGGTCTGGCCAAAATTTCCGTAGAGTCCCGCAGCCGACGCGGTCATGACGATCCGCCCGTAGCCGCGCTCACGCATCGCGTTGAAGGCCGGGCGGGTAACATTGTAGGCGCCGTTCAGATGCACGGCAATCACCGCCTGCCAGTTCTCCGGCTCCATGTTGAGAAAACTCTTGTCGCGAAGGATTCCCGCGTTGTTGATCAGGATATCGACGCCGCCGAAGTACTCGAGCGCCATCCTGACGATCCGCTCTCCCCCTTCCGCTGTCGCCACGTTGTCGTAATTGGCAATCGCCTCGCCTTTCAGCGCGCGTATTTCATCGACAACACGGTCGGCGGCGCTTCCGGAACCGCCGGACGCCCCGTCCCGGGTTCCGCCGAAGTCATTGACGACGACCCTTGCCCCCCTTCTGGCAAGCTCCAGGGCGTAACTGCGCCCAAGACCTCCTCCGGCCCCGGTGACGATTGCCACTTTTTTGTCAAAGCGGATTTCGGGAAGGGCAACCGCTGCCCCGATCTGGGGAACCGCCTTCCAGAAATAGCCGGTAAAACCCCTCTGGTCATCGGTAAACCTCTTTCGAAAAGACATCCGGACGGGAAGCCCCACCTGGAGATCGGCCAGTTCGCAGTCGGTGAAATCCGCCATGAAACGGCCTCCCTCGTCGAACTGGACCATCCCGTAAATGGCCGGGGGATCGACCGAAACGGCCAGCAGATCGCCGGTGAAGCTTCGGATATGGGCGGGACGGTCGGCAAACGCGTAATCGTCCTGGCTGTTCACGTGGCCGCAATCGGGGTTGACGCAGATTTCCATCTTCGGGAACTGGGGGGCGCCGCAATCGCGGCATTTGCCGCCGATAAGGCCGGTGATCAGCTTGCGGTTGCGCCAGAGCGCCGTCATCGCCGTCTGCGCCGGGCTCTCCCCCCGGATTCCCATCTCCGGCTGGATCAGGTCTCTGAATTTCAGATATTTCATATAGTTGTCGGTTGTCTTCTTCGCGGCAAGCGACCCCTTGACCCCGGCCCGGGGGGGGAGGTTCCGTATCGCGTCCGTCACTTTGAAATAGAGGGCGTCGCACCCCTGGCCAAAACCGGCAACCAGTATCCCGTCGCCCGGTCGGGCGGTTTCAAGGGCGGAGATCATCATCAGAAGCGCGTGGGCCGCCCCCGTCTCTCCGCAGACCTCGTGCATCTGATCGACGACCGTCTCCGGTCGGGCGCCCATCTTTTTCGCAATCGCGGCGTGTTCCGCCTTGAAGATGCATGGAAAGACGAGCTTCTGCACGTCGTCCATCGTGATGTTCAATTTCTTGAGCAGGCCCGTTACAGCCTCGGGAATGAATCGGGCGTATCCCTCCTCCCGGAGCCATCTCTCCTCCCAGATGTAATCGAAATTTCTCCCGGTTCCCCGGTAGTGGTCGGCAAAATCGTACGAAACGGTGCAGGAGCCGACAAATTCGGCGATCACATCCTGGGAGCCCACCAGCAGAGAGGCCGCGCCGTCCCCGAACCACATTTCGTAAAAAGAGGCCGCCCTTGCCTCCCGTCTGTCCGCGGCGGCAACGAGGATGTTTTCGCGGGCGCCCCCCCGGACAACTTCGAGGGCAGTCAGAAGCCCCGTCGTTCCGGCGCGCTGCGAGGAGGTAAAATCGGCTGTTATCATATCCGCCTTCAGATTCAGGGCGGTTGCCAGAATGCCCGCGTTCTGCCGGTCGGCAAAGGGAAGCGTCGTCGAGCAGAGATACACCCCCTCTACGGCTTCCCTCTCTTTTCCTGTCAGGCAGTCCCGGGCGGCGGCAACCGCCATGGTCAGCGCGTCCTCATCGTAATTGCAGAGGGAGCGCTCCCCCTGGGCGACCGCCATGGTTGCCGGGGCGAACCACCCCATCGCCTGAAAAATCGCCGCGCGGCTCAATCTGAGGCGGGGGATGCAGGCGCCGTAAGAAGTTATTCCAGTCATGTCTTTCCTCCTGAATGTTTTATGAACATGAAGCTTCGCTTTGCGGTGTCACTTTACAGGAACAAGCCGGGAGAGCATCTCGCCGGTTATTTCCTGCAGATGTTCGAATTCCCTGCCACCCTTGAGGTCCCGAATTTCCGCAAGGGACGCGGCAATCTCTTCCGGGGCGGGAATTCTTCCCTCTGCGCCCACCACCGTCCCGGGCCCCGTCACGACAGCGGCGCGGTTGTAAACGCCCACGCCGGCGTTGTATATCCTTCCGGAAACGGGGCATTTCTCTGAAGCGAGCAGCAGGACAAGCGGCGCGACAAACTCCGGCTTCATCTTTTCGAGCATCTCCGGGGGAATCACGTCGGCCATGAGCCGTGAAGCGGCAATCGGGGCCACCGTATTGACCTTGATGTTGTACCTTCCCCCCTCCAGTTTCAGCGTATTCATGAAGCCGACAAGGGCGAGCTTCGCGGAGCTGTAGTTGGCCTGTCCAAAATTGCCGTAGAGCCCCGCGGCGGAGGTGGTCATGATGATCCGTCCATACCCTTTTTCCTTCATGATTAAGAAGGCGGGCTTCGTCACATGGTACGCCCCGTGCAGATGGACATTGAGTACCGCCTGCCATGTCTCGGGTTCCATCTTCACAAGCGTTCTGTCCCGGAGGATGCCGGCGTTGTTGATCAGGACATCGACCGTACCAAAGGCCTGGACGGCAGCCCTGATGATATTTCCCCCGCCTTCCGGGGTGGCGACGTTGTCGTAGTTGGCAATCGCGACGCCACCCTGGCTTATGATCTCCTCGACCACCTGCTGGGCGGGGGTGGCGGATCCCTCGCCGGCGCCGTCCTTCGCGCTTCCCAGGTCATTGACGACAACTTTAGCCCCGCGTTTCGCCAGCTCCAGCGCATAGACGCGCCCCAGACCGCCGCCAGCGCCGGTGACCACCGCCACCCGGCCGTCGAACCGTATGGCATCCCTGACAATTTCCCCGTATTCAAAAATGCCGTTGTCGATGACGATCTCGCCTGTTCTGGCGTTCACGGTCCTCCAGAGGGCCCGCCCTTCTCCTGTTTTCCAGATAAGCGTCTTTATCGGATCGCCTGGGTAGAGCGGCGTCAAGAAGCGGCAGGCGAAACGACGCACCAGTTCGGGTCTTCCGGGCGTTAATACCGACATCAGGGCGCGGCAGGCATATCCGTGGGTGCACAGACCGTGCATGATCGGCTTTTCAAATCCGACATTCCGGGCAAATTCCGGGTCCGCATGGAGCGGGAAGACATCGCCGGAGAGTCTGTACAGAAGCGGCTGATTCACAGAGGGCGCCGCATCCACGGTAAAGTCGGCCTCGCGGGCGGGAAACTCGATCACGCTGCGGGGGGCCTCCTCTCCGCCGAAGCCGCCGTCCAGTCTGGCAAAGAGCGTGATGATATTCGTGAACAGTTTCTTCCCATTTGCGTGGCGCGTGTCGCTTTCGGCAACGACGAGCGCCCCTTTTGGCCCCTTGTCGTAGTAATGGGTGATCCTTCCTTCGGTGGAGAGCGTTCCCGAAACGGGAATCGGGTTGTGGAAAATAAGCTCCTGCTCGCCGTGCAGCAGACCGGCCAGGTTCATGTTGGAGGCCATGCCCACCTCGCTCAGAAAATTGAAGATGGACGCTATCGAGAAGCTGGGGATCACCTTCAGGTTCTTTTCGTAGGTGTACTCCAGCTCGTCGAACCCTGCCCCCACCCCCATCGCATAGAGGACCACATCCCTCCAGTCGTAATCTTTCTTGAGCGGACCGATCGTCTTGCCGATTGCATTGCTGTCCAGCGCCATAGAATTCCTCCTTTACCAGTGTTTGCAGTAACGCGGTTTATGTTCGTATAAAATGCATCCGTACCGAATGTCATCCATCTCCTGCTTTGGTAAACGCGGGGATGTGGATAAAATTCAAGGTGTCTTTCACCATTTTCACGTAACGTTCATGTGTCAAATCAAGCATCGGACGGAAAAACCCCTCCCCCGAAATAAAGTTATGAATGGAATTCATCAGGGCGACGACCTTCATCTTGGTTTCCGGAGAAACATGCTTCCGGTCCGTGGAGAGCCCCATCGAAAAGGCGATATCGGCCGTAAATTCGGGAACGCTGAAATCAAGATTGCCCTCATAACGGTTCTTGGAGAAATACCGGAAAAGAATCAGGTTGGAGACGCAGGGCTGTAAAAAAAGATAATCGGTCATGACGTCAATCGAAATCGTGAGCCGCTCGGCAAGGGGGCGGTCGTGGATCATGCCTTCGACTTCAAGAAGCTTCTGACGCAGGTCCTTGTTGATATCAAGAACAACCGATTCATAGAGGTCCTTCTTGCCCCCCCAGTGGTAGTGAAGCGTGGAGATGTCGATCCCCACCTCCTGGGCGATCATCCGGGTTGTCGTGCCGTGAAAACCGTACTCCCCGAAAAGCCGACGGGCGACGGTCAGTATACGCGCCTTCATGGATTCTGGTTCCCGGCGGGCCTTGTCAAGGGGTGTGCTCATGACCTTCTTCCAACCTGTTATTCAATCATTTGATGGAGGTCGTTTAATAAAAAAACCCCTCCCTGTCAAGAGAGATTTTCAAAAACGCGATACTGCCACTTCCATGACATTTTTGAAGATTTTTCCATGGGGATTTATCATGTTGACATATTCTCGAAAATGAGTAGAATCCCCCCGGTGTTTCACAAGTGCTTCACACGCTTTGTCCTTTGGGGCCAAGACGTTGAGCAACAGAAAATGCGCCCATGGCTCAGCTGGATAGAGCGCCAGACTACGAATCTGGATGTCGTAGGTTCGAATCCTACTGGGCGCACCAGTTCAGAAAAAAAGGGTTACGGTTGAAAACCGCAACCCTTTTTCTGTATCTTTCCACTGCACCGTCTTTCTGACAGGCAATTACATAAGTTCCAACGGATCGTGTTGACCTCGGGATTGACAAGAAACGTCGCTTTATTGTAGCTGAAAGCTGTTTTTATACCATCTGAAAAATGATGAACGCCATCGACTTCTATTGAAGGAACTCCGGACAACGGGGGAAAGGATTACAAAATGGACGGAATTGTGGGTGTTTACGGGCTGCACGATCGTGAGCTTGTCAACAAGGTTTATCTGGCGACCGCCGCATGCCAGCACCGGGGAAAGGCCAGCACGGGGCTTGCCGTGGGCGCCCGCAAAGGGATTTATATCCACAAAAGCTTAGGAAGAATCGCCGAGGTGGTGGATGCCGATTTGATGCGGGTGTTTCAGGACCTTAAGCCCACGGCGGCCATCGGCAATATCGGTTATACGAAAAGGAAGGTCCCTGAAAAGATAAACGCCGAACCGATCGGGATTCGCCCCCGGAAACGCTCCCGGTACCGGGTTGTACTGACCATGGATGGTTATCTGGTCAAGGAAGACGACCTGAAAGCCGAACTCGGGGGAGATTACGTCTTTGAAACCGAAAACAAGACCGAAGTGGTCGGGGCCCTGCTCCACAAATACATCAGTGAATCGGGTATTTCTTACGAGGCAGGGCGAAAACTTGTGGATAAGCTGCACGGAAGGGCGACCTTTGCCCTGGTCGCACTGGTTTACGACGGCAAAGAGACATCCATGATCGCCCTGAACGACGACCGGGCCTTCGAACCTTTCTGCTTTGCCCATATTAACGGAACATTCGTTGTGAGCTCCGAATCCTGTTCCCACCGCAGGCTCGATGGGCGTACCGAGAGGGAGTACGACGGCGCCGAGATGACGATCTGCACCGCCGGCGCATGCGAGACACGACGCCTGCGGGAAGAAAAAATGATGCCCGATGTCTTCCAGGGCGTCTATTTTGGAAACGTCGGCTCCATGTTCCGGGGAAAGGAGATCTTCCAGATCCGCAGAGAACTCGGCCATGAACTTGTCGATTATTACAAGACCTCCCGGGCGGACATTGTCATCCCCAATCCGGAGTCGGGGTGGGGCGTCACGGTCGGGGTGGCCGAAGGCCTCCACAAGCTTCTTTTCCCGGCGCTGATCAAGCTTCCCCAGGCGGTCAGAACCTTTCAGGAAGGCGTCCGCAGCACGCGCTCGCAGGAGGTGGGACTCAAGTTCGGCGGCATCGAATCACTCATTAAAGATAAAAACGTGGCCATGGGCGACGACAGCATCGTCCGCGGCAGCGTAAGCGAGGGGGGCTCGGTGTGGGTCGTTTACAATGCGGGCGCACGACACATCGAGTTCTGGATATCCTATGGCCCGATGTTTTTTCCATCGTTCAAGGAGTGGCACCGCGGGAAGGACTGTTTCAACGAACTGGCCGCGCAGAGGGCATTCAAAAAAGGCAACCCCTACGACAAGACCGTTGAAGAAATAAACCGGGCGGTGGCTAAACTCATCGGGGTTGATGAAGTCAAGTACAACATTCAGGAAAGAATTGCGAAGGTCGCCGGGGATGGTTCTTTTCAGGCAATGGATGCCAGCTATCCGATTTCAGAGGAGTACTGGCCGGACTGGCTGAAGAGGGAAACGGAAAAATTCAGCAAATATCAAAAATAAAATCGGGCATCACCGCAGCGCAGCGCCCCTGGCAATGGTCGCCGCGCGGTCAATCCGAATGAACTCCAACGAGAGAAAGGAATATCTTTTATGAATTATGAAAATGTCGTTGTTGAAAAGGGAAATGATTTTGTCGCCTCGATAACCCTGAACCGTCCCCAAAACATGAACACCTTCAACACCCCGCTGGCAACCGAATTAAACTGCGCCCTGCTGGAACTCGATGCGGACAGACAGGTCAGGGTCATTATTCTGAAAGGAAACGGCAGGGTCTTCAGCGCGGGGATCGATGTGTCGGATTTCTTCGGCATGGATGTCATGGCCTACAGGCAGTGGATTGAATGCATGGAACGGCCCCTGGTAACCATGAACTCGCTGAATAAACCGGTCATCGCCCAGATTCACGGGGTGGCCGTCGCCAATGGCGCGGGGATCGTGGCAGCAGCCGATCTGGCCATTGCCGCCGAAAATGCCCGCATCGGACTGACGGCGATCAATGTCGGCCTCAACTGCATCGGACCCGTTGTTCCGGTTGTCCGTTCCATCGGCAGAAAACGCGCGCTGGAAATGCTTTTTTACGGTGATTTGTATCCCGCTTTGGAGGCGCTGAAGATGGGGTTGATCAATCGCGTGGTTCCCGAGGCCGATCTGGAAAAAACAACCCGGGAATGGGCGGCCGTGCTGGCTCAAAAGAGCCCGATTGCGCTCCAGATCGCCAAGAAGGCGTTCTACGCCGCCGAGGACATGGACTACAAGACGGCCTTCGAATACATGAATGAGGCATTCCCCCGTTTGTGTTCCACAAAAGACGCCGCCGAGGGAATCAGGGCCTTCATGGAAAAAAGAACCCCCGAGTGGAAGGAGCAGTAGAGTTTCTCAATCCGAGAGCATCTGTCCAATCGAGAACAGCAGGGAGAGAAACACCCCGTAGAGGCTCATCTGCTGTTCGATGCTGCTGTCGAGAATCACGCGCGCCTCGCTGTCGAACTCCTCGTCCTTTTTCCAGAGGGCAAAAATGACAGGAACACGCGGAAACAGCTTCAGCTTTACGGCAGCATCGCCGAATTCTGTCCTTTCTCCGCCCAGTTGAAGGCCCTTCTCCACAAATTTGTCCAGATCGGCGCCGTACTTCTCGGCAAGCTTCGGGAGGGGCAGCTCGTGCCCTCCCCGGAAGAAGAAACTGCCGTCGGTCAACTGGTTCGGCGAAACCAGATTGTTTGCAAGCGGAACGTCATCGGCATGGGAAAGATAGTGGAGGATCACCTCATCCAGCATGCCGGAGCGCCGGGTATTGTCAGGCACAATAACAGTCCGGTTTTTGACGTCAACAACGTATCGTCTGTTGAAAACAGTGATGGCAAACGTTCCCTTTTCCTCATCATAATCTGCAATGGCCCTTACAGCAACATCGCGCGGGTTAAGCGCCTCCAGTTCCTGCCACAGTTCCTCAACAATCATGTCCATTCCTCTTCACGTTTTTCTCTTTTAAAAACCGCCCAAAACCGCGCTTTCCACTATTTTCCGGGCTTCATATCCACGAAACCCAAGAGCAGCGACCGGGTTCATGGCATAAAAAAAAGCGCCCGTCAAGGTAAACCCAAAAGAGGCCCGCCGTTCAGGTCCATGAACATGAAGCTTTGCTTTCAATGGTATTTGGCTTAAAAGATCCTTTATGGTATAGGGTGACGGTTCAGTGGCAGGAACATATAGATTGCTTGTAAAGGAGAAGAGATGAAGGTTTCGGAAATGATCACACAAGCCAAAGCAGAGGGACGCGAGGCCCTGACTGAGGCGGAATCCAAAGAATTCTTGAGGCAGTACGGCGTGCCGACGGTCCCGGAACATGTTGCCACATCGGTGGAAGAGGCCGTTCAATACGCCGAAAGCGCCGGTTTTCCCGTTGTCTTGAAGGCTCTTGGGGCAAAACTCACCCACAAAACCGAACGCGGTCTTGTCTTTTTGAACCTGAAAAACGCCGGGGAAGTAAGAAAAGCGGCCTCTGCCGCATCCGAATCAGCCGGAGCAGATATGGAAGGATACCTGATTCAGCCGATGCTTTCCGGCCGCCGCGAATTCGTTGCCGGTCTGTTTCACGATTCCCAGTTCGGCCCGATCGTCATGTTCGGCCTGGGAGGCGTTTTCACCGAAGCTTTGGAAGACGCGGTTTTCCGCGTCGCGCCGCTGACTCGAAACGACGCCGAGTTGATGATCAATGAAATCCGTTCGCGCAAACTTCTCGGCCCGTTTCGCGGTGAACAGCCCGTGGATCGGGAGAGAATCGTCAGCGCCCTGCTGGGGCTGTCGCGGATAGGCGTGGAAATCCCGGAGATTACCGAAATAGATATCAACCCGCTTCTGGTCAAGGCGGACGGTCAGCCCTTCGCGGTGGACGCCCTCATTGTCCTGGGGGAAAGACCGGCAGCCAAAAAATACCTGCCGGCGGTTGATTCGACAGCGATCGGGAAATTCTTCTACCCGCGTTCCATCGCCATTATCGGCGCCTCCAACTCCTTCATCAAGTGGGGATACCGGGTGTTGTGCAGCATTGTAGCGGGCGGCTTCGCCGGCGAGGTTTACCCGGTCAACCCCCGGGGAGGCAAAATTTCCGGCATCAACGCCTTTAAATCGGTGGAAGACATTCCCGGCCCTGTTGATCTTGCCGTTGTCACGATACCCGAAGACAAGGTTATTGACCTGATCCCACAGTTAAAGACCAAAGGAATCAAACAGATGCTGCTTATCACCTCCGGATTCGCGGAGACAGGCGACGAAGGGCGCAGACTCCAGGAAAAGCTGGTGGAAGCGGCCCGGGCCGCCGATATCCTGATCATGGGGCCGAACACCATGGGACTGTGCAACCCGCACAACAGCCTGTTGTGCTGCGGCGGGGCAAACGTGCATCCAAAACCCGGTTCAACCACCCTGATCTCGCAGTCGGGAAACCTCGGCGTGCAGCTTCTGGAATTCGCCGAGCGCGAAGGGGTGGGCATCCGCGCCTTCGGCGGGTCGGGAAACGAGGCGATGATCACGATCGAGGATTACATGGATGCCTTCGAGGTTGACGAACTGACCCAGACTGTCGTCATCTACCTGGAAAGCATCAAGAACGGCCGACGCTTCTTCGAATCCGCACGGCGCGTCGGAAAACTCAAGCCGGTGGTGATGCTGAAGGGAGGAAGAACGGAAGCTGGCGGCAAGGCGGCCATCAGCCACACCGGCGCACTCGCATCGAATGCAAAGGTGTTCAACGCGGCGGCCCGTCAGGCGGGAATCGTCATCGCCGAGCAGCCGATCGAAATGCTCGACGCCTCCGCGGCATTCTCGTCGCTTCCGCTTCCCCGGGGCAACCGTGTCGGGATCATTACGCTGGGCGGCGGCTGGGGGGTTGTTACGACCGATCTCTGCGCGGAAAACGGGCTCGTGATCCCGGCGCTTCCACAGGATATCATCGATAAAATAGACGCCGTGCTGCCGCCCTACTGGAGCCGCTCCAATCCGGTCGATCTGGTCGGAGAGTTTGACCCGAAAATACCGCTCTTTGTTCTGGAGCAGATGATCCAGTGGGACGGCTGCGACGCGGTGATCCATCTGGGAATCTCCGGGAGGCTTTCCTCGCTGAAGAAGATGATCCGGGACGTAAAGGTTGCGGATCCGGACGCGGAACAGGAATTTCTCTCCATCGCGCCCGGCATGCTGGAGGAATTTGAAACGCAACTGCTCGCCCACACCGCCCATCTGATGGAAAAAACGGGCAAGCCGATCATCGGGGTGCCGCTCATGCAGGAGGAAAACATCCATACCGTAAACGATGTCGAGGGTTGCCCCTACAAGGCGGTCTCTTTCCTGACACCGGAGAGGGCCGTGAAGGCGCTGTCGCGAATGGCATCCTACAGCCTGTGGCGAAAACAGCA
>DYTH01000146.1 GCA_020726025.1 Syntrophus aciditrophicus | reverse complement strand
TCCGCCGCCTTTGCCGCTTTGGCTCTCTATGGCGGAATACAATCATGCGTATTTCTGATGACAATAACATTGCGCTCTCCCGATGAAAACAGGCGCGAAAACATGTAATTTCCGGGCAAAACCACAGGGGCCAGGCGCCGTCTTAAAAACTCTGCCGAATTTCGACATAAGATAACTCACTATTATCAAATTGTTTTTGACGACGGCTGAAAAGTTTTGCCCTCACGGAAATGACCGGCAGTCATAACTCTATGCAATCTCGCCCCCGCCTGCCAAACTCATAAAACTGTCCATCTTCCCCTGCAGCAGACCAAGGGAAGCATGCGCGGCGGTAAGCTCCTCCCCGCTCCAGGCGGCGGTGTCCGTATCCCTGATGCGCCATGAGTAAAGCGGAAAACATTTTACGCTGCCGAACCAATTACAAAAGTCCCTGCACGTCATACCGTCGAAAGACGGTATCCAGTCTTTTCACTATCTTCTGGACCCCGGCTTTATGAACATGAAGCTTCGCTTTCCCGGCTGGCGTACGAGCGCCAGGGTTTTTCAATTTGCGGCAAAGCATTTTCTGAGCTTGCCTCCGTCGCGGCTGTTGCAAAGACTCCAGACGAACCATGACTTCGGTCGTCATTAACGCAAGCGCGCAATGTATAACCTATAACCGGCAGCCTGTGAAAAATGTCCATTCTGCCGCCTTGGGCTTTATGCAAAGATGGCCGCCGGACGTCAACCCTTTCCACAGTTTTGTATGAAAATAGCCTTTCCACCGTTTAATATCAACGTGTTGTGCAACAATGTTTTCGTAGGGGCAATTGTGGACATTAAGCTTGATGCTCTCGTCAAAAGTCGTCACACCGGTGAAAACCGGTGTCCAGTGTTTTTGTAACGCGTTGAAATCTCTGGATTCCGGTTTTCACCGGAATGACGATTCTTGGACATTTTTGACTTTTGACGAGCTCATCAAGCTTGATGGTCTCGTCAAAAGTCGATTTTGTCCCCTTTTGTCATTCCGTGCTTGACACGGAATCCAGTGAATTTAGCCACTTATGGATTCCGGCTTTCGCCGGAATGACGGTTTTTGGACTTTTGACGAGTTCATCAAGCTTCGCTTCCGGTTTTCACCGGAATGACGATTCTTGGGCATTTTTGACTTTTGACGAGTTCATCAAACTGCGTTTTGTGAACATGAAGCTTTGCTTTCATCGTTCGTCGCACCCGCACCGGGTATGGGTTTTCTTGACATCATTGGGGGGGGTGTTTAACTTACGCGGGATGTTTGTTGCCTTAACTGTCTAAATAGACAGGCAGAAGACTGAAAGCCGAACTGATATTGGCTATTTTATATTAAGGAAGAAAACTCTCGATGAGATTCGATAAATTTACATTGAAGGTGCAGGAAGCCCTGCAGGAGGCGCAGAGCCTCGCGGCAAAAAACGGCCATCAGTCGGTTGAGCCGGAACATCTGCTGGACACTTTTTTGAAACAGACCGAAGGGATCGTTCCCGACATTCTGCGCAAACTGGGCGCCGACATCGGGGAGATGAAAAAGGAAATCCGCAGGGCGCTCGATAAAACGCCCAGGGTGGAAGGCGCGACGTCCGGACAGATTTATCTTTCGCAGCGGCTCAACCGGATACTCGACGCCGCCATGCAAGAGGCGGCGCGCCTGAAGGACGAGTACGTCAGCGCCGAGCACATCCTGGTTGCAATGGCCGATGAAAAAGGCGGCGCCCTCGCTAAAATGTTTGCGGGAAAAGGGATAACCCGGGACGCCATCTTTCAGGCGCTGGTCTCCATCCGCGGCAACCAGCGGATTACCGACCCCAATCCGGAAGAGAAGTACCAGGCCCTTAAGAAGTATGCAAAGGATTTCAATGAACTGGCCCGCAGCGGCAAGTTCGACCCGGTCATCGGCCGTGATGAGGAAATACGGAGAATTATGCAGGTCCTCTCCCGCCGCACCAAGAACAACCCGGTACTGATCGGGGAGCCGGGCGTCGGCAAGACGGCAATCGTCGAGGGGCTGGCCCAGCGGATCGTCAACGGCGACGTTCCGGAAAACCTCAAGGACAAACGGGTGATCGGTCTCGATATCGGCGCGCTGATCGCCGGCGCCAAATACCGGGGAGAATTCGAGGAACGCCTGAAGGCGGTGCTGAAGGAGGTAGCGACCGCCGAGGGGGAGATTATCCTCTTTATCGACGAAATCCATACCGTTGTCGGCGCCGGGGCGTCGGAAGGGGCCGTTGACGCCTCGAACATGCTCAAGCCAGCCCTTGCAAGAGGCGAGCTGCGCTGCGTCGGCGCAACAACGCTGAACGAATACCGCAAGTACATTGAAAAGGACCCGGCGCTCGAAAGACGGTTTCAGCCGATCGTCGTCAAGGAGCCGACCGTCGAGGACACCATCGCCATCCTCCGCGGACTCAAGGAACGCTACGAGGTGCACCACGGGGTGCGGATCAAGGACGCGGCGATCATCGCCGCGGCGACGCTTTCCAACCGCTATATCAGCGACCGCTTCCTTCCGGACAAGGCGGTCGATCTGATCGACGAGGCGGCCTCCCGGCTCCGGATCGAGCTGGACAGCATGCCCGCCGAGATCGACGCCCTCGATCGGCGGGTGATTCAGCTCGAGATTGAACGGCAGTCACTGAAGAAGGAGACCGACCGAACCTCCGTCGAAAGGCGGGAGAAGATCGAGCAGGAGCTTGCCGATCTGCGGGAATCCATGGACAAAATGAAGCTCCACTGGGTCAGCGAAAAGGAATCGATCAAGAAAATCCAGAACATCAAGGGACAGATTGAAAACCTGAAGATCGAGGAGCAAAACGCCCAGCGCTCGGGCGACCTCGCCCGCGCCGCGGAAATCCGTTACGGAAAGCTCGTCGAGCTGAACCGGGAGATGGAGCAGGAAAACGTCAAGCTTCTGGAGGCACAGACGGAAAAGCAGATGCTGAAGGAGGAGGTTGACTCGGAGGATGTCGCCGAAGTTGTCGCCAACTGGACGGGCATCCCGGTATCACGGATGATGGAAAGCGACGTTCAGAAGCTCCTCCAGATGGAGGAGCGCCTCGCGAAGCGGGTCATCGGCCAGAAGGATGGCATCTCGGCTGTTTCCAGCGCCTTGCGCCGGGCCCGCTCCGGCCTGCAGGATCCGAACCGGCCGATCGGCTCGTTCATCTTTCTCGGACCCACCGGGGTCGGCAAGACCGAGCTGGCCAAGGCGCTTGCCGAATTCATGTTTGATTCGGAAAGCGCCCTGATCCGGATCGACATGTCCGAATTCATGGAAAAACATTCGGTGGCCCGGCTGATCGGCGCCCCTCCCGGCTACGTCGGCTACGACGAAGGCGGACACCTGACCGAGGCGGTCAGACGCAAGCCCTACTGCGTTCTTCTGTTCGACGAGATCGAAAAGGCGCATCCGGATGTCTTCAACATCCTGCTGCAGATCCTCGACGACGGGCGACTGACGGACGGCCATGGGCGAACGGTTGACTTCAAGAACACGATCGCAATCATGACCTCGAATATCGGCAGCCAGATGATTCAGGATCCGCTCCTTTCGGAGGAGGAGAAAAGCGACCGATCGATGGCGGCGCTGAGGCAGGCCTTCCGTCCGGAATTCCTCAACAGGATCGACGACATCATCATTTTCCACGCGCTTGCGATGGAGGATATCGAAAACATCATCGACATCCAGCTTGCGCTGATCAGAAAACGCCTCGAAGAAAGGAAGATCACTGTCGAATTGACACAAAAGGCAAAAGATTATATAGCGGGGCGCGGTTACAGTCCGATTTACGGCGCGCGGCCGCTCAAAAGGGTCCTGCAGAAGGAAATTCTCGACCGGCTCGCGCTGGAGCTTCTCCAGGGGAGCTTCGCCGAGGGGGACGCGATCGTAATCGATTACGATCACGATCTGATAATCCGGAAGAAAGGTTAAATTTACGGTAACAAAACGCACCGCATTGCGGCCGTTTAGAGGAGAAAAAATATGAACACGTTAAAAACAACCTTGCTGCTCGGCCTGCTGACTGGTCTGCTGATGTTCATCGGCGGTCTGATCGGAGGTCAGAACGGCATTTACATCGCGTTTATCTTTGCGGCCGTCATGAACTTCGGAAGCTACTGGTTCTCCGACAAGATCGTCCTCAGGATGTATCACGCACGGGAGGCAACCCAGAGCGAAGCCCCCGAACTTCACGCCATGGTCAGGGAACTTGCCCTCCGTGCGCAGCTCCCGATGCCGCGGGTTTACATCATTCCCGACGACACGCCGAATGCCTTCGCGACCGGAAGAAATGAACACCATGCCGTTGTCGCAGTGACCGAGGGAACGCTCCGGATACTGACCAAAGACGAGCTGGAAGGGGTACTCGGCCACGAACTGACGCACATCAAAAACAAAGACATCCTGATCGGCTCGATCGCGGCGACAATCGCCGGGGCAATCGTCATGCTGGCAAACATGGCCCAATGGGCGGCCATTTTCGGCGTCGGGCGGAGCGACGACGACGAAGGCGGGGGAAGCAACATCGTCAGCCTCATTGTCATGGCCGTTCTCGCGCCCATTGCCGCCTCCCTGATCCAGATGGCAATCTCACGTTCCCGTGAGTACCTGGCCGACGAGGGAGGAGCCAGAATTTCCGGGAAGCCCCTCAGCCTGGCCGGGGCACTGGAAAAGCTTTCCGTCGCCTCGCGGTCAATCCCGATGGAGGCAAGTCCCTCCACCGCCCACATGTTTATCGTCAATCCGCTGACCGGGAAGTCATTTGCCAATCTCTTCAGCACCCATCCGCCGACAGAGGAGAGGATCGCCCGGCTGCGCAGCATGCGTCCCAATTAACCGCCATGCCCTCAGGCGGGCACAGCGAACGATGAAAGCGAAGCTTCATGTTCACAAAACGAAGTTTCATGTTCACAAAGCGCAGCTTCATGTTCATAAAATTCGTAAATACGTGGTCACCGGGCAGGGGCAATTCATGAAAGCGAAGCTTGATGAACTCGTCAAAAGTCCAAAAACCGTCATTCCGGCGAAAGCCGGAATCCATAAGTGACTAAACTCACTGGATTCCGTGTCAAGCACGGAATGACAAAAGGGGACAAAATCGACTTTTGACGAGACCATCAAGCTTGATGAACTCGTCAAAAGTACATTTTCCCCT
>DYTH01000145.1 GCA_020726025.1 Syntrophus aciditrophicus | reverse complement strand
GTGGTTTGATGTTGAGTTCCATTCTACCGTTGACGACCTGGTGGATGGCGTCTTGCTTGATCAATAGGTTGATGCTTACATCATCGAAACTCATCGAGAAATACACTGTGCGCGAACTGCTGCAAGAAATGAAGACGTTGACCATGGTTAAATATTCTGGGAAGTACGGTCATATCCTCACAGAGGCATAATTTTCTTGTTTTTTATTGCAGGAGTTGAGGAGTAAGTCACTAATGACGGAGCGTGTACTGATTAAGACGGTCAGGCGTCAGGAATTACTCTTTCTTTCCAGTAATCAGGTCGCCTGTGTAGATTGGCAACAGCGATGATGTGAACGCTGTTGTTTTTTATTCGATAAATAATCCCGTACGGGAACCGATTCGTCAAGCACCGTCGCGTATTTATCGACATCAATGACCAGACTTCAGGATACTCTGTTATTCGTGCGATTGTGGAGTACACTTCTTCCGCGAATTCAAGACCAAGACCAGACTGACACGTCTCGTAATACTCAACGGCCAGGTCAAACTCATTCTCCGCAGCAGGATGAAACAGGAATCTCATCGCTGGTACTTCCGGCGGATTTTAGCGAATACTTCGTCTCCTGAAATGAGCGCCACTTCGCCTTGATCAATTTGCAGTATCCGTCGCTCGGCTTCTTCCGCCCACAGAAGGTCAATATCGGCATGAGCAGGCAGGTTGAGGCTGGCAAGGAGCTTCTCAACCAAACTCATCCGTGCGTCCGATGGTAACGAAAGCGCTTCGTTAAATATCTTATCAGCAGCAACAGTCATTGTTTCACCTCCCCTTCTCCCCGGTTTTATTAAAGCACAGAAAACGAGAGGGTGCAAGGCATCAATCGGCCATTGAAAAATCCGCCTTGACAAAGAGGCATGACTCCCATAATCTCCGGCCCGTCGCGGGCTTTGCCGAACCCGCGATGGTTAAAATTATGGAATCGCTGGAACAATATTAATGCCTCTGTTCATTCCCACACTATCGCTGCTCCCCTCGGGGCATCTGGTTTTCCTGCCTGACGGCGGCGACGGCCAGCTCCCCGACATAATCGCCGGACGGATCGAGACGGCCTTTCACAGAGGAACCGCCGCCGGTCTTTTTCACCTTGCCACCGCGGAGCTTACGACCACCCTGCCCTCCACCTTTTCCTTCTGGCGCGATTTTTCCCGCCGCTGCCTCACGCAACTCTGCAAGGTTGCCGCCGCGGAGGCGCAGGCGGAACCCTCCGGCGGCGCCTCGACTCTCCCTTCCGAAGAAGAACTTCTCCAGATTGTCGAATCCTCGCCTCCGCTTTCGGGACTGGAATATCTGAACCCCTCAGCGCTGGCGGAACTATGGACTGCGCTTGAGAGTTTCGCCGGCGGCGAGGCGGCGCGGGCAGGCGCAACCATTCAGGACTACCTGAAGACAAACAATCCCCTCTGGAACATGGTCGGTCGCATCGTCTTCCATCTGGCCGAAAATCGCAAGAATGAAGCGCGTCCCTTCGGCTTTCTCGTCACCTACGCAACGCGCCTCTCCGCGCAGGCCAAACCGCAGTTTCTCCCCCTCGGACGGGCCTTCGGCGAATTTGCCGGCACGGGGGACAGGCAAGGCCTCCTTGCCCTTTTGACGCCGCTCCAGCGGGCAGCCGAAAAGAGCGACCTCATCCGCAAGCTCGTCGAATCGGGCGAAATATTCCACCCCCTCGCCTGGACAGTGCGCGAGACAGGCCGTTTTCTTGACGACATTCCCCTCTTTGCATCCGCCGGAGTCATGGTGCGCATACCCGAGGCGTGGCAGAGACACGGCCGCCCTCCCCGCCCGCAGGTGTCCGTGAAGCTCGGCGACAGAAAGCCCGCCGGCCTCGGCCTGGGCGCCCTGCTCGATTTTTCGGTGGAACTGACCCTCGAAGGCGAGGCGCTGACGGCAGAGGAGCGAAGGCAGATACTCGCCGAGAGTTCCGGTCTCGTCCTGCTGCGGGGGAAATGGGTGGAAATCGACCGCGAGAAGATCTCCGCGCTGCTTGCCTTCTGGGAGAAACGCCGGGAGGAGGACGGCGGCGAGGGGCTCTCCTTTCTGGAAGGGATGCGCCTTTTTGCCGGAATGGGCAGGGACGGCAAAGACGCCGGGCCGGATGCCGAGGCCCGTCGGGAATGGCAAAACGCCAACGCCGGCGAGTGGCTGCGCCCGATCCTTGCCGGACTGCACTCCCCGGAGGGGATCGCCGCGGTTGACCCCGGGCCGGATTTCAAAGCAACCCTCCGCCCCTACCAGAGTCTGGGGGTTGCCTGGCTCAGGTTCATGCACGATCTGGGGTTGGGGGCCTGCCTGGCCGACGACATGGGGCTGGGAAAGACGATTCAGGCGCTGGCACTGCTGCTTTTGCTGCGTCAAAGAAAAAATGTTGAAAAATCAGATTCTTCCGCACCGGCGCTGCTGATCGTCCCCGCCTCCCTCGTAGCCAACTGGAAGGCGGAAATCACAGCGTTCGCCCCGTCGCTCAAGGTTTTTTACCTCCACCCCTCCGAAACGCCCTCCGCCACCCTCGCCCTTATTGCCAATGCAGACAAAAGAACCGGAATGTTCGCGGGGATTGATCTGGTCATCACCACCTACGCGATGGCCCATCGCCTGGCGTGGCTCAAGGAAGTCCCCTGGAAATTCCTTATTCTCGACGAGGCGCAGGCTCTCAAGAATCCGGGGGCGAGGCAGACGCGCGCGGTCAAGGCGCTTCAGGGAAGATGGCGAATCATCCTCACCGGAACCCCGCTGGAAAACCGTCTCGGCGATCTGTGGTCGCTCTTCGATTTCCTGAACCCCGGGCTTCTGGGGTCGGAAAAGGTTTTCAGCGCCTATGCGAAGGGCAGAAAAGACTCTCAAGAGAACACCTACGCCTCCCTGCGCGCCCTCGTTCGCCCCTACATCCTGCGGCGCATGAAGACGGACAAACGGATCATCGCCGATCTGCCTGACAAGACCGAGGTGAGGGTGTTTTGCCCGCTTGGCAAAACACAGGCGACGCTCTACGGAGAGTCCGTCCGGGAAATGGCGGAGAGACTCAAGGAAACAGAGGGGATGCAAAGACGGGGGCTGGTTCTCGCCTACCTGATGCGGTTAAAGCAGATCTGCAATCATCCCTCCCAGTGGCTGGGGGATCAGACTTACCAGAACTCGGAGAGCGGAAAATTCCTGCGCCTCGGCGCCCTCTGCGAGGAGATCGCCTCCCGGCAGGAGAAAATCCTTGTCTTTACCCAGTTCCGGGAAATGACCGAGCCGCTGGCGGCCTTCCTTGCAAAGATTTTCTCCAGGCCGGGTCTTGTTTTGCACGGCGGCACAGGGGTGAAAAAGCGGCGGGAATTCGTGGAATCTTTTCAGCGTGAGGACGGCCCGCCCTTCTTTGTCCTCTCGCTCAAGGCAGGCGGGGTGGGGCTGAATCTGACGGCGGCCTCCCACGTAATCCATTTCGACCGCTGGTGGAACCCCGCAGTGGAGAATCAGGCAACGGACCGGGCCTACCGGATAGGCCAGAAAAAGAACGTCCTCGTCCATAAATTTGTCTGCCAGGGCACGCTCGAAGAGAAAATCGACGCCCTGATCGAGGACAAAAAGGCGCTGGCCGAAAACATCCTCGGGGGCGACGGCGACAGGCTCATCACCGAGATGCCCGATGAGGAACTTATCCGCTTCGTCTCCCTCGATCTGGCCCGCGCCGTTGACGACGAGACGCCCACCGCGGCCAGCCGTCGCAGGGAGTGACAGGGGCAAACACGCCCTGCCCGGACGGCAAAGACCGCCGGGAAAAGAACTGCTCCTGATAAGTATTTTGAATGATTACATAAAACGAAGGGATGAAACGCAATGGGCAGAGGAAGCGACGACTGGGGAGGGTGGCCACGGTACGTGCCGGTGGCGGAGCGGCAGGAAAAGGCGCGCAAGCAGGCTGCAAAGCTGTCAAAGAAGAAAGGGGTGAACCTCTCGCCGATCGTCGTCTCCGGAAGGAACATCGCCGCCACCTTCTGGGGCAAGGCGTGGTGCCAGAACCTTGAGCAATACAGCGACTACTCCAATCGCATCCCGCGGGGCCGCACGTACGTTCGCAACGGCTCGGTCATAGATCTGAAAATCGCCGCCGGCCAGGTGACAGCCCAGGTGAGCGGCGCCCATCTCTATTCGGTGAAGATCGAGATTCGCCCCTTGCAGCCGGGGGTCTGGCTGAAAATAAAAAATGCGTGCATGGGGAAAATAGGCTCGCTTATCGAACTCCTCCAGGGGAAGCTCTCCCGCGAAGTTATGGAGATCGTAACCAGACCGCATACCGGGCTTTTCCCGGAGCCGGCCGAAATATCGTTCAAATGCTCCTGCCCGGACTGGGCCTACATGTGCAAGCACGTCGCCGCCGCTCTCTATGGCATCGGCGCCCGTCTCGATCTGGAGCCGGAGCTGCTCTTTTTGCTGCGCGGCGTGGATAATCGGGAACTGATCGCCGCACCCGCGGCAACAGCCAGACTTTCGGCATCTGTTGATATGGAGGCGCGGGGAATCGCCGAGGAGGATCTCTCCGACATTTTCGGGATCGAAATCGACACGGGAGAAAGCGAAGCTTCATGTTCACAAAGCGAAGCTTCATGTTCACAAAAGGAGCTGCAAATCTCCCCGCCAAAACCAAAGCAAAGAAAAAACAAGAATATGCAGACCGCAGCTCCGCAAACGGCAAAAACTCCGTCAAGCGTCAAACTGTCTCCGAAAAAGGCGGCGCCGAAGCGGGTTCGCAAATCGCCGCCTTCACCCGGCGCATCGCTGCAACCGGCCGCCCGATCCGTCCCGAAAACAGCAAAACCAAAAACAGTCCGCAAAGCTTCGGCGGAAACTGCAACCAGCAAACTGCCCCGCAAGCCCGCACGGAAAACAGCTCCTGCAACCATTACAGAAACATCCGAACCGGTAAAGCCCCGGCGAGGCCGCAGGCCAAAAGCGGTCGACTCGACGGCGACCCCTCCGCCTGCAAAACGGAACCTGGGTCGGTCCGGGGCGCCGTTAAAAACGTGATCCAAGGGGGGCAACCGGCGCCGGACCCGGAATGGAGGTCAGTAGTTTTCCGCCAGCCCGCGCCCGGCGTGATCAAGCACCCCGATTTGCTCTCGGCCAAGTCCTTTGACTGTCATGTTCAGGGATCAAAGGCAACAGCGGCAAACCGACCGTCGTGACTCAGGCTGATCTGGACGGG
>DYTH01000144.1 GCA_020726025.1 Syntrophus aciditrophicus | reverse complement strand
AGCACGGAATGACAAAAGGGGACAAAATCGACTTTTGACGAGACCATCAAGCTTTATGAACATAAAGCCGGTGGTCCAGATTCGAAGAAGCTGCTGCTGTCGCTTCTTTTATTGCCCGCCCTCTTCCAGAAACGGGAGTCTGTCCTTTTTGCGGTAGGCGAGCGCCGTACAGGAGGCGATGAGCTGGTTGTCTTCATCCGTCACCCGGATCTCGTAGGCGGCGGTTCTCGTCGAACGGTGAATCTCATGGGACTCGGCCCGCAGCCGACTCGCCGGCGACGGCGCCCGGTGGAAGGAGACGTTCATGCTGAGGGCAACGGCCACCGTCCCGTGGGCGTTGCAGGAGACCTCAAACGCCTCGTCGATCAGCGAAAAAATGGCGCCGCCGTGGGTCATCCCGAAGATGTTGGTCAAATCCTCCCTCGGGGGCAGTTCAACCACCGCATGCCCCGGCGCCAGCTCCACCAGCTTGAGCCCCATTTTCCCGGCATAAGGCTCCTTTTCTACCTGCCCCTCGATTGCTTCAATGACCCTGTCATCCATCGTTCAGGCCGTCTCGGGTTTCTGTCTGTATTTGTCGTCGAGCATCAGCTCGATGCTTTCCATGACGATCTTCGTCACCCCTTCGAACTGCTCCTTGTAACGTTTCTGCGACTCGCGGGAGAGCAGCCGGAATGGTTCGGCAATCCGGTATTCTTTCAGCTTGTCCTGCACGGAAAGGGGCTCGCCGACCCGGTACGTGATGCGACCGCTTTTCGCAAAAGGCAGGCTCCCGGTATAAACCTCGTCGGAATTGTTGCATGCCACCGGGACAATCTTCTTTTCCGTGCTCAAGGCGAGCTGGGCTACGCCGGTTCTCCCCTCGGCAAGCTTCACGGAACGGGTCCCCTCCGGAAAGATGATGACGCTCAGCCTCTTTTCGAGCAGCGCCGACCGGCTCAGCGCCGCGACCTTTTCCATGATCCCGTCGTACTGCTCGTGAACAAACTGCGCAAAATTGTCGCCCATCGCCTGAATCGCCTCCAGAGCGCCCCGTTCATTGGGACCGAACTCGGCGATCTTGCCCTCGATGATGTCCTTCACGGTGCGGTACAATCCCCTGTCCATCTTTGTCTGGAAATGCTTGCGGTAGTACTCCTCGATCAGGTACCCCATCGAAGGAACCGGAATCAGGTGGCAGATGTCGAGACCCCTGGCAAGCATCTCGTTCTTGTAGTATTTCCCCTTTACCCAGACCGTCGTAAACGGAAACTTTTTCGCCCGAAGCAGCCTGTACTGAAACGGCCAGTAGTTGAACCGGTCGGTGTGGTTCATCGCGAAGATGACGCTTTCGTCGGTGGGAATCCGTTCGATATTCTCGATCCGGATATCGACGTCCGCAAAGAGATGGTAGTTGGGCCACAAAAGCAGATTTGCCAGCACCTTGTGGGCAAACGGCTGGGGGACAACGGTTATCCTCTTCAAATATTCAATATCTATCATAATTTCCTCCAATGATCTGTCACGGGCTTCAGATATGCGGCCAGCCGCTACCCCTGTTCCTCCCCCCGGATAATCCGGCCTGCACGCGCCAGCTCTTCCGGCGTATCCACCTCTACTGAATCATGGTCTGTCGCAACAACCTTTATCCGGTAACCGTACTCAAGCGCCCGGAGCTGTTCAAGCGACTCGAGATTTTCCAGGACGCCGTCGGGAAGGGCGGCAAAAACGCGCAGAAAGCTCCTGCGGTAGGCGTAGATGCCGTGGTGCTTGAAGTATTCGGCTTTCTTGCCTTTGTCGCGGACAAACGGGATCGTCGCCCGCGAAAAGTAGAGGGCAAAGCCGTCGTGGTCGCACACGACCTTGACTGCGTTCGGGTGGACGATCTCCTCGTCGCGGACAATCCGGTAGATCAGCGTGGACATGGGGATAGACGCATCTGCAAGGAGCGGCGCAACGACCTCTTCTATCTGGACAGGCTCGAAGAGGGGCTGATCGCCCTGGATGTTGACGACAATCGCGTCATCGGCAAGATTGATCATTTCCACAGCCTCGGCAATCCGGTCCGTTCCCGACCGCAAAGTCGTCGAAGTCATCACCGCCCTGCCGCCGAAACCCTCAACGGCCCGGAATATCCGCTCGTCGTCGGTCGCGACAATCGCCGATGAGACCCCCGCAGCCTGAAGCGCCCTCTCACAGACATGCTGAATCATCGGCTTCCCGCAGAGATCGGCAAGCGGCTTGCCGGGAAAACGGCTGGACTGGTAGCGGGACGGAATGACACAGATAATTTTCGGCATCGATACTCTTCCTTATCTCCAACTGTCGAGGCATTCCGGCTGAGGACTCCCCCCCTTACAGATAGGGATCGCCCTTGAGCAGGTGGTTTTGCACGTAGTCGGCGACCGCCTCCTCGAGCGGCGGGAAGCCAACCGGGCAGCCGACGCCCCGGAGCTTTTCCATCCTCGCCTCGGTGAAGTACTGGTACTGGCCCCGCAACCCCTCGGGCATGTCAATATAGTCAATCGCCACGGGCATCTTCATCGCGGCAAAGACCGCGGTAATCAAATCGTTCCAGCTTTGCGCCTTTCCGGTTCCGAGGTTGAAGATGCCATTTGCCTCGCGGTGGGTCAGAAGCCACCATAAAACATCAACGCAATCCTTCACATAGACAAAATCGCGCTGTTGACCACCATCCGGGTATTCCGGCCTGTACGATTTGAAGAGCTTCACCCGGCCCGTTTCGCGGATCTGGTGAAACGCCTTGAAGATGACGCTCGTCATGTCGCCCTTGTGGTACTCGTTGGGGCCGAAGACGTTGAAGAACTTGACGCCGGCCATAAGCGAGGTCCTGTTTTCGCGCAGGACTTTCAGATCGAAGAGCTGCTTCGAATAGCCGTACATGTTGATCGGCCGCAACGCCCCGGTAACGTCGTCGCTGTCGGAGAATCCCAGCGCCCCGTCCCCATACGTCGCCGCAGAGCTTGCGTAGATGAAGCGGACGCCCTTATTCAGCGCCCAGTCGGCAAGGGCGACCGTGTAATGAAAATTGTTTTCCATCAGATAGTCGGCATCGCGCTCGGTTGTCGCCGAACAGGCGCCGAGATGAACCACCGCCTCCACATCGAAGGGGACGCAATCGGCCTCGATCATTGCCAGAAACGCGTCTTTATGGATGTAATCCACGTACCGGCGCTTGACGAGATTCTCCCATTTTGTTGATGAACCCAGATTATCGACAATCAGGATGTCGTTTCTTCCTTCGGCGTTCAGCCTGGCCACGAAAACGCTGCCGATGAACCCCGCCCCTCCGGTAACAACGATCATTTTTTCTTCCTCTTCTTACGCGACGTACCGACGTCTCCACCTAAAAGCGTAGCTTAATGTTCATAAACTGCTTTTCCGTCCGGGATAAAGAGCCTCAGCCCGGCAGTGTCCATCCGTACGGAAATTCTCGGCTGGATGCGACGAAGCCTCCGCCTCCAGCCGGTTCTATAGCTTTTTCGCGGCGTTTTCGATGGCCTTGCAGATTGCCTTCATTTTTGCCGTCGGCATCTTGACGCTGATTCCCATGAAGAGCGTGCGGCCCAGCAGATCCTCCGCATGGGGAATCTGTTTGCGGCTGTACGTCGTCTTTTTGTTGCGCGGATCGGAAAAGGGCTGCTTCTTCGAATTGGCCGTACTTTTTGCCAGAAAATGCTCCCAGTTCGGGACATAATGCCAGAAGTTGTCCTTGTAGAGCGTCGTGTCGAGCCCCTCCTCCTTCAATGCCGCCTGGAACACCCTTGTTAGCTTCTCTTCGGGCAGATTAAAGGCGAGAAACGTCGCCGAATCGCCCTCCGGATCAGGCGCCGAACGGAAACCGATCCCCGGGACGACCTTCAGAAAATCCTTGACGATCGCCTTGTTTTTGCGCTGCGCGGCGAGCACCTTGTCCAGTTTTTTGAGCTGGGCAAGACCGAGGGCCCCCTGCAGCTCGTTCATCCGGTAGTTAAAGCCGAGAATCGTCCGACCGTCGAGCGCCCGGCTGACCGTGGAGAGGTGGTCATGGCCGTGGTCGTGGTACCATTCGGCGCGATGGTACAGATCGGCGTCGCTGGTGATGAGCATCCCCCCTTCGCCGGTCGTAATCGTCTTGTAATGGTCGAAACTGAACGACCCCATGTTGCCGAACGTCCCGAGTCTTTTCCCCTTGAAGCTCGCCCCGAGCGCCTGGGCGGTATCCTCCAGGACGAGCAGTTTGTGCTTCTTTGCAACCTTGACGATTTTGTCGATCCGCGCCGGTGCGCCGCACATGTGGACGGGAATGACCGCCTTCGTCCGCGGTGTGATTTTATTTGGGATATCATCGGGATCGAGGTTCAGCGTCTCGTCGATGTCCGCCATGACCGGAATGGCGCCAACCTCGAGCACCGCCTCGTAGGTCGCCATAAACGTAAACGCAGGGCAGATCACCTCGTCCCCCGGCCCAATATCCAGGGCAATCAGCGCTACCTTCAAGGCCGCCGACCCGGACGTCACCCCGAGGGCATACTCAACCCCTTCGTATTTCGCGAAGGCACGCTCAAAATCGCGCACCTTCCAAAAATTGCCGCGTTCCTTGTCGAAACCATAACGGGCAAACACCCCCGTACCCAGCACATCCATCACTTCTTTGATCTCTTCCTTGCCGATCAGTTCCGCACCCGCCATCTCGTTCTCCTCCAATCTCCGTTGCCCATTCTATAAAACACGCCTCCATCAATCCTTTTAACATGGTTCTACACATCAAAAAAACTGATTATCGTTTGTTTATTTTCAAACCATTTATGACGAACTCGTCAAAAGTACATTTTCCCCTCCCCTTGCGGGAGGGGATTAAGGGGAGGGAATTTCAGACTTTTTACGAGAGCATCAAGCTTTATGAACATGAAGCTTCGCTACATAACACTGCTATAAACGCTTCCATACATGGCTATTCGTAACACTCCCGGTAGATTTCGATCATCTCCTCTTCCGTCATCCGGCAGGGATTGTTGGCAAGCGGACGGGCGACCGTCATCGCCTCTTTGGCAAGAAGCGGAAAATCCTCCTCGGGGATATTGAGTTCCTCGAGAGTGGTCGTCACGCCGCAATCCTCGATCAGCGCCTCGACAGCCTCCACCGCCAACCAGGCCGCCTCACGAAGAGGCAGCTCATCGACTATTTCCCCCATAACCTCCGCCACATCGACAAACTTTTCCAGGGCGCCCGGCAGATTGAAGGCCATCACCTTCGGCAGGATGATCGTATTGGCAAGGCCGTGAG
>DYTH01000143.1:3033-5342 GCA_020726025.1 Syntrophus aciditrophicus | reverse complement strand
CCGCCGCCGTAAGATCGGCGTCCTGCTCCGGCGCTGACAGAAGGCCGAGGGAACGTGTTTTCAGATGCAAAGCCCCTATTGGGATCATTTCCACCCTGCTCACCTCCGCCGCTTGTCCGCCCGAAACATCCTGCGCCTTCCCCGTTCCGGGCGTGATTGCGTCATCTTTTGCGCCTTCGCCACGAAACATGCCGGGCAGAAGGGTGATCACCGTTGTTTCCGTGCATACAACAACATCGGCCGTTGCCTTGCCATTCAGGACGGAACGGCGAAAAATGAAAGCTTCTCCATCACGCCTTGCCCCCTCGACAGCCGTGACGCAACCGGCATTCAGACGAACGGCCAGCCCCGGCGCGAAATCGGTCCCGGTTGAGTCATGGGCGACGCAGACAAAGCGTGGTTTTATTTCCGCAAGACGAGGAGCCAGAACGCCTTTCCACGCCTCGGAGCTGTAGGATGCAAGGGGCGCGCCGAAAAACCCTGTTACGGTCGTGTCGGGAATTTGGGAAAGAAGCGAAACGGCCCTTTCAATTCCCTGCCCGAGGACAAAGACGCGTACCGGGATATTCCGATCGGCGCGAAGAGACTTCGCGAACTCTATCAGCTCCATCGTAACCGGCGGCGGCAGACCGGCGGCCAGTTCCGCTATGACAACCACATCCTGAACCACGGCACGCTCCCCCTGTCGAAATTTTTCTGTTTGAACAGAACTCGCCTGAAAAACAAACCGCTGCTCGTACAGCCAATGGCAACATGATCAATGGTTATACTGACTAACGCGTACAGACGCCCGCAACCCATTTCTCCCGATTACCGTCCGAAAGCGGAGCTTCCTGTCCATAAACCTCCCTCACCTTCAAGGGGAGGGCCGGGGTGGGGATGGGGTTTAGAAGGCCGGGCACGTCCCGTCACTATTTTCCAAAGCATTAAATCTGCACGCATTTTTTACTGTACCCGAACATTTTACAAACATGAAGCTTCGCTTTCGCCGGGGCGACGGATAAGCTTATTTTGCAATTGGCTCTAATGACAACGTTTTTCGTTCAAACAAACGCCCGTTCGGCAAATATTCCGGCAAGACGCTCCGCCTTTTCGGCCGCCGTACCCGCAAGAAAAACACCCTTGCCTGACGGCGCGGGGATGGCAAGTCCGGCAAGCTGCTCATAGCGGGCAGGCTCCGGCAGCGCGTCTGCGTAAACAGTCGTGACCGGTTGCGACCGCGAGCGTAAAACATGGGACAGGGCCGGGTAGCGCGGACGGTTGATCCCCGACTGAACGGCAATCAGGGCAGGAAGCGGCAGCTCGAGACCTTCCCGGAGCCCTCCCTCCAGTTCGCGCTCGACAGTAATCAGACCGCCCTCCCCCGATATTTTCTCCGCCACGACCGCCGTCGCGCAGGGAATACCGAGCATTTCCGCCACCATCGGGCCGGTCTGCGCGTGCATCGCGTCTTCTGACATCACTCCGGCCAGGATCAGGTCGTAGGAGTTGTTACGGGCAAAAACCGCGATCAAAGACGCTGTTACTCCAGGGAAAACGTCCTGATAGCCTTCGTACGGGACATGAAACGCCTCGTCCACTCCCATCGCCAGCGCACGGCGCAAGACGGCAACGACACGGGGCGGCCCCACCGACACCGCATCCACCGAGCTTCCCGGAAACGCCTCGCGTATCCGCAGCGCCTCCTCGACGGCAAACTCGTCGAAACGGTTCATCCGCCAGTCCTTCTCCCGCACCAGAAGCGCCCCGCCATCGTCGGCGATCCGCACATCCGCCTCCGCATCCGGCGTCTGTTTCACGAGAACCAGTATCTTCAATCCCATATCCTGTATCGGCAATTTGCATGCATCATGGCGCGGCCCGGTTCATCGCCATCAGCTTTTTACCCTCCCGGAAGAGCACCTCCATCTTGTCGATTGTCGTTGACTCGACAAAACCGCGTCCAAAGCGGGGGTGCGTGATGACGTCGCCCTTTTCGTAACGCTCCGTCAATTTATAATCCCAGACAACCGCGTCCGGAGGGACCGCAGCGCTCTTCGCCTCCCACTGCCGACTGACAACCGGACGGATCGTCTGCTTCGATAACTTGACCAGCCCCCCGCCAGTCCCCCGAACGGTTGGGGCCTCATTTTTTTTCACAGGGGCTGGCCCGCGATAGCGATGTTCCGAACCGCAGGTGCGGCACTTCACGCCCGTCACGACGCCGTTCACCTCGTACAAAACGACATGGGCCAGCGTCATCCCACAGCGCGAACACCATGCGTCAATAAACTTTCCCACCAATGAAACCACACATCTCTCCTTTTCTT
>DYTH01000143.1:0-2933 GCA_020726025.1 Syntrophus aciditrophicus | reverse complement strand
CATTTTGCAACATCATTTTTATGTACAAAGGGGGTATTCGGACTTCCAGGGCGGAAAATCGGGCGGGTGGGCTACCGTTTTGAACACTCCGGGAAATGACCCATCTGTCCTTGCGAGCGAATCATTCATGAGATTGCTTCGTTGCCGGGGCACCCCGCAATGACACGGAAAGGAGAACTGCATTCAAATATCCAGTTTTGACGAGAGCATCAAAGTTGGATTAAAAAATAATCTCAGCAATCACTTTACAGGAAAAGGTTTGCACAGGTCATGGGAAATATCTTGCCAAAAACTCGATCAACTTTACGGGTTAGTGACTAATTACTGAACAAGCGGGCGCCGTAATTAACGGCTGAACCCGCTTGCCTTTTTATTTTTTGTTAACATTCAAACGATTACGGAGCAGCAGCGGCCACCACTCCTGCCGCTGTGCCGGTAAAAGTACCACCCGTATTGATTGTACCCGCAGCCCCGCCGGTAAATGTAAGCGCCGTACTTACTGTCGCCCCGGTTGCACCGGTCAAAGAATTTACCGGTGCAGTACCGTTTGTCACGGTAGCGCCCCAGGTCGAGGTTGCCGTGTTGAACTGCTGAACATTGAAGTTAGCGCTGATTCCATTTGCGGTGCCGGTGCTCGGGGCGTACCCGGAAAGCGCGACCGTCACGCCGGATGGAGAACCGGTAAAGGCGCCGACAACCGACCCCGACGCCCAGATTTGCGGCATGTAGCCGGTTGAAGGGGCAAGGAAAGTCGCGTTCATAATGCCCATTGAGGGATCACTTGCGCCTCCCAGATTGATGGAGCCACCCGTCACGCTTCCGCCACCCCTTAGATCGGTCGAACCCACCTGGAAACAGGGAATTTTTGTAACATCGTAGAAGGCCGGCAGTGCTGCAGTGTCGTTTTTGATCGAATCAATTTTAGCCATGAATGTCGCCGTGTCCATCATGGCCCCCTGTGCAATCGCCCGCCAGGTGGCCGCTGAGGAGTCGAAAAGTCCTTTGATCGTGCCTCCGTTTACCCATGTTGAAGCACTTACCCAGTCAACCTTTGCACCAGCAACACTTCCCTTGACCGTTGCATCGGTGGAATCCCACTGTACATCGTGGCAATTGCTCCAGAGAACTTCGTTTCTGTAAGCGGATACCCATGACCAGTGATCAGGCCCTGCTGTCGGATTCACGCTACCCTCCATCCGTGCCTGCCAGATTGCCCATGTCGGACTCGGCGAAACGATACCGACCTCATTTTCCTGCATAAACGTCAATGCCGGGTTACTCCCCCAATCGATGGCGGTAAAGGAACGGAATCCTGTTTCAGCGATGCCGTAGTAGTAGAAATTCTCTACGGTGAGATCTGTCGGGGCCGCGCCAATTTCCAGACGGTTGACGACCCCGTCAATGCTGAACATCCCCACTGATTCATTGGCGTTTCCACTGTTCAGCGTACCGTTGAGGTAACCAGCGTTGCCGTTCCAATCCATAAAAACGGCGATCATACCCCCATCGACATCCCACGCTTTATCCATTGTCAAACCGATGAAACCCCGGTAGGCGCCGCCGTCGTAGGTCGTGGAGGTATTGTTCTTGAAATTCCAGCTATTGACCGGTGCGTTCCACAACCCGTCGCCGCCACTGAAGGAACCAATTCCGGTAAAGGCTACGTTCCCACCCGTCCAGAGGCTGCCGGCTCCCCCCAGAAGCATGTCAAGAGAAACACCTATCATTCCATATACATAGACATCGCTCACGAATTTCAGTTCCGAGCCGTTCCAGGCGCCCAGGCCGAATCCCTGCCATGTGCTGTCGGATGCGTTGTAAACACCAAACAAATCACCGGCCAGACTCCCTATGCGCGTCTCCGTGATGTAACGGCCATTGCTCAGCACACCGGCAAATTTGCCTGAATCCCAGGAAGATCCATCAACATCGCCAAACCAATAGCCATCGTCATAGTCTGCATAGCTCGATGAGTTCACGAAATAGCCGAAGGCGCCTGCCCCGCCTGCCATGCCAGACCAGGAACCCGTTTCGCCGACGACAAATCTCCCCGAAATATCCTGTCGGTAAATGCCCCATGGCTGTGCAACGCCGTCTTTTACAAGCGACATCGTGCTGAAAGACAGGTTGTCCGTCCATATTTTGCCGGTTGTACCGAGAACAGTCGAGAGCTTCCCGCTGGCAAAGTTGCTTGTCTCCAAAGCATAAGAAGCCAACTCTGCAGGCGATATTCCGATTCCCGAAACTACCGGGGATTCAGGATACATCCCGCCGTCCATCGCGAGCATCCCGATTGACGGATACAGCCCGCCCGCCATGCCCCCGCGAATGATCCCCGCATTGCTCGCACCCGAAGCAGGGGGATCCAGATACAACCCCAGGAAGCGAGACTCCATCGCCTCGCCAGCAACCGTTCCCACCAGATATCCCCGATAGGAGCCGCCGTCATACGTCGTGCTGCTGCCATCCTTATAGTTGTAGCTCCCAATCGTAGTACTCCAGGTCTCCGACGACGTATTGCCTGCCGTGTACTGACCAATCATCGTCACACCCGCAGGGGTTGCCTCAGTCGCACTCCAAAGCGAATTCGTCCCACCCATCAGAGCGCTCGTTATGTACCCGTCGTTCCGTAAATCAACCCTGTCGCTCAAGAAAAAGGGAACCGGGTTCGAGCCCTCGTCCAAAGGCGTCCCAAGGAATGCAAGCGATGCATGATCGCCATCCCAGCGTCCATATGTCGTCTCATAAGTGATGTGATCGTAACGGCTGTATGTGCCGCCTGGATAGTAGGTGATCTCATAGTTGTCGCCATCAGAATCAGTCGCATTGCCAGGACGGTAGTACTTAATATGCCCGGAACGGTCGTCCGATAAATAGTTGAATGTGTAGCTGCCGCCATCAACGTAATAGTACTGGCCCTCGTAGTAACGAGC
>DYTH01000142.1 GCA_020726025.1 Syntrophus aciditrophicus | reverse complement strand
GAGTTCATTAAACTTCGTTTTCCCGATTAAACCCTCGGGAATGACAATCATTCTGAAAAAATTGCTGAATAGTTACAATTTTGTTTGAATTTTTTGTTGCAAAAATAATGAGGTGCCATTACATTTGAGCTGCTTGCAAAAGTCGTCATTCCCGTGCCCGGAATGAACATGAGTCAGATGCTGGATTTATAGTGCAGGGGCACGTCATGCCGCGCCCTGCCGTCATGGGAATGATACATTCTGTTCTCTGAGCCACTTGCAAAAGTCGTCATTCCCGTGCAAACGGGAATCCAGAAATTTTTGCAAAATAGAGAAAAGACTGGATTCCCACTTTCGTGCGAATGATAAATTCTTCTCTCTGCAGGACTTTTGCAATTGGCTCCTCTTTAAGGATTTTTGCAATGGGGTCATTCGTATCAAAAGGGCGCCGCTGCCTGTTTTTTCAGAAAAACGGCAGGCGGCGGCAGGCGTTTCGGGTATCGAACAAAAAAGTTGACGGTAAAGGAGAAGATGATGGCAGATATTATGAAGGATGGACCTGTTAATCCCGTAAAGATACAGGACAATACATTTCGCGATGGACATCAGTCCATCTACGCGACAAGGATGCGGACGGAAGATATGCTTCCCATTGCCGAGCAGATGGATGAGGCAGGGTTCTGGGCGATGGAGGTGTGGGGCGGCGCCACGTTTGACACGATGCACCGCTTTCTTGGGGAGGACCCCTGGGAGAGGCCGAAAACGCTCAAGAAATACATAAAGAAAACGCCGTTTTCCATGCTGCTGCGGGGGCAGAATCTGGTCGGATACCGCAACTATGCCGACGACGTCGCCCGCGCCTTCGTTGACAAGTCCTGCGAAGTCGGAATCGACGTCTTTCGGGTCTTTGACGCGCTGAACGATCTGCGCAATTTCGAGACGGTGGTGGAGAGGATCAAGGCCAACGGCAAACATTTCGAGGGGGCGATTTCCTATTCGCTGACCGAGCGCCATCTGGGCGGCCCGGTTTTCAACATGGAGTACTACGTCGATCTTGCCAGAAAGCTCGAGGCGATGGGGGCGGATACGGTCTGCATCAAGGATATGGCCGGCATTATCTCCCCGTACGACATTTACGATTTGATCACGGAAATGAAAAAGGTCGTCAAGGTTCCCCTCCACCTGCATACCCATTACACAAGCGGGATGGCGTCGATGTCTTACTTGAAGGCGATCGAGGCGGGTGTTGATATTCTCGATACCTGTCTCGCCCCCTACGCGTTGCGCACATCGATGCCGGCGGTTGAGCCGCTGGTGGTCGCCCTGCAGGGTACGAAGCGCGACACCGGCATGGACCTGCACAAGCTGATAAAAATGGGCGAACATCTCGAAAAAATTGCCCCGAAGTACAAGCAGTTTCTGGCGTCGAATACACTCTCCCTGATCGATGCCGGCGTTCTGGAACACCAGATTCCCGGCGGCATGATCTCGAATTTGGTCAGCCAGCTCCGGGAGATGAACGCCCTGGATCGCATTGGCGAGGTGTACGCCGAAATTCCACGGACAAGAACAGAAGCGGGAACGCCGCCGCTGGTCACCCCGACCTCGCAGATCGTCGGCGTTCAGGCGGTGATGAACGTCGTCGCCGGACGGTACAAGATGATCAACAACCAGTTCAAGGACCTGATTTACGGTCTCTATGGAAAGACACCGACTCCCATCGATCCCGAGGTGCAGACGGTTGTGCTGAAGCGCAACAAGCGCGGCCAGACGCCGATTACCGGACGTCCCGCCGATTACATCGAGCCGGAACTCGCTGATGCGAAGCTGAAGATCGGTGATCTGGCGAAAACCGAAGAGGATCTGCTGACCTACGCCCTGTACCCGGCCACCGGCGAGCAGTTCCTGAAGTGGAAATACGGCGTCGAGCCGATGCCGGACAGCGTCAAACCCCCCGTCGAAGAGGCGAAGTAGGCAGCGCGCCTTCGGAGGTTTTTACGATCAGCGGCAATCCGGGAAACCGGAGAACCCGAGGGGCCATTCCCCAGGTGTATGGCAGTAAAGAGGCGGGACGCAAAGTCCCGTCTCTTTTTGCGTTGAGTCGGCATTTTGCGTTATGCCAGCATGCCTCCATCGACATTCAGGCAGATGCCGGTCGTGTAGGAGGCCGCGTCGGAGACGAGATAGAGAACCGCCCCGGCCATTTCCTCGGGTTTGGCGATTCGGCTCATCGGGATCATCGGGAGAATCATCTTCATGATTTCATCGCTTTTTGTCAGCGCCGAGGCGAATTTTGTGTCTGTCAGCCCCGGCAGCAGAGCGTTCACCCTTATGTTAAAAGGGGCAAGCTCTCGGGCGAAGGCCTTGGTCATCGAGATGACCCCGGCCTTGGTGATGGAGTAAACCCCCTGAAAGTAGGCGGGGCGGATGCCGTTTACCGAGGCGACATTGATGATCGATCCCCCCCCGGATTTCTGCATCATCCGTGCGGCGTGCTGAGAGGCGAAGAAGCAGCCCTTCAGGTTGACGTCGAAGGTCTTGTCCCAGGCCCGCTCTTCCACGCTCAACAAATCACCGAAAGTCGGGTTGGCGCCGGCGTTGTTCACCAGAATGTCGAGTTTCGGATAGCGCTCGGCGACCTCCGCGAACAATCCGGCGATCTGATCCATTTCCCCCATGTTGCAGGTCATGGAATCGGCCTCGCCGCCGTCCTTCCGGATGGACTCTTCCACCTGTGCCAGATTTTCCATTTTTCTGCTGACCAGAATCACCCGGGCGCCGTGGGCGGCCAGCATCCGGGCAATCGCCTCGCCGATGCCGCGGCTGGCGCCGGTCACGAGCGCCGTTTTTCCTTTTAAGTTGAACAGATCCATTATTTCCTCCCTTGTTTTAAAATAGTGTAAAAGTTGATGAACTCGTCAAAAGTCGATTTTGTCCCCTTTTGTCATTCCGTGCTTGACACGGAATCCAGTGAATTTGGTCACTTATGGATTCCGGCTTTCGCCGGAATGACGGTTTTTGGACTTTTGACGAAAGCATCAAAGTTTACAGAACTGATTTTTCAATCAGACGCCGACAGGCCTTTTCGAGGACCGAAACGGCGATGATCATCAGTTTGAAACGCTCGTCTTTCGTCTGGCCGTGGTAGTAGCGCCAGTAAATCTGCTGGGCGATGCCGGCAAGCCGGAACATCCCGAAACAGGAGTAAAAATCGCTTTTCTCAACGGAGACGCCCATCTTTTTTGCGTAGCGGCGGATGAAGTCATTCCGCGTGAACATTCCCGGCAGGTGGGTCGGAATCATCCGGATCGCCTGCATGTCGGGCGGGTCGTCGTGGTCGGTCCAGTAGGCGAGCGCACCGCCCAGGTCCATCAGCGGATCGCCGATGGTGGCCATTTCCCAGTCGAGAACGCCCACGATCCGAAACGGGTCGTCCGGGTGCAGAACGACGTTGTCGAAACGGTAGTCGTTGTGGATCACGGAGACATGGGGGCTCTCCGGCGGCATTTTTTCGTGGAGCCAGGCCATCACCTCCTCAAAATCAGGGGCATCCGGGGTTTTTGCCGTCCGGTAGCGCTCGCTCCACCCCTCCACCTGTCTTTTGACGTATCCCTCGGGCTTTCCGAACCCCTCCAGGCCGATCTTTTTGTAATCCACCTGGTGGAGTTCGACAAAGACGTCGGTCAGTCTTTCACAGAGCAGGGTTGCCTCTGAGGGTTTCAGCGGCAGTGACTCCGGCAGATTCTTCCGTATGATCAACCCGTTGATCCGTTCCATGACGTAGAAGGGGCAGCCGATGATCGACTCGTCTTCCGTGTAGGCGAGCGGCTCCGGGCAGTAGGGGAATGCGGGCCGGAGCGCCTTGAGCATCGTGAATTCCCTTCCCATGTCGTGGGCGGTTTTAACCTTGCGGCCGAAGGGCGGCCGGCGGAAAACCATGTCGCGGTCGCCGACGCGAATCAGGTAGGTCAGGTTGGAGTGGCCGCCGGGGAACTGCGCGACAGTCAATGTTCCCGTCAGATTCGGGATGACGTCCTTCAGAAACTGCTCCACCTTTTTGATGTCGAACTCCTCGCCCTCGCGAATCGGGCGCGTCTCATCCGTTAAATCCATGATTCCCCTCCTGTTAATCCCCTCCCGCAAGGGGAGGGGAAAATGTACTTTTGACGAATTCATTAAGCTTGATGCTCTCGTCAAAAGTCTGAAATTCCCTCCCCCTTCACGGGGGAGGGTCAGGGTGGGGGTGATAAGTGACTGTATTTCGGGATGTAGTTTTCCCCTCCCCTTAATCCCCTCCCGCAAGGGGAGGGGAAAATGTACTTTTGACGAATTCATCAAGCTTCGCTTTCATGAATTGCCCCTACCCGGTGACCCCGTATCTACAGATTTTATGAACATGAAGCTTCGCTTTCATCATTCGTTGTGCCCGTCCCGGGCATGGGGGTTCTTTAAAAAATGGTCCATCATTCCGATGAGAAAACGGGCATAATCCTCAACGGACACGGAGCGTTTCTGATATTTCCAGGGTTTCAGATACCAGTCCTGGAGCATCGCCTTCAAGAGCGCCGCGGTAAGATTCGGGTCAACGTCACGAAAAAATCCCTTGTTTATGCCGTCTTTTATGATTCCGGCGAAAAGGCCCTCGGTGTGAAGCTCCATTTCAATGGCCTTTTTCTGCTCTTCCTTGCTTAAGTTTTTGGCCTCCATGTAATTGAAGTAGAACCATGGCATCATCAGCTCGCTCATGTAGAGATGAGCCTCGATCGCCTGGGCCAGCTTCTCCGGGGGGGAAGCATCCGGCTGTATCTCGCCTGCAAGCACCCGATTCATGATCCGGCAGCCGAGGTTACGGATCATCTCGAGGAGCTCTTCCTTGCTTTTGAAGTATGAATAGAGGGCCCCCATGCTGAGGTTTGCCTCGCGGCTCAGATCGCGCACGCTCATCGCCTGGAACCCCTTGCTGCTGCTGATCGCAAGCGTCGCGTCCAGAATCTTGACAAGATTCCTGACGGCCGTTTCATCCTTCTTGATCCGTATCTGCTCACGGTTCGCGTTCAGAAAGTCGGTGCATATCTGTTCGCTGGAGAGGTTCACCGAATCCTTGAATATCTGAAAACCTTTCACCAATTTCTCCTTTACAGGCGTATTGCGAAACTCCTTCTGCAGCCTTCCGGTGAAAGCCTCAAAAGTGGAGCTTAATGTTCATAATCCAGAGCCAATTGCAAAAGTCCCTGTGCGTCATACCGTCGAAAGCGAAGCTTCATGTTCATAAAGACGGTATCCAGTATTCTCAAGATCTTTCGGGCCCCGGTTTTTGCCGGGGCGACGGATAAGCTTATTTTACGTTTTTACTGGCGTATTCCCTTAAAATGCGTTTGGCGACGGACATCTTGTGTACCTCGTCGGCGC
>DYTH01000141.1 GCA_020726025.1 Syntrophus aciditrophicus | reverse complement strand
ACCACCGGGATGATCAAGAACATCCAGTTGACCTGGGAGGGCCAGAACGGCCGTCTCTACGCGGGCACGGAGGATCGGGTGTTCGACGCGCACGGGAAGGAACTCTTGCTCAACGGCGTTGCCGATCTGGATCACCTCTCCGGCGAGTTGTACCGCAAGTTCTGTTCCCAGTGCCACGTCGGTGTCGATACCACGAATGTTTACACGGCAAGTCACGCCTCCGGCTGCGCGGCCTGCCACTTTCCTTACAACGACCGGGGCACGTACGAGGGGAAGGATCCCGCAATTCGCGGTAAATCCCCCTATTCGGCGAGCCACCGCATGGAAAATCTTCCCGACAACAAGGTCTGCTTTCGGTGCCACAACCGGAGCGGCCGGATTGCCCTCTATTACGAAGGGTTCAATGACGGCAACAACTCGCTTGTACCGACCCAAAACGGGGCGCCCGGCCCCCGTCTGACCAGCGGCAAGCGCAATTTGACCAGTATCGCCCCGGATGTTCATTTCGCCGCCGGAATGGACTGCATCGACTGCCACACCTCGCGTGATGTCATGGGAGACGGATACGCCTATGAAAACATGTACCTACAGACGGAAATCGCCTGTGAAGATTGTCATGGAGCGGGCGACGTACGCCCCCGCTATCGGGAGATAACGCGGGAAAGCGAGGAGGCGCTGCGCGAGTCGCAGCATTACAAAATAAAGATGCGTCCGGGCATGAAGATGGTGCTTACCGCCAAAGGACGGATGTATTCCAATGTCTTTTACCAGGACGGCATCGTCTATGTCCAGGGCAAACGGAGTGGGAAGCTCTTCAAGAGCAAGGTCGTGACAGGCACCCCCGAACACGCCATCTTCGGCCACGAGCGCCTCGAATGCTACGCCTGCCATTCCCGCACGGTGGCCCAATGCTACGGGTGCCACACCACCTATGACAAGACCAAGCCGGGAGTCGATTACATAAAGAGGATGGTGACGCCCGGCCGTTTCAGCGAGACCGAGGATTACCGGGTGCTCTACCCGTTTCCGCTGGCGCTGAACCAGCGGGGCAAAATTTCCCCGGTAACGCCCGGCTGCCAGACCTTTGTCACCGTCATCGAGCCGGACGGGAAACTTTCCATGGATGAATACGTGGCGAAGTACAAGGGGAAAAACCAGTTGCGCTTTGCCCCGTTTTTTTCGCACAACACCAAAACGAAGGCGATCGGGTGCAACGAATGCCATGCCAATCCGGCTTTTCTCGGCTTCGGTCAGCATGTGGTGGAAGGCGGCAGCATACACGGCACGATGGTCTGTGAAAAAACAAAGAACAAGCCGCTTGACGGCTTCATCACGATGGAAAAGGGAAAGGTGCGGAGTTATTCCGCCATCACCCGGGAAAACTCCCGGCCCCTGAACACCAAAGAGGTCAGGCGGACGCTTGCCGTCAATCTCTGCATTGTCTGCCATGACAAGGCCAAAGACCCGATTTACCGAAAGGAACTCGATTACGATGCGCTTGATGACGCTCTGCATCGCCGCCTGCTTGCTGGTCATTAGCCCGGCGCCCGGCGCTGCCGGCGAAAACTGCACCTCCTGCCATCCGGTCGTTCTGAAGGGTGTGCATGCCGCTCTTTCGTGCATCTCCTGCCACCGCGAGAAGCCCGACGTCATTGCCGACCCTGCGTCGGCAAAGCATCATGCCGCGGGCTGCGTCGGCTGTCACCAGGGCTACGGCGCTCTTTTCGATCAGCCGATGGCGACGAGAAGCAGGGAGAAGCTCTTTGTTAAGCGGACGATCGGCAGGGACGATCCCGGCTTTTTCGGGAAGACCTGCGCATCCTGCCACCTGAAGAGCTGCACCGACTGCCACGGTGGAAACGGGCACGCCATCGCCCGGGCAACCGACAAAAGCTGCCTCAATTGTCACCGGGGCTATTTCGTCGGGGCAGATTACCACGGGATGGCCCCCCGCGAGGACAGCCTCCGCTACCAGAGGGGCGAGACCGCCTACGGTGAGAAGTACCTTAAAATGACGCCCGATGTCCATCGGGAGGCCGGGATAAGCTGCGGGGCGTGCCACTCGATGAAGAGCCTCGTCGCGGGGGCGAAGTCTTCCAGAAAATGCACGGACTGCCATCAGCCGAAAAAAAATGTCGTCGAGCACCGGATTGCCGCCCACATGGAAAAGCTGGAATGTTACGCCTGCCATTCCGCCTGGACGGCGCAGGAATATGGAACCTTTTACATCCGTTTTATCAACAGCCCGGTGCAGAAGGAATTTGAAGTGGATAAAAACAGTGGGGAATATGTTAAAAGCTCCTATCTGAAAAAGCAGGATGCGCCGCCACTGGGGATCAACACCCAAGGGATGGTAAGCCCGATCCGACCGGAGTTTATCCTTTACGGAACCACGGTAAAAAACAACCGGCCCGCGGGGAAGGAAAACCAGCTCTTTGCGGCCGAGTGGAAGGCGTTTTTCCCCCACACGATCCGGCGGGGGACGCCCATGTGCGACGCCTGCCATCAAAACGCACGGAGGTTTATCATGGAGAAAAAAGAGGATCGGATATATAACCTGACCGCCGACGGGATGACGCTGAAGTCATTCTGGGATCGGGAAGGACAGAAGGTCGTCAACGGGGATTTTCTCCCCCGAGAACGTTATCTGCGGATGTCGAAGAAGACGCCCGCTTACTGGAGGGGATATCTGGATAAATGGCAGAAATTACTCCATCGCGTAGAAGGTTCGTCGTCGCGTTAGCCTTCCTGGTTTCCGGATTCTTTGCACTGGCAAGGTTTCTGAAGCCGACCGGCAAGAGCAAAAAGACGCTGCTCACGGCGGCGAAGGAAGACATTCCGGGAAACGGCGCCCTGGTTTACAAAGAGGCGCGGGTCGCGATCATTCAGGAATCCGGGAAAATATCCGCCGTAAGCCTGGTCTGCACCCATCTGGGCTGCACCGTCTCGGCTGCATCCAAAGAGCTGGTCTGCCCGTGCCACGGGAGCATCTTTGACTGGGAGGGAAACGTCCTCAAGGGACCGGCGGACCGCCCGCTGCCGAGCTACAGGGTGGAGGAGCGCGACGGGAAAATTTCAGTCACGATGTGATGGATGGATTTCCATCCTCTCCCCTTTTCTCTTTCTCTGGCGGGCGGGGGTCGAGGGAAGGGGGTTCCTCCAAAGGAGCCGGGGCTTTGTTCAAGGAATTTTTAAAACACATATTCCCCAGGGTCGTCCGTCAGGGTAATCTGAAGATAACCTACACCTTCTGCCTGGGGGGGCTGGCCTTGACGGCGTTTTTGCTGCTTTCGGCATCCGGGCTGCTGCTCCTTTTTTACTACCAGCCGTCGCCGGAGCGGGCGTTTCAGTCGATCCTCTATCTTGAGGAATCCATCTGGGGAGGGCGGTATCTGCGGAGCCTGCACCGGCTTTCCTCCCACTTTTTTCTCGTCCTTATTTTCCTCCATACGCTGCGGGTCATTCTTACCGGGGCCTACCGCAAGCCGCGGGAGTTCAACTGGGTGATTGGTTTTTCACTTCTTGGCATCGCCATTTTCGATGCGTACACCGGCTATCTGCTGCCGATGGATCAGCTCAGCCTGTGGGCGACCCAGACGGGGATGGAACTGGTCGGAACCACGTTTCCGGGACCCCAGGTGCGGGGAATCCTGGTTCCCGATGGAGTCGGGGAGCCGATGTCGCTGCTGCGTTTTTATATTCTGCACATCGTGCTGCTGCCGCTGTCCATCCTCTGTCTTTCCGGGATTCATTTCTACCGCATCCGGAAAGACAGGGGGCTTTTGCCGTATCTGTAAGCATCTTGAATGATTGGTTGAGGTTCGATTGTGAGCGATTACATAAAAAGTTCCCCTCGTTTCTTCCGTCTGATAAAAATATCAGCGGCCCTTTTCTGCGGCGTTGTCGTTGCGCTGGCGTTTTTCATCACGGCCCCGCTTCAGGCGCCGGCAGACATCCGCCACGTTCCCAATCCGGTCAAGTCGGCATGGTTTCTTCTTTGGATTCAGGAACTTGTGAGCCACTCCAATTATCTTTCGTATCTAGTTGCAGCGATCGGCGGTTTTTTTCTTCTGCTCCCCTGGCTGCCGATCAGCCCCCCGGCCTCCCGGGCCCGCTGGTTTTCCCGGGAGCAGCTTCTGGTGACGATTCTTACGATTCTGACTTTTACGGCCATTGTTTCGTTGACGATAGTCGCCATGTTCTTCAGAGGTGAAAATTGGCTCTTTATCGCGCCTTCCTGGTGATGCTGCTTCTTGCGGCTCTTCCGGCCTACGACGCCTTTTCGACCGGTCAGAGCGCCTGCGTCGCCTGCCACCGACCGCATCAGGTCTGTCAGGGCGCCTGCGTAAGCTGCCATCGGGGAGACGACCGCACCGAACGCAAGGAGATTGCCCATCACGACCTCGTTGCCGGCAGGTTTGCCCATTACCATATCGAGGGGAGCCCCGTGGTGGAGCGGGGGAAGAAACTGATCAATGGCCTCGCGTGTCGGCGCTGCCATCGTTACGAAAAAAAGGGAAACCCCCTTGCTGTGAGCCTCGATCTGACAGGGGTTGCGGGGAAGGCCCGGAATATCCATCATTCCATCCGGGACCCGGCTCTGTACATGCCTGACTTTCATTTGAACGATATCCAGATCGCCACTCTGGTAAACGCCATCCTGGCACGGGGGAAATTTACAAGCCCGCCGGTGAATGAAATCCCCATCGCGATTCATTTTATGGAATCGGAAAATATTCAGGGAAATGTCTTTACCTTGCACTGCGGCAAGTGCCACAAACTCCTCAGTGAAAAATTCGGCGGCCTGGGCAGCAGCAATGCCGGCCCGAATCTCTCCGGCCTCTTTTCCGGATTTTACCCCTGGACATACGGCAATGCCGAGCCCTGGGATACCGAAAGGCTGAAAAAATGGCTGGATAATCCACTTGATATAAACAAGAATGCCCTGATGCAGCCCGTGCGTCTCAAACCCGGCGAACGTGAGCAGTTGCTGCAATCATTTTTACCAGACAGGCGCTGACAGGCAGGGACATTACAGACCATTTTTCACCGTCGCGGATCAGTATCCCTTCTTTTTTGCGGCAACGCCAAAGGATGAGTCTCTGGTGAACCAGTATCGACGATTGTGTTCCCTGAGCGCTTTTTCCATCGCATCCAGTCTGCTCGATGAAAGGATGCCCTTTTCTATGAAATAGTCGCCGATACGGGGCTGGAGTAGCTTCTGGCGGCCAAGCAGGACAAGGCGCTGATAGGAACTCAACAACCCCGTACGCAAGGCAAATTCACCAAACAGCTCTCCCTTTTGACGTTGACGCAGGATATTCTTTATGTCAATAGCGTCGAGCCAGTCCAGCTTGCAGGCCAGATCCCCCAGACGGGGCCGCTTGATTTTCTGCCAGACCACGGCGCCCCACATCTGTTGCATGGAGATCGCACCCGAATAATGATGAACTCGTCAAAAGTCTGAAATTCCCTCCCCCTTCACGGGGGAGGGTC
>DYTH01000140.1 GCA_020726025.1 Syntrophus aciditrophicus | reverse complement strand
TTGAATTTGATGCCGTAGGGCGGGTCAAAGTAGATGCACTGCACCTTGCCCCGCAGCCCCTCGCGCTCGGCCAGCGAGGCCATGACCTGAAGGGAATCGCCCAGAATCATCCGGTTGGCCCAGTGGGCGTCGTGCTGGTAAAACTCGGTCTTGGCGTTGTCATCGGGCAGGCCGTTGAAGTCGGCAAAGAGGTCGAGCTGCCTGGCCACTGGCCGCTGGCCACCGGCCACTGATTGACGACGCAAGTCGTCAATCAACACCTTGGGATGCACCTTCTCCTGAATATACAGGGGCGGGGCCTGCACCATCAGATCAGACCAGTCCTGCTCGTCCTTGCCGCGCCAGACCAGTTGCGGGTCCAGGTCGCGGTTGCGCCGCGCGTAAGCCACCTGAACGGGTTGCTTCTCTGCCTCGGAGACCAGCGGCTGGTATTCGGCGGTGGGGATGTTCTTGCGGGTGGCGTCGCCGTGGGTAAGGGTTTCGACGGTGAGGTTGTTTGCTGATTTTGCCATTACGGAGTGTCCTCGGTATCTGATATTGGTTTCCCTTCCCCCATAACCTGCTGTTCCAGCTCGAATTGCTGGCGCTCACGCCGCAATTCTTCGGCAAGCTCCTCTTCCGTTGGCAGGTACAGTTTGTATTTGGAGGCGAATATCTGGCTGTTGCCTTCAGGAAGGGTATAGCGCACCACGGCATCCCTCTTGTCAGCGCAAAGCACAATGCCTATAGGCGGGCTTTCTCCTTCAGCCATCATTTCCCGCTGATAAAAATTGACATACATTTGCATTTGCCCAAGATCCTGATGGGTCAGTTCCCCGATCTTCAGATCGATAAGCACAAAGGAACGGGTCAGACGGTTATAGAAGACCAGATCGATAAAAAAATGACGGCCATCCAGAGTGATTCGCTGCTGACGGGCCATGAAGGCAAACCCCTTGCCCAGTTCCAGGAGAAAGTGCTGGAGTTTGTCTATCAACGCCTGCTCAAGATCGGATTCGAGGAATCGTTCGTGCTGCTTGATTCCTGTGAATTCCAGCACATACGGATCCTTTACCAGATCCTCTGGTTTGTGAATTTCATGCCCCTTGGCGGCGAGCGCCAGCACTCCTTCTTTATCCCGGCTCAGGGCGAGCCGTTCAAACAGGAGTGAGTGAATCTGCCGTTCCAGTTCGCGGGTTGACCAGCGGGATTGAACAGCCTCGGCCTCGTAAAAAGCTCGCGCTTCAAGTTTTTCCACTCGCAGCAGAAGACGGTAATGGGTCCAGGATAATTCTCGACGCAGCGCGTCGATTTTTGGATACGCCAGAAAAAAAGCCCGCATGTTCCATAGGTTCGATTGATCGAAACCCTTGCCGAATTCGCTACGCAACCGGGACGAAAGCTCCTTGATGATCTGTTTTCCATACTCGGCCCGGGTATTGCCGCGTTGTTCTTCCTCGACGATGATGCGTCCGATTTCCCAGCAGGAAACGACCATGGCCGCATTAACCGCCTGCCAGGCGCTGCTTCGCGCCTCAGCCAGAACTGTGCGGATGCGCGCATAGACAGGTTCTATCGCGTCAGATTTTTTTCCCACCGGGTCGGGTGGCAGCTTATGCGACGGCAGGTCCCCGGTCATGGGCATCCCCTGCTCTGCCTGCGGACATATACAGAAAAGTCGGCTTTTCTATACATGGCGTGCGCCACACACATACAAGACGGGCAAAATCTATGTATAACAGGATTCATTCGTGTTGATCCTTCCCAATTTTCTTCTGCTTTACTGCTTCCGGAATCTCTTTGAAATTCGCCCGGCTCGACACTACTCCGCAGGCGTCATGCCGAAGGTGGCGCGGCTGATCTCGGCAGTAAGAATTGCGTATTCCCGCTGCTCTTTCACCCCGCGTTTCTTCCATTCATTGGTCAGCTCGTCACGGATGGCAATGCCGCGTACCCGCTTTTCGATCCACTCGTCGCTGTAGCCCTTGGCCTTGTAGGGTTCCCGCATACGGGTGGCTGCCAGCTCCGGATTTTCGATTTCTTCAAGCCGTTCATAGCCAACTCTTGCCAGCCAGAGCTTGAAGGGCTCGGCCTTGGGCGATGGGATGGACTGGATAATCCGGAGCAAGCTCTCCGTGGTAGCGCAGTTGGTTTTGCGTTTCTTGCCATCAGGTGCAAGTAATTCAAGTGGGGTACAAATTGTACCCCACTTGGCGTCGAGCTCGGAATCCCGATGCCGCATCCGCTTGATATACTGCCGGGGGTCGTTACTATCTGTCAAAACTTCAACGACATCAGCGATAGAAAACCACCACTTCTGATTATGATAAACCCTGCGAATTTCTTTTCCCCCGAACAGGGTTAAACTTGTTTCCATACCCTCATCCTTCCCTCTGCATACATTTTTCGATCATCCGGTTGAACTCCGATTCCACCCTTGCCTTGAAATCCGTTTCGATCCGGTACACCTCGGTGAACTCGGCAAAGGCCCAACGGCCATAGCGGGCCAGATTGTTGACTCCGGGCACCCAGTAGGTCTCCATGGTGGCCTTTTTCTCCTTGGCGTCCTCGCGGCGATAGCCCTTGATCTCGATGATGAGGTGGAGGGGGGCGTCACTTCCGTCATCCACCAGGACAATGAAATCGGGAAGATAGGTGCGGGTCTCGGAGCCGTAGCGGTAGGGGACTTCAAGGCCGAGGTTGTGATTTTTCACATAGGCTTTGACCTTGGGGTGCGACTCGGCCACGCGGCAGAACTCGGCCTCCCAGTCACTGTCCAGCACCACCCAGTTGATGTGGCTGCGGCGGGAGTCGGTCTGCCAGCGGTCTGTTTTTGAGGTGTTGAAGTTGACATGAATGGTGGAGCCGGAGGGGTTGTAGGGGTCAAGCACCGCCTTGATGGGGCTGTCGCCGAGATGGGCGCGGGTAATGCCGGCCGTGATCCGCTCACAGGCCATATCGGCGAGGGTCTTGTATTTGAGTTGGGCAGGATAGGTTCCCCCCTTGCAGATCAGGCTGGTTTCCAGCCACTGCCGGGCAATCCTTTTCAACTGGCCGAACAGATGGAGCTGCGGCTCTCCATCGGCGTCGCGCCATTTGGTCAGAACCAGATGGGAGGTCAGCTCGTAGATCATCTGAGAGGGCCGGATGTCGCCGGTATGTGCCAGGTTGAGATCGACCGGCGCTCCGATGATCCCGGCATTGCGCGTTTCCGTAGCCCCAACCAGATCCGGGGTCAGCTCCAGCACGGAATCATCGTTGAACTGGGCGGTCAGACGCTCTTCCGGCAGCTCGGTCCGGTAACCGGCAACCCTTGGGAAACATATCTCCAGGTGGTCACGGTCTGGACGGACGGCCTTCACCTGCACGGTTTCCCGGGGAGGCTGGGGCGGGGCCACCACCGGCTTGGCGGTGAAATCAAAGGGAATGCCCAGCACATCGGCATATTCGACGTTGAACAGCCCTTCTTCGTTCAGATCATAGGACTGCCGCCGCAGGGCGCGGCCGATGACCTGTTCGCAGAGGAGCTGGGTGCCGAAGGCGCGCACCCCCAAGACATGGGTGACGGTGTTGGCGTCCCAGCCTTCGGTGAGCATGGAGACCGAGACCACGCAGCGGATGGATTCGCCGAGCCGCCCCTCCTTGCCCACGGTGTTCATGACCTCTCTGAGTAAATCCTGGTCGGTGAGATTATCCGCCTGATGGCGGTCGCCGGTGCGCTCAACGATCTCGCGGCGGAAGCGGTCGATCTCCAGGGCTGCCATTTTGCGGAAGTTATCGTCCAAGGCATCGCCGGATTCAAGCTGCTCGCTGTCGATGAGCAGGGTTCGCGGCCGGGCAAGCGGGTTGCCGTGGTCATCGAAGTTGCGAAACAGGGGCAGCCGCCCGAATTCCAACTGGCTGGTTCCGTCCTTGTTCTCCCGCTGAAATCCGGAGATATAATCGTACACCAGCTTGGATGTGGATGTGTTGTTACAGACCACGATAAAGCAGGGCGGTGTTTTGATTTCTGCCTGCTGCCAGAGATGAAAGGTCTTTTCGTAATGGCCGTAGAGAGCGTCAAGGGCTGTTTGGAGCTGGGGAGGCAGGGCCAGCGGATCAAGAGCCACCGCCTTTCCCCTGCCCTTTTTCGGCATTTTGAGACGGATATGCTCCCAAAGGTTGCGGAACATGGGAACCTCACCGCCGGGGATATTGTCTGCCACCGGGACGCGAGGCAGCTTGACGATGCCGCATTCGATGGCATCCATGAGGGAGAAATCGCTCATGGACCAGGGGAAGAGAGTGCCTTCGACATAGCCGGAACCACTCAGGAAAAACGGGGTGGCGGAAAGATCGACAACCCGGGAAAGACCCAGCTTACGGCCCACGATTTCAAGGCCGGAGATCCAGAGACGGGCGGCCTCGTTGTTCTTTTCCGCCTCTTTTTTCTCGTCGCCTTTGAGTTTTTCATCGTCTGCATCCTGCGGCTTTTCCCGGTAGCAGTGGTGGGCCTCGTCGTTGATGGCCAGGATATTTTTCATGCCCATCAGCTCGGGCATGACCCGCTGGAGCATCTGCCCTTCGGTTTCAAGGGTGTTGAGAGACTCGCCGCCCCGTCCCTGAAGAAGGAGGCGACCGCCCTTGGAGACCTCCAGTCGTTCCCGCAATTTGAAGGCGTGGTAATTGGTGATGACGATCTTTGCCCGCGTAAGATCGGCCAGCATGTCGGAGGGGACAAGCTCACGGCTTTGGTAATAGCTGTCCGGGTCGTTGGGCTGGAGCACCCGGAGGCGATCACGGATGGTAATGCCTGGAGCCACGATCAGAAAGCCACGGGTGAACTTCTTGCTGGCAGGACGGCGCACGGCATTGATGGTCTGCCAGGCGATGAGCATGGCCATGACCGTGGTCTTGCCCGCGCCGGTGGCCAGTTTCAGCGCCAGTCGCATGAGTTCCGGGTTTGCGTCGTTGTTGGCGTTGGCAAGATGCTCAAGAAAACGGCTGCCGGTCTTGCCGGATTTGGGGGCAACCTCGATGAGCCAGATGGTGGTTTCCACCGCCTCGATCTGACAGAAGAATGGCCGGATACCGCCAAAGTCATGATGCCGCCAGTGTTGAAGGAGGCGGGCGGTTTCCGGGGTGACCTGCCAGTCAGCAGGGTTGGGCAGGCTCCGCCATTTATCTACTTGCTGGCGTAAGGCATTGATGATTGAGGTGGGGTCGTATTGCTGGCCCTCTGAAGTCAGGCTGTGATCGGCAAATAATTTCTGCTGCGTCGCCTTGCCCTTGTGCTTCTTGGGCTTGGGGATGGGGGTGATGAATTTGGCTTCGCGGCGCTGGTTGATGATCTTCTGGGTGGGTTGCCCGTCTTTATCCAGCTCCCAATGCTTGATTGGATTTTCATATGGCGAGTTCAGTATGGGATGGTCAAAAAACAGATTAGACATGACAATACGAAAGATATTCGCCTCATAAAAGTTGCATTTACGTGTTGATCATCTCGGCAATCTGAAGACATACTGCTTTGATTCTAAAAGAAGCTGGCA
>DYTH01000024.1 GCA_020726025.1 Syntrophus aciditrophicus | reverse complement strand
ATCCCCGATAGAAGCATTCGGGGATGACAATCTTTTTTAAGTGCTGAATAGTTATCAAATTTCGTAACTATTCAGCATGATAATAAAATCTGTCATTATGATAATAAAATCTGTCATTCCCGAGGTTGTAATCGGGAATATGGCGCCGGTTTTAAAACCATATCCCCGATAGAAGCATTCGGGGATGACAATCTTTTTTAAGTGCTGAATAGTTACGTTTAATGTTCATAATCCAGATTTTGATGCTCTCGTCAAAAGTCGATTTTGCCCCTTTTTGTCATTCCGTGCTTGACACGGAATCCAGTGAATTTAGTCACTTATGGATTCCGGCTTTCGCCGGAATGACGGTTTTTGGACTTTTGACGAGTTCATCAAGCTTGATGAGCTCGTCAAAAGTCTGAAATTCCCTCCCCCTTCACGGGGGAGGGTCAGGGTGGGGGCGATAAGTGACTGTATTTCGGGATGTCGTTCTCCCCTCCCCTTAATCCCCTCCCGCAAGGGGAGGGGAAAATGTACTTTTGACGAGCTCATCAAGCTTAATGTTCATAAAGCCGGGGTCCAGAATATCTTGAAAAGACTGGATACCGTCTTTCGACGGTACGACATTCAGGGACTTTTGCAATTGGCTCTGGATTATGAACATTAAGCTCAGCTTTTGAGGCTTTCGACGGAATGACGCAGGAGGAGTTTTGCAATGCGCTCTTTGGATTGCGGGCGAAAGCCCGCGTTGGAATGAACCCCGGAGGCGTATCGGGAATGGGGGATGCCCCCGTTTTTTATTGGCGAGTTGTCCTGTTGTAAAAAACGCGGTATTTTGCCGGGTATGCAAAATGCAGCCGGGATGTTTGGCGGCTGGAAACACGATTCATGAAAAAAAAGAGCTTGACATGTTCTGTGAAATTTGTTCGAAGTGCGGCGCGCGACTTTTAAGGGATTGTCTTGTATTCATCGTCATCCCGGCAGGAATCGTATCGAAAAATAAGAACCGGGGGGATGCATTCGTATGGCAGAGCGAAGGTTCAGGTTCATGAACTGCCGGTTTTTTATGTGAAATTGAATGGTTTTTTTGTCAATGACCAGTTTAAAGCCACGCTGCACATTGAGGTAACTTAAAGAGAGGAAGAAAATGAGGTACGCTGAGACAGGGTATAATCTCGAAGTTGATCTATCGCGGGGAAGCATTGAGAGGGTAGAAACGGATCCACGAGAAACGGAGCTTCACCTGGGGGGGCTGGGCGCCAATGCCAAAATTTTGTGGGACAGGGTTCCCCCTGAGACCGACCCGTTTGCTCCCGAAAACCTGCTTATTTTCAGCGCCGGCATCCTGGTGGGAACCCCCGCCCCCAGCGCCAACCGCACCATTGTTTCCACCTTTTCCCCCCAGACCAAATTGATGGCATACTCGATGATGGGGGGGTTTTTCGCCCCGGAATTAAAATACGCCGGCTACGACAAGATTATCATTCGCGGCCAGTCGCCCAAACTGGTTTATCTGTGGGTGAGCAACGACAAGGTAGAGATTCGCGACGCCTCCCATCTGCAGGGAAAGGGCGCCGGCGACGCGGCGGAACTGATCAAAAAGGAGCTGAACGAACCGAAGGCGCAGATCGCCTCCATCGGTCTTGCCGGCGAAAACAGGGTCTTTTATGCCTCCATCGAGCAGGGCCGCTCCAGCGCCAGCCGGGGCGGCGTCGGCGCCGTCATGGGAGACAAGGGCTTAAAGGCGATTGCCGTGCGGGGAACAAAGGACGTCAATATTGCCAGGCCCGCCCCGTTTATTGGTCTCTGCAATGACGTGCTCAACTATATCAAGTTCCGCTCCACGCATCCCATCCCCGGCGTGCCGGCCATTCTTTCCGGACTCGGATCGCCCCAGGAGATGGCGATCCATGATGAGTCGTGGCATACCGAGAACTTCGCCTGGGGAAACGCCCGCCACAGGCGGAAGGGTTTCTGGACAAAAGAGGTTGAAGAAGACTGGCGGGACACCCAGGAAAACGCGCGGGAGAGGCTGATCAGTTGCTATAACTGCCCGATGAAATGCGGCGCGACCATTGCCGTTCCCGACACCCCGACCTACATGATGAAATGCTACTCGAAGCTCACCTATGCCATGGGGGCCATGTCCGATCTGAAATTCGGCTTTAAAATAGCGCAACAAGCGACAGAATACGGGGTGGACGCCTTTTCAGCGCCGCAGACGATGGCCTTCGCCATAGAACTTTACGAAGCAGGCATTTTGACGGACGCGGACATGCCGGGATTTCCGACCGGCAACGAGGATCGATTCTACTGGCTGCTTGACAAGATTGTCCGGCGCGAAGGGATTGGCGATATTCTGGCCGATGGCACCTATTGGGCGGCCCAGCGCATCGGCAAGGGGGCGGATGCCTTTGCCCACAACAACATCAAAAAACACGAGCAGCTCCCCCTCAAACTGGGAATGCTCAATCCCCTTTATTTTCTTATGTATTCGACCGGAGAAAAGATCGGGATCACCCAGATCGAAGGGCAGTTTCCCCAGGCGCCGTTTAACACGATGGAGGAGAGGGAAGAGTTTGTAAAGGACTGGTTCCAGGTTCCCGACGAAAAATTCAAGAAGTATTTTCTGGACTGGGAGCCCCGCGGGGAGAACTCGAATCCCTATTATCCGACCGTCGAGATGTCCTGTGAAATTGTGGACTGGATGGAGAAGATGCACTACATCGATGACGCCGCAGGCATCTGCGCCGGCCTCTCGTCATTCCCGCTGAAGCCCCCCTACCATATGCACAATTACCCCCTGCTGCTCTCTGCGGCGACCGGATTCGATATCGATGAAGCCAGACTTTCGCAGATTGCCAGAAGGAATCGAACCCTGATTCGGGCGATCAACGTCAGAAGAGGGCTGCGAAGAGCCGACGAGAAGCCGCCGGAAGACCACTGGAAGAAGCGATTTCCCGAGCTTGAAGAGAAGCTCCTGGATGCGTACTACAAATTCAAGGGGTGGAATAGCGAAGGCATTCCCACGAAAGAGTCTTTACACGAGCTGGCGATGGACTATGTCAGTGAAGATCTGGAACGAAGGGGTATCCTGAAAAATGAAGGTTAAGAAGAAAATCAAAACAATCAAGGTCGTCGCTGATAAGTGCAACGGTTGCCGGGCCTGTGAGATGATCTGCTCGGCCTTTCACGCAAGCCCCAAATACAGCAGCAACAACCCGGAAAGATCCCGGATCCGGGTGATTCGCGATCCCTTAAGCGACATATATCTGCCTGTTTACGCGGGGGAATACACCCCGGCCGAATGCATGGGCCGGGATAAATATGTCCTTGACGGAAAGGAATACGGCGAGTGCGCCTTCTGCAGGGCTTCGTGTCCATCCCGATCGCTTTTCAAGGAACCTGATTCTGGGCTTCCCCTGAAGTGCGACATGTGCGAGGACGATCCGTCCCAGGAGACGCCCCTGTGCGTTCAGTGGTGCGTCAACGAGGCGCTCGTTTACGAAGAGCGGGAAGAGGAGATTGACGACGGAAGCGAGGCGCTCGGAGATATGGAAACCGGTGTGGCGTCATTGGTTGATAAATATGGCCTGGAGAAGATACTGGACACCGTCGCCCGGATGTCAGCCTCCCGGAAGGACTGATTTCGGAGATACGAGGTCACGGTGCGGGGATACGGCATGCCGTGCCCCTGCGAAAACATGATTGAGCAACATATTGATATCGAACGGGGAAAATATATTCTCATATAAACTGATTTAGGAAACGCAATAAACCTGACAAGGACGGGGAAAATGGGAAAAGAACCAGAGTCGCAGCAGTCTTGCAAAGGTTTCACAGAGGGCAATTTTGGAGATGTCATGGTTGTAGGCGGCGGGATCAGCGGTATCCAGGCATCCCTCGATCTGGCTACGACCGGCTTCAAGGTGTATCTGGTTGAGAAGGCGCCGAGCATAGGCGGGCACATGGCCCAGTTGGACAAGACCTTCCCGACCAATGACTGTTCCATCTGAATCCTCGCACCCAAAATGGTCGAGGTCGGCCGTCATCCAAACATAGAAGTTCTTACATATACCGAAGTTGATAAAGTTGAAGGCGAGGCGGGAAATTTCAGCGTAACCCTGACCAGGAAGCCAAGGTACGTGCTGGCGGATAAATGCACCGGGTGCACGACCTGCGTGGAGTACTGTCCCGTAAGCTATCCTGATCAATACAACGAGGAGCTGTCGAACAATAAGGCTATCCATATATATTTTGCGCAGGCAATACCGCTTGTTACGTATATCGATGAAAGCTGTCTTTATCTTAAGGAGGGCAAATGCAGGGTTTGTGAAGCCGTATGTAAAAATAAGGCCATAGACTTTAACCAGACTCCTCAAAAGATGGAGATAAAGGTAGGGGCAATCATTCTTTCCCAGGGCGTTGAGCCTTATAAGCCGCAGCCCGGGGAGGAATATCGCTACGGTAAATTTGCAAATGTTGTCACCAGCATGGATTATGAGCGCCTGCTGTGTTCCACCGGCCCCTACTCGGGTGAGATATTGCGCGCTTCCGACAGGAAGCATCCCCATAATATAGCCTGGATCCAATGTGTCGGTTCAAGACAGGCGACCGAGGGGGGGAACAGCTATTGTTCCGCCGTATGCTGCGCATATACCCAAAAGCAGGTGATCCTTACCAAGGATCATGACGCGGAGGCAAAGTGCACTGTCTTCCATAACGACATACGGGCTTTTGGAAAGGATTTCGAGCGTTTTTACCAGAGGGCCGAAAACCTCTCCGACGTCAGGTTCATAAGAAGCTATCCATCTCTCGTCAGGGAGGATCCCGCAACAAGGAATGTATCTGTACGGTATTTTATTCCCGGGGAAGGGGTAAAAGAGGAAGAGTTCGACATGGTGGTGCTGTCCGTCGGATTACAGCCGCCTGTTGATGTGAAGGCCATAGCAGATACATTCAACATTGATCTTGAATCCCATAATTTTTGCAAAATCGGCGCCTTTAATCCCATGCTTTCCACCAGGCCGGGAATATTAGTAAGCGGAGGTTTGCAAGGGCCTCTGGATATTCCGGAATCGGTATTCAGCGCCAGCGGCGCCGGCTCGCAGGTTGGCGAGATGCTCGATTACAGAAGGGGAGAGCTTTCCCGGGAGAGGGTTTATCCAGCGGAAAGGGATGTCTCTCAGGAAGAGACGAAAGTGGGAGTTTTCGTCTGCCACTGCGGCGCGAATATCGGCAGGGTCGTCGATGTCCCGGACACAGTCAAGTATTGCAAAAACCTTCCCCATGTTGTTTATGCCCAGGAACAGCTTTTTTCCTGCACGACCAATTCGGCCAAAGAAATAACGGAGATGGCGAAGGAAAAGGGTTTTAACAGGGTCGTCATCGCCGCATGCACCCCAAAGACCCTTGAGCCGTTGTTCCGTGATACGCTGAGGGAGGCAGGGCTGAATCAGTATTTTCTTGATATGGCAAATATCCGGGAGCATTGCTCGTGGGTTCACTCCAAAGAAAAGGAAGATGCCACGCAAAAGGCAAAAGATTTGATCAGGATGTCGGTCGTGCGAGCCTGCCATCTCGAGGCGCTTCAGGAATTTGATCTGCCGGTCAATAAAGCCGTTCTGGTCGTCGGCGGGGGGATTGCCGGCATGAACGCATCTCTGTCTATTGCGAAACAGGGCCATGAGATTTACCTTGTGGAAAAAGAAGGCCAGCTCGGCGGCATTGCGAGTAAAATTCACCACACCCTTGAGGGGGATGATGTCCAGGCATATCTCAACGGTCTTGTCAAAGAGATATACGAACATCCTCTGATTCATGTGCACCATAACGCCGTTATCACCCAGGCTGCCGGTTATATCGGGAATTTCGTTACCACAGTAAAATCGGACAGGGGCGTCAGCGAAATAAAGCATGGCGCAACCGTTCTTGCAACAGGCGCGGAGGTTTACAAACCCCGGGAGTACCTCTACGGGCAGGACGAGAGGGTCATGACGCATCTGGAGCTCGAGGAGCTGATGTCGAAGGGCGACGAAAGGATCGTGAACGCCGAAAAGCTTGTGATGATCCAGTGCGTGGGAAGCAGGAATGAAGAGAGGAATTACTGCAGCCGCGTATGCTGCAGCGAGGCTGTAAAGAACGCCCTGAAGCTCAAGGAGATCAATCCGGCCATTGATATTTACATTCTCTACAGGGATTTGAGAACGTACGGATTCAGGGAAGATTACTACAGGGAGGCAAGAGCCAGGCAGATAAGATTCATCCGCTATGAGCCGGATGACCAGCCCCTGGTTGAAGTTGTTAACGATAAGGGCAGGAGTGTTCTGAGGGTTACGGTGACGGATCAAACCTTGAACAGGAAGCTCGCCATCGATGCCGATCTGCTCTCTCTGGCCGCAGCGGTCATTCCTTCGTCACAGACAGAAGAAATTTCCAAATTGTTCAAGGTTACCCTGAATACCGACGGGTTCTTCAAGGAAGCCCATGTTAAACTGAAGCCTGTTGAATTTGCCACGGACGGCGTTTATCTCACCGGAATGGGGCATTATCCGAAGTTCATTCAGGAAACTGTCAACCAGTCCTATGGATGCGCGGGCCGTGTCCTGACGCTCCTTTCAAAAGATACGGTAACAGCATCCGGGTCTGTTTGCGAGATCAGCGAAAAGAAGTGCATGGGATGCGGCGCATGCGTTGATGTCTGCACCTACGGCGCCCTGGAGCTGCGCGATTCAAAGCAGGGCAAAAAGGCTGCCATTAACCCTGTCCTCTGTAAAGGTTGCGGCCTTTGCAATTCAAAATGTCCGACGGGCGCAATTTCCCTGAAGCACTATACGGACGATGAGCTGATGAACCAGATCGATGCCGCGACCCGGGAGGAAGATGAGATCATGATGAAGATTGATGCAGCCTGAGGGCGACGTGGCGATGCCCACAGGGCGGGATAAAGGGTGAAGGAAGAAAAATAAACGACAAAACAACGGATGGGAAAAAATTTGCTTTTCGGATGATTTGCATTTTTTGAGGAGGCTAAATGGGTACAGGCGCTAAATTTAAACCCCGGATACTGGGTTTTGCGTGCGACACGTGAGCATACGGGGCTGCTGACCTGGCTGGAGTTTCCAGACTACAATATGCAACGGAGATAAGACTTATACGGGTCACCTGTTCGGGCAGAGTGGACCTTGCGCATGTTTTACACGCCTTTTCGAATGGCAATGATGGCGTGTATATCGGCGGGTGCCATCTGGGCGAATGTAATTTTATTACCCATGGAAATTACCATGCGGTGAATATGGTGCTTTTGTGCAAGAGAATCATGGAGCACATCGGGCTTAACCCGGAAAGGCTCAGGATTTCATGGACGTCTTCCGCGGAAGGCACGCTTTTTCACGAATACATGAATGAGTTCAATAAAAAGATAAAAGAGTTGGGGCCCCTGGGCAAGAGTGAGGGGTTGGACGGTGAGCAATTAAAATCAAAACTCGCCGAAGTGATCAGGCTCGTCCCCTGGATCAAGCTCGTAAAAAACGAGAAGCTGGGCGCCCCTCTTAAAAATCCTGAAGAATATGACCGGTATTTTACGAAAGAGGAGATTGACGCTTTATTCAGCGAAGTTCCCTCCTATTATATCGATCCTGAAAAGTGCCAGGCGTGTATGATCTGCGCGAAGAGGTGCCCTGTCGAAGCGATCATCAGCGCCAAGCAGGAGGTGCATATCATTGACCAGGATAAATGCATAAAATGCGGGACGTGCCTTGAGGTTTGTCCTTCAAAATTTGGCGCGGTTACCCGGATGGTCGGCAAGCCGGCTCCGCCGCCTCTTCCTGAGGGGAAAAGAGCCATAATCCGCAAGAATAAAGAGGCTGTTTAGATTATGACCGAAGAAATAATCACTTTGAAGGAAAAGAGCTTCAAGCTTGGTGAAGCCGTGGCGGCGGTCAGTGATATTGATGTCAGCTTCTGTTACCAGTGCGGCAAATGCTCCACCGGCTGCCCTGTTGCCTATGCCATGGATCTGACCCCCACACAGCTTATCCACGCGATGCAGTTAGGCCTGCATGATGTTGTTTACAAAAGCAATACCATGTGGTTGTGCGTCTCTTGCCTGACCTGCAGTACGCGCTGTCCTCAGGATGTGGATATTCCCGGGGCTTTTGATGCGGTCAAGATTCTGATGGAGCGCAACAAAGAAACGCCGCGGGAGCCTGATGTTCTTGCGGTAACCAAAAGCTTTGCCCAGAATTTGAGGTGGTTTGGTCGTATGTATGAACTGGGGATGGTTGGCGTGATCAAGCTTCGCACGCGGAAATTTACCCAGGATCTGGGCATGGGAATGAAGATGCTCAAAAAAAATAAGTTTAACCTCCTTCCCGGATTTGAAGGCGCATGGGAAACACGCAAAATATTCAGGCGGGTCAAAAAACAGGAGAAGGCATGAAATACGCATACTATCCCGGGTGTTCCCTCCATTCGACGGGCAAGGAATTCGACGTCTCCATACGGGCCGTTTGCGATAAACTGGGCGTTGAGCTGGTTGAGATCGAAAACTGGGTTTGCTGCGGCGCTACCATGGGACACAATCTTTCCAGGCTGCTTGCAGCATCGTTGCCAATGACCAATCTGGCGCGCCTGCCAGAGATGGGGCTGGATGAAGTGATCGTCCCGTGCGCGGAATGCTTCTCCCGGTTCAAGGCAGCCCAGCACAGCGTAAAGACCGATAAAAAACTCAGAAGGGATGTCGTGGAAGTCATCCATAAGGACTGCAACGAAGATGTCGGCATTATCCATCCGGTGACGATATTTGCCGAAGAGCCCCTGGCATCCAGAATTCCCGGTCTTGTGAAGCGTGATCTTTCCGGGCTGAAGGTGGCATGCTACTATGGATGCCTTTTGACCCGCCCCCCGAAAATAACAGGGTTCGATGTTGACGGGTATCCGGAGAGCATGGACAGGGTATTGAGAGCCGCCGGGATAACCACCCTTGAATGGTCTCGCAAGACTGTTTGCTGCGGCGGTTCCCTGGCTCTTTCCAAACCGGACATTGTGGTGAATCTGAGCCACAAGATCATCGAGGACGCCAAATCGGCAGGGGCGGATGCCATTGCCGTGGCGTGCCCCATGTGCCATGCGAATCTTGACGCCCGTCAGGACGACATGGAGAAAACTTTTGGCGTCCACCCCCGTATGCCCATTGTCTATTTCACACAGCTTATGGGTTACAGCTTTGGTCTCTCCCCGGAAGAACTTTTGTTCGACAGGCATCTGACTGAAGTGGACAGCATATTCGGTCTGGCCCGCTGACTTGTCATACAGTTAAAGGATTCAGGCCTTTGTACGTGAAAACGTCATGCGTTGCCATTTTCTATTGGGGCGTTTTCCGGGTCGCTTGGCTTCGTGCCTTGTAGCAATGGCAACCTGCGTAAGGTTGTTCAGCGCCCCGGGGCTCGCCAGGCCGATATCGTTCAAGATATGCCCGGAATAGGCGTCGAACTCCATTACATAAAGGCTGCAGGCGACCGCATCGGCAAACCGGATCCTCCAGCCGGATAAAACCCCATTCTGACAGGAGGCCGTATGGATGCCAATCTGCTCATTCCCGCCCCGGATGTCCTGCCCGCTCCCCCCTGGCTCTTGATCGCGCTGGAGCAACTGCTGTTTCTGCTCCACATCATCGTCATAAACGCCCTTCTGGGCGGCGGGCTCATCCTGCTGTACAATCGCCTCTTTCACCCCCGGTCGGAGGCGCACGCCGCCCTTGACCAGCCGATCGCCCGCAAGCTGCCGACGCTGTTTGCCTTGGGAATCAATCTCGGCGTAGCCCCGCTCCTTTTCATGCAGGTCACCTTCGGAAACCTGTTCTACGCAAGCTCCGTTCTGATGGCGGTGTACTGGATCATGATCATCCCGGTTTTGATCCTGGCCTATTACGGCGCCTACATCCACCAGAAAAAGATGGAGTCCCCCGGATGGGCCGGGTGGCTGCCCCTTATGGTATCTATCGCCTTTGTTGTTTATGTCGGGTTCATTCAGGTCAGCAACAACGCACTGATGGAACAGCCCGAGCGGTGGGTTTCCTATTTCCAGAACCGGGGCGGGACGATTCTCAACTGGTCCGATGCGACACTTTATCCACGGTTTCTCCATTTTGCGGCGGCTTCGCTGGCCCTGGGCGGGCTTTTTTACGCGACGGTTTTCACGCTTCGCAAAACGGATCAGCACCGTGCAGAGGGCGTCAAATACGGGCTCAGAATTCTGGGGATCGGGACGGCGCTCCAGATGGGCGTCGGGTTCTGGTATCTTCTGGCCCTCCCCGAGCCGTTCATCCTGAAATTCATGGGACAAGACGGGCTCCGGACGGCGGTACTGATGCTGGGAATCCTCGCCGGCATCGGGGCGGCCGTTTACGCGTTCATGGGAAAATACCGGGCAGCCCTGATTCATGTCCTGGCGACGATGGCGCTGATGGCGGCGCTTCGCTATCTGCTCAGGATGGACTTTCTGGCCGACAATTTTACGGCTCTTTCGGCGGCGTTTCCGGCGTCGGGATATGGTTCATCATCGCCCTTGCCAACCCGGCCGCGACGTCCCTTCTGATCCATCATTTTGTCTTCGGATGGGCGATCGAATGGGTTTTCTTTGTCGGCGAGATTGTCGCGCTTCTTGTTTACCACTACCGTTACGCGCAGATGTCAATCCGGGACAGGCTGAACGTCATCTTTCTCTACGCGCTGTTTGCCTGGCTGAGCCTCGTTGTCATCAACGGGATCGTTGCCTTCATGCTGACGCCGGGCGCGTGGCTGAAAACGTTCGATTTCTGGGACGGCTTTTTCAACCCGACCTACTTCCCGTCGCTGTTTTTCCGGACGGGCATTTCCCTGATGCTGGCCGGTTTCTTCGGGATGCTGACGGCGGTCTTTCTGCCGCAGGGGGCTTTCCGAAAGAGGCTGATGCGCTACTGCGTCAAATGGATTTACTATCCGGCGCCGCTCATCGCCCTGTCAGCTATCTGGTATTACCGGGCCATTCCCGGGGACGCGCGATTCGCCAATTTTGTTTTGAACAACCAGAGCCACCTGCCGATCGTTGTTTTCATGGCGACGTCCATCCTGATCTGCGCAACGGGCGCCCTCTTTCTGATCCGGGTTCCCGCCCGCCTCCAGAAATACGCCGTGGCCGTGATCATTCTGGCGGGCCTGGGCTGGATGGGTTCGTTCGAGTACCTCCGCGAGTACGCGCGCAAGCCGTTTGTCATCAAGGATTTCATGTACTCGACGTCGATTGCCGCAGCCGATGTGGAAAAGATCAACCGGGAGGGACTGCTGAAACTCGCCCGATGGACCCCCGTCCGGCAGGCGCAAGGGGCCGACCGGATGAAGGCGGGGAGGGAACTGTTCAACATCCAGTGCCTTGCGTGCCATACGATCCGCGGGGTGAAAAACGACATCGTGGAAAAGACGAAACATCTCACCTACAGGGGCGTCATTTCCCATTTGTACGGCCAGGGGAAGGCGCTGACGTATATGCCGCCTTTTGTCGGAACCGTAGAGGAAAGGGAGGCGCTCGCGGCATTTATAGCCGGTGAACTCAACGGCAAGAGTCTGGAAACCGCGCCCGCCCGGTTCACGCCAAAACAGACGCCGGTGGAGATCCCTCCGTTCGATCCGAAGAAGGACAACTACGTTCTGCTCGCGTGGAACGACATCGGTCTGCACTGCCTGAGCGACGCCTATGACAGGTTCATGTTTTTGCCTCCGGCGAACACGCTCCAGGCGCTTCTGATAAGAAGGGGCGATCCTCCCGAGATGGTGGCCGACGGTGTCGAAATCAGATACAAGGTAGAAAAGGGGTTTGAGAATCCCTCCCGGCATGTCCGCTTCTGGGAATTTGCCCCGGGTTACTACGGACGCGGGATCGATCCGAATGTCGGGATCGCCGGGAAAGGGATGAGCGGTGTTTTTGATTTCGACAAAAAGGACAGCGTGTTCGTCGCCGAGGCAATCCCGGCTGCCCCATACCGGGACAACGGCGAGTATAATCCCTATCCGCTTTTCCATCTCGAGGCGATCGACAAAAAAACCGGAAAGATCCTGCAGAAGACGAGCGTGGTCGCACCCGTATCCACCGAAATCGGCTGCCGCAACTGCCATGAAGGCGGCTGGCGCTGGAATAACGTCTCCGGTCTGGCCGGTGAAACGGCGGACAATATCCTGCGTGTCCACGACCGGATCAACCACACCCAACTGCTCAAGTCGGCCAATGCGGGCAAGCCGGTGATGTGCCAGCAGTGCCACGCCGACCCGGCAGTCGCCTCGAAGGGAAAACCGGGATACAACAACTTTTCGGCGGCAATCCACGGATGGCACGCGAACTACATGCATGAGGAAGGCTCAAAGGCCTGTGCGCTGTGCCATCCCAGCGCCCCTTTCGGAAACACTGTCTGCGACCGGGGCGTGCATGTGACGTTCGGTATCGGCTGTACCGATTGCCACGGGTCCATGGACGAGCATGCAGCGGCGCTGCTCAAGGGGCAGCCTGGCGCCCGGACATCGGCCGGATTGCTGAAAAACCTTAAAACAGCCGCTGTCGGCGGCGCCGACAAAATCGTGCCACGCTCGCCCTGGGTTCAGGAACCGGACTGTCTGAACTGCCATGTGGACTACAAAAAACCGGCTGCCGGGTTCGCCAGCTTCAACAAGTGGGGAAAGGATGCCAATGGGCTTTATCGAAACAGAACGGACGAGGCGGGAGCGGTAAGGTGTATCGCCTGCCACAACTCCATGCATGCCAACTACCCGGCGCAGAACATCTTCGGTGCGAGCAGGGATAACATTCAGCCGCTGCAGTACCAGAAAATCCCCCGTCCGATAGCGGCCGGAGGCAACTGTCAGGTGTGCCATACGGCCCGGATGGAAGATCCGCTCCATCACCCGGAAATGATAAGGAAAGTCGGAAAATAACCGTAAGCAGGGCGCGGCGGCACAGGGAACCGCAAATGTTTTCCTATACCGGGCAGGCGTTGGAAATGGTCGATACCATGACGTAGCCCCCGCGCGAGGCGGCATATTCGAAGGCCTCCTGAAGGGCGGGGAAAACGGTCGCCGAATCGCCGGCGACCAGGGTGGACATGCTGCCGATCGTGCAGTTGAGCCCTTTGGCTTCGAGAATCTCGACAAACCGCCTGATTTCCTCGTGCAGATGTTCCTTCCCGAGGGGGTAGAGGCTTATTTGAGCTGAAATTTCCATAAAAACTCCAAAAAGAACGGATTACTTGTCGATCCGGAAGGCCAGAAACGCCCCCCGGCCGGGGCATAAAAGCTGGCAGGGGCGTTCGATGATTTTTCCCGCGAACAGAGAAAGGGCGTTATCGTAAGGAGGCGCGAAAACCGCCCCGGCAAGCGTCAAATTATTTCCTGTGCCCGCGCAGATACTGCGCAGATCCGTCAATGTGTAGAAGTGGGCGTCATGAAAAACCGAGGCGGGATTCTGTTTCATCTCCTGACGGCGTTTAGACGCCCAGCTCGAATCCGCCCCAAGCGTGCCGACGATGATTCTGCCCCCCTTTTTGCAGACCCTGAACATTTCAGAGACGGCCCGCCTGGGTTCCTTGATGAACTCGAGCGCCGTAATCGAGACGACAAGATCAAATGTTTCATCGGGAAAAGAAAGATCGACCGCGTCTCCCGGTGATACATTCTCAAAGCCTTTTCTTCGGGCAATTTCGAGCATGTTCAAAGAAACGTCGATTCCCGTTATCTCTGCCCCGCGTTTCAGAAATTCAAGGGCGAAGAAGCCGGTTCCTATGCCGACGTCGAGCATCTTTTCCCCCGTGCGGGGTTCGGCAAGGTCCAGAATCAGCCTCTTTTCCGTGTCGGCCACGTACTTCCCGAGCGGGGTTTTGAACCAGGTGTCGTATTTTTCCGCGAATGAATCAAAGGTCGGCATGGTGCGTCTTCCTGTCAGGGAATGAGATAGAGTGTGTATGTGGCCGCCGCGTCCACTTTGGGACGGCTCCACAGCATGGGATGGTAATGGACCTTTGCCCAGGGACCGACCTGATCCCCGTACCAGGGGCTGCCCGGATGTCCGCTGACGCCGGTGGAATTGATTGTGACGCTGTTATCCAGATTGCCGAGATCGACGATCATGCGCATGGATGGTATCAGTCCCACGTTAAAATTGCCCTTGCTCGCGTACCAGAGGTTGTTGTTTACGGTTTCCGTGGCGCCGGAGGTGGGGACAGGCCCCTGATTGACCAGACTCTCAAGGGGTTTTATCTTGCTTGAGCCAAGGGGGTTGCTGACAAAGGTCGCCTGATGAATTTTCCCCCACCGCCATGCATCACGGTCACTTCCCTGGGCCGTCTTTGCCGCTGCATAACCCTCTTCGAACGATCTGACCAGCATCTCGTCGCGTGTCTCTTTTCGGTCTTTGGTCAGCGGATTATCCCACCAGGGGTCATTCGGCCTCTTCAGCAAGAGCGTGATCAGCCAGAGTTCCTTGTCGATGCCGTCGGCTTTGGCGATGCCTTCGAGCCGGGGCTGAAACATGTTCTGCACCAGTTTCATGATGAACTGATTGAAAAGGACGGCCTGAGGGCTATTCTCTCCGCAGTCTCCATCCCATTTCAGAAGCCAGGCGCGGGTATCGGCCAGTTCTTCGGAATTGAACTTGAGGCCGACAAGGGCGGGCAGAATCTCCCGGGCCGGAATGCTCGTATTGTCGCCTTGCATGGTTTTGAAGGTTTCCACGGTATGGGGGGCAAGTCTTTCCAGCAGCTCGCCGGCGCGCTGCGAACGGTATCCGTAAACCCACTTGTTGTAACGGGAGCCAAAGTTCGCATTGGCGGACGGCCCCAGTTTTCTGTTGAGCATGGCGTAGTATGCAGGAGGCGCCACGTCCTGATTGCTGGCCACGATATGGTTGCGCGCCGGGTTATAGAGATGCGGCAGCAGGTTGTAGGGCACGTAGCCCTTCCATTCAAATGCGTCCGTCCAGCCGGGAACGGGCATTTGCCCGGTGTGATTTTCGGCGCGGATTGGTATCCTGCCCGGCATCTGATAGCCGATGTTGCCCTGCCGGTCGGCGTAGATCAGACTCTGGGAGGGTGTGTCCCAAAACTGGAGCGCCGCGACAAACTCCTCCCAGTTTCTGGCCCTGTTGAGATGCAGGATGGCCATCATGATCGTGCTGGGCTGCAGACCTGTCCAGTGAAGGGCGAGCGGATCTCCGTTGTTGAATCCTCCCTGTTTGCCGCTCTGGGAGTTGTATTTGTTGTCGTTGATTATGGGGCCGTGATGGGTGGTGCGTATCTGTATGCGGACGGGGGGCTTGCCGTCGCCGAAACGGATGGTTTCCCCGCGTACGCTCATGTCGCGCCATTTGCCGTTCCACTCGTATTGCAGCGGATTGGCGGGATTGACCCTGATCTGATACTGGTCGTTCACGTCCGGATAAAGGTTGGTTGTTCCCCAGGCGATGTCGTTGTTGTGCCCGACCACGACGCCGGGACTGGGGGAAAAGGAAAACCCGGAGACGTCAAACGGACGACCGGTTCCATCGTCCGGGCAGTGCAGCGCAATTTCATACCAGACGGAAGGCTGCTGGATGCCCAGGTGCGGGTCGTTGGCCAGGAGGGCATTTCCCCCCCTGGTCATCTCTTTCGAGGCAACCCAGGAATTGCTGCCCGTTCCTTCGGTCTGTCCCATTATCAAGGAAAGGTCCGCAGCCTGATTCTCGTAAACCCGGGGAGGCAACGAAGCGACTTTGCCTGATGATTTGTGACTGGGCCTGACGCTGCCCCAATCAGCCGTTTTGATATCTTCTTCAAGCAGGATCGTCTTTTTTTGCCCAACCGGCCAGGGCGGGACAAGCCACTCTTCCGCCATCTCCGCGCCCAGTCTGGCGTAGAGTTTGGAGCGGGTGATCTCCAGGTCGCGGGAAAGACCAAGATCCCAGGCCATCAGTTTGGAAAAGACCAGCGTATCGAGCGGCGACCAGGCGTCCACCTTGAATTTTACCCCTGTCAAGCCGAGAATCGTGTAGTTAACGGAAAGCTGCCGAGGGGTTCGTCCGGCGATACAGGCATTGACGCCTTCGGCAAAGGCATCGAGAGGCGCCCGTTCTTCCGGTCGGAAGCCATCGTATTCCTGCCGGGCGATTTTATAAAGCCCGAGCGAGCGCAGGTAGATGTCGGAATTGACCAGGGCTGTCTTCCTGCCGGTGAGCTCCTCGATACGGCCGCCGCAGGTTTTGCGGAAAAATTCCATCTGCCACCAGCGGTCCTGAGCCTGCACATAACCCTGCGCGAAAAACAGGTCGTGCATGTTGCCGGCGTAGATGTGTGGTTTTCCGTTTGCCTCGCGGATGACCTCCACGCGCTGCTTCAGCCCTGCGGCTTTAACCTCGCCATGAAGCTGAGGCTGAGGCATGCTGATAATATAGCGGTAATATCCATACCCACCCAGGGCAATAAGGACGATTACGGCAAGAAGCCCCATGAATGCAAATTTGAGAAACCTTCCGGATATTTTCCTCGCCATGTGCGCCTCCCTTTAAACGCGCTGATTACGCATTTTTTTATCGCTCATAGTCTCTGCCGTAGAAATAGTCAATAAATTTAGTTTTATCGCCGGAAAGGGGCGGTTAAAACGACTGGAAAGAGGAGTCCCGACATAAACCTGACGCTGCGTTTTATGAACATGAAACTGCGTTTTGTGGTTCTTGAGAATAACCTCCATCCATGTTAAGGGTCGCAGTAAGGGAGAAAAAGATGGAAATGAAGAAAAAGGATGCCACCGTGCCAGGCAGTTATCCGGCGGTGACGGATATTGATCGCGAGCAGCATATCGGCATGGTCAGGGAGATATTTTCGACGATACCAGGTCGGTACGATTTTCTGAACCACCTGCTCAGTATGCGCAGAGATGTTGCCTGGCGCCGCTTCGCGATCAGGAAGATGCGTTTCTTCAATACCTTTCGCCTCCTCGATGTTGCGACGGGGACAGGCGACATGGCCGTTGAGGCGGCCCGGACTTATCCGGAGATAACGGTTAAGGGGATCGATTTTGTGGCAGAGATGCTCGCGCCCGGAAAAAGAAAGATTGCCGGGCGCGGACTTGACGAACGGGTGGAACTGATGCAGGCAGACGCGACATCTCTGCCATTTCCTGATGAAAGCTTTGATGCGGCCTCGATCGCCTTCGGCATTCGGAACATTCCGGAAAGACTGGTTGCCCTCAAAGAGATGCGGCGCATCCTTGTTCCCGGGGGCCGTGCCTTTATACTGGAATTGAATGCCCCGCAGAACCGGCTCTGGAGAAAGGTGTTTGCCCCATACCTGATAAGGGTTCTGCCGCGGGTAGCGCGCATTTTTACGCGCAACCCGGCGGCTTATGTATATCTGGTCGATTCCCTGCTCCATTTTCCGCCGCCGCCCAGGTTTATGGCGCTGATGCAGGAAGCCGGCTTTTCAGAACTGGACCATTTTTCTCTGACACTGGGGATTGCCTCGCTGTATGTCGGCAAGAAATAGAATATCACATTGTACAATGAGGGGAATAAAATGACACGAGATGAAGCGGAAAACCTGTTGAGAAGCCATGTCAAGAATGAACGGATGATTGCACACTGCCTTGCCTCCGAGGCGGTCTTGCGGGATCTGGCCCGAAAACTGGGAAGGGATGAAGAGGCGTGGGGACTGGCCGGGCTGCTGCACGACATAGACATCGAGGATGTCGGAGGCGACCTGAACAGGCACGGGGTTGCGGCGGCGCCGATACTGAGGGAAGCGGGTGTTTCTGAAGAGATCATTGATGCGATCGTCATGCACAACGAAATGGCGACCGGCAGGGCGCGCACGACGGAGTTTCAGCACGCCCTCGCCGCCGGGGAGACGATCACGGGGATGATCACCGCCGTTACGCTGGTCTATCCGGATAAAAAGATAGCCGGCGTCAAAGTGAAGTCGGTGACAAAGAGAATGAAAGAAAAGGCCTTTGCCGCCTCGGTCAAACGGGATATTATCATGGAATGCGAACAGGCAGGCTTGAGCCTTGACGAATTTGCCGCGATTTCCGTTTTCGCGATGCAGGGGATAGCCGACCGGATAGGTCTCTGATTGCTTTTGTAATGTTATCTGCGGATTCGCTGCTTAAGCTCGTTGATCAGCGCGTTGCATATCTGGCCGGCGTCGGCGACAATCGCCACGTCGGCCATTTTCATAATCGGGGCTTTGGGATTTTTGTTAATGGCAATAATAAAGCAGGACTTCCTGATCGAGGCGGTATGCTGGATTGCCCCGCTGATCCCGAAAGAAAAAAGGATGACTGGCCGGATCTGTTTTCCCGCCTGCCCAACCAGTGCCTCCCGGTTTGCCCAGTTCAGATAGACAACCGGTCTCGTCGCGCCAACCTCTCCGCCCAGCAGTTCTGCAAGCTCGTACAGCCTGGAAAATTTCTTTTTGCTTCCCATGCCGCGTCCTCCGCAAACGACGATCTTCGCCTGCTCAAGATGGTCTTCTTTGGCCGGACTGGGTTCTCGACTGATAATGTGTACCCTGTCTGAAGGCATATTATCCGGCATCGGCACATGGACAATTTCGGCGGTGCGGCTGAAATCATGGGGTAGTTCCTGGAATATGCCCGGTCGGACGGTTGCCATCTGGGGGCGTCTTTCAGGTATGACGGTTTCAGCGATCAGCTTACCGCCGAAGGAGGGCGCGCGCTGGACAAGCAGACCTTTTTCGTCAATGTCAAGGTCGATGCAGTCAGCGGTCAGGCCGGTTCCCAGGCGTTTTGCCACATGGGGGGCAAATTCCCGGCCGAACGAGGTGGCGCCTACCAGGATGATTTCGGGTTTTTCGCGTCTTGCCAGCCGTTCCATCAAAAACGAGTATGTCTCCATGCTGTATTCAACAAGGCGGGGATCTTCCGTCAGGTAGATCTTGTCGGCGCCGTGGGCGATGTACTCAGAAACATACTCTGCCGTCTGGCTTCCGAGGACGACCACGCACACCTCCCCACCGATCATTCCCGCCATTTCCCTGGCTTTGGAGATGAGCTGGAGGGTGACGCGATTTTGGAAGTAGTTGCGGAAATCGCCGAAAACCCATATTGCCCGTTTTTTTTCGCCCATGTTCAATTCTTTTCCGTTTTGAGATCCTTGCCAACTACGCCGCCGATTCTATCGTCAAACAACGTGAAGAGCTGATCCAGGATTTTTTTATTTGTCCCTGTCAAAACGAGATTGCCCCTCTCCGCGATCGGCGAATAGACATTCCGAATTTTTGTGGCGGAACCTCGTGCGCCGATCCATTCCTGATGCAGTCCAAGCGAGGCCGCATCGTGCGTTATGATGTCCGATTCTCCGAATGCCTGCTGAAATCCCCTGAATGACATGTACCGCGGGGCTTCACTGGTGGTATTGATCGTTACGAGTCCGGGAAGCTCCATTTCAATGGTTTCAGAAAAACCATCCGCCACGCGGCGAATCCGCGCCTTGTTTCCGGCAATGGTCAGCTCATGGACATAGGCAACTCCGGGAATATCGAGTTCTTCGGCAAGCTGCGGCCCGACCTGGGCCGTATCGCTGTCGATCGTCGAGGCGCCGCACAGGATCAGATCAAAATCCGGAATGATTTTCTGAATGACCTTTGAAAGGGTGAGTGATGTCGTGTAGGTATCCGCGCCTGCCATTTTGCGGTCGGTCAGCAGAATCCCTTTGTCCGCCCCCAGGGCGACTGCCTCCCGGAGCGCCTCCTCGGCCGAGGGGGGTCCCATGGTGACAGCGGTGATCCGGGCGCCGATCTTGTCCCGTATCTTTAAGGCCGCTTCGAGCGCAAAGCGACATGCCGGGTTCATCATCCCTTCCGCAAGTTCGCGCTGAAGATGCCATGTTTCAGGGTCCCATGGAAGCTCTGACACCTGCGGAACCTGCTTGATGCAAACGACCAATTTCAGCATGGCTAAACCCTTCTGGCCAGAAGCTCGCGGGAGATGATCATCCGCTGCACCTCGCTTGTTCCTTCGTAAATTTCGGTGACCTTTGCATCGCGAAAGTAACGTTCGACTCCGTATTCCTTGCTGTATCCGTATCCGCCATGAATCTGGACGGCCTTGTCCGTTACGCGCCTGGCCATTTCGCTGCAGAAAAGTTTTGCCATGGCGGCCTCCTCCCGGAATGAATTTCTGGAATCCTGGGCCGCGCAGGCACGGTAAAGCAAAAGCCTTCCCGCATCGATATCTGTTGCCATGTCTGCGAGATAATTGCGTATTGTCTGAAAGGAGGAAAGATATCTATGAAACTGCTGCCTGTCTTTGGAGTAGGAAAGCGAATCTTCAAAAGCAGCCTGGGCTATTCCCAGCGCCTGGGCGGCAATGCTGATTCTGCCCACATTCAGTGTTTCCATTCCGACGGTTACCCCTTCTCCGGGGGCGCCGAGCATGTTTCGGGAAGGAACGCGGCAATTTTCCAGAAAGATTGACGAAACCGGATTTGCCCTCATGCCGCAGAGATCCTCTTTCTCACCCACAATGAAGCCGGGGGTCTCCCGGTCCACGATGAACATGGCGGCGCCCTGCCGCGGGTTCTGATAATCCGTTGTGGCAAAGACAATAGCGGTCCCGCAGACGCCGCCATTCGTGACGAAGATCTTTGTTCCGTTTAGTATGTAATCATTGCCGTCCAGAGTCGCGTTTGTTTCCACGCCGCCAACGTCTGAACCGATGCCGGCCTCCGTCATGCAGAAGGCGCCGATCTTTTCCCCCCGCACCATATCCGGAAGAAATTGCCGTTTCTGCTCTTCCGTTCCCCAGCGCACGATCGGGTGGATGCTCAGGCTGTTGTGTACCGCGAGACACAGACCGATGGCGGCGCTTACCCTGGAAATTTCTTCAATGACAATGGCATAGCTGATCGAGTCCATCTCCGCGCCGCCAAAAGTCTTCGGCGTCTGCAGGCCGAAAAAATCGAGGGGCCCCATCTTTTTGATGACTTCCCAGGGAAAGCTGGCTTCCCGATCGATCGTGCGGGCCACCGGGCCGATTTCCGTCTCGGCGAACATGCGCACCGCTTTACGCAGCGCCTTGTGCTTCATGGTAGGGTTAAAAAACAACGCTCAAAACTCCAAATTCTATTGCAGTGTATGACCTTCACGCAGGTAATATTTGTTTCCCTCGTGTATTCGGACGATATCCTGAGTGATCAGTGCGGCAAGCGCTTTTGGACGGTAGTCCCGGACTCCGACGCGAAAAAAATCTTCCTTGCCGTAGGGAAGCACAACGGCGGATGCCGGGTCCAAAGCCCCTTGCCTGCGCAAATCCTCGATGACGGCTTCGGCAGATTTTTTCATTTTCCAGCCGGTAATTTTCAGGACAAGCAGCAGAGTCGCCGCCAGCATCAGGAACATGAACAGGGTTTTTACCGTTTCCGACATGACGCAAACCGCCCTTTCCCGGAACGCTTAAAATTTAAGGGTTAACGGATAGACCTTTCCGGTATCGGTCGCCTTGATGCTGATTCGGAGCTCACGGGGCTTTCTGGCCTCTCCGGGATAGAATATAAACCCGTGCGCCACCTGTCCGGGAGTGATGAGTTTTGCGGACAGGGAACGGTTCTGCAGATCGTCCCTGATCTGTCCCCTGACGTCGGAATCCCCCATACCCTTTGCTCCGCCCATTGTAGCCCCTGCGGCGGCTCCGACAGCAGCCCCCTTACCCGCGGCCGCGCCGACGTTCTGCCCGGTTACAATGCCGATAGCCGCTCCTATAACAGCGCCCGCCGCGCCGGCGAGAAGGGCGCCCTTGCCGGCTTCGGGCGCAACCCTGCCCAGTTCCGTCGCTTTGGCGAGTCGGTCATAGGCCATCTGCTGGTCGAGGATCGGCCAGAGGTTATTCTCTTCATCCACAAGAAGGGTTTTTCCTGCAACGATTTTCAGAGAATGATTTCCGGTATTGTCAAAAATAACCTGAACAGGCAGTATGCCTGCTCCCAGAATGTCGAAACCGAATGCGGCGGCGGCTTCTTCCTTGTTGTCGTATGATTTTGCCGCAATCGTCGTCTCGGCAACCTTGGTGGCGTTGGGATAGGCATCCGGCATCCTGAACGGCACAACCTTGCGTTCGTACGTGGAGCAGCCAGCCAGCATCAAGACCGCCAGCAGCGCTGTAAAACATCTCTTCAACGATACTTTCATCAACATTTCCCCCAGGATCGAGGCACATTTCCCCGCGGCAAAATCCGTATTTTATCGGAAAACTGCGTTATTCGGTCTTCTTTTTCTTTTTTGGTTTTGCTTCGGGTTCAGGTTCGGCCGCCTTCTTCACCCTGGGCATATTCTTCTGCGGGTTTGCCAGTTTTTCAGCCTTGACGGCGCCGAGTTTATCCGACAGTTTTTCCGCGGTCTCTATGGTGCGCAGGCGCGCCGCCGTTTCTTTCAGTTTGGACTTGAGTTCCTTGACAGTCACATCTCGGGCAATTGCCTTCTCATCCATCCCTTTTTCAGCGAGCATGGCCAAACGGGCCTGTAATTTCGAATTCAGTAGCGCCTGCTGTTGCAGTCTGGTTTCCTTGCTTTGGGCTTTCATCTCTATCTCCTTTAAAATGTTTAGAATGATATCGCTTTTTGTCTGCAAAGATTAAAGCAGGCCCAGAGCATTATCAGGTTTTTAAAAAAATATCCAGTATGTTCGCATCATTTCCACGATAATTTTGTTCTATTCAGCATTAAAGGAATATCAAGGCGTTACTGTTTTTAATACACAAGGGTGAAACCGGGGTCAGAGACATATTTCCCCCCGCGAAACCGGCACGAAACCGGGGTCAGGTGAAACCGGTTCCAGAGACATATTTTCCCCTGCGGCGCCGCGACAAATCTGTCTCTGAAACCGATTTTTCTCAATGCCAAAGCGCGATAATGCCCGAAGCAAAGAGAGCTTCACCCGTTCGCTGCATAAAATCAGACGTCGGAAAACAGCGGCAGATCCCGATAGATAGCCATAATCTCGTCCCTGAATGCGATCGGCGCCAGTACCAACCCCCACCCCCTCTGGGCTTGATAGAGCCCGTCGTAAGCCGAATCGTGGTAGCTGCGCAACCGATGGGGAATGTCGCGTTCGTTAAGAATGGACTCAAGAAGTTGCGCTTCCATTTCATTTTCCAGAATCAGGATGTTCTCAAAAGGTTCCATGAGCGCCCCCCTTTGCGTTGCCTTTGATTATAAGGTATATTAACCAGGCAATGCAACAGCAAGTATCCTCCATTCTCGATGTTTTTCCTCCCAGCGATTCAGCAAAAAGGACGTGTTTATTCATTGCTGTCTCGGCAAAACAAGGCTATAGGGATTTAGTGGAAAATGGATAACACGTCATTCCGGGAGGCGGCGGAATTTTATCTTGAAGAAATTCGTAACTATTCAGCACTTAAAAAAGATTGTCATCCCCGAATGCTTCTATCGGGGATATGGTTTTAAAACCGGCGCCATATTCCCGATTACAACCTCGGGAATGACAGATTTTATTATCATGCTGAATAGTTACAGAAATTCTTTTACGCATTCCAAGCAAACCGATGAAGCTACCAATGGGAGAAAAT
>DYTH01000023.1 GCA_020726025.1 Syntrophus aciditrophicus | reverse complement strand
GGACATAATACAGATTTTGGCAGGTCAATTATGAGAAAAAACAGACAGGTTGCCAAACAGAACAGATTTACAGAGTTTCTGCTCTACACCACGCCGGACGGCAAGGTGAAGGTGGAGATATTTCTGCGCGATGAAAATATTTGGCTTACCCAGGATAGAATAGCTCTTTTATCTGGCGTACAAAGACCTGCGATTACGAAACATCTCAAAAATATTTTTGAAAGCGGCGAGTTACAAGAAGATTCAGTTAGTTCCATTTTGGAACATACTGCCGATGGCGGGAAAAAATATCCCACCAAATTCTATAATCTCGATGCGATCATCTCCGTCGGCTACAGAGTCAACTCAAGGCAGGCGACGCATTTTCGCATCTGGGCGACCCAAATTCTCAAAGAGTACATGATCAAAGGCTTTGCCATGGATGATGAACGGCTAAAGACTCCTATTTCTTACCTGCTTCAAGCGCCGTGTTCCAGCTTTCAAGCTGTTTTTTATTTTTCTCCGCCAACTGGGAGTAATCCCCTGATATCACAACAGAAACGATCTTGTCCCCCACGCCGATGCCGTTTACAGTATCCTGATCAGCCGCATCCACGACTTTGCCAAAGATGGTATGCCTGTTATCCAGCCAGGGGGTCGGAACATGGGTAATGAAAAACTGGCTGCCGTTTGTTCCCGGGCCGGCATTTGCCATGGATAAAATACCGGGGCTGTCGTGCCTGAGACCGGGGGAAAACTCGTCCTGAAAGCGGTAGCCGGGCCCTCCAGTGCCTGTCCCCAGCGGACAGCCGCCCTGGATCATGAAATCCGCAATAACCCGATGAAAGGAAAGCCCGTCATAAAAACCCCGTGCCGAAAGATTGACGAAATTGAGAACCGTCAGCGGCGCCTCTTCGGGGAATAATTTCAGTTTGATGTCGCCTTTGGTGGTTTTGATGGTTGCCGATAGAACCTCTGATTGCATTGTCCTTTTCTCCTTGTATGTTTGATGGGCACGTTTGCCTGCATTTTCCCGATAACCGTAAGCTTCCGCGGAAAACCGGCCTGATGGCGGAGCCTATACAGCATAATCATCCGGTGATGTCAACCGTCCTTTGCGTAACTTCCCTTAAGACCGGCCAGATGCCGGGCCGCCCTTATCGGGTGACGCCATGTCATCCTCGGTCCCGAGAAGCGCATCACCTCCGTGATGCGCTTCCTCATTTCCGGCTTGTAACAGTGAATCGGGCAATGGCTGCACGCGGGCTTTTCCCCGCCATAAGGACAGGCCATGATCCGCTTTTCGGCATAGTCGGCAAGTTCGCGGCAACTGTCGCACAGCTCCGCGCCGCCGTGATTGAGACGACAGTACAGCCCGATCATCATCTTGATGGTTTTGACCTCTTCGTCCAGCGATTTTATCATGCTACCAGAATCCCCTCTCCATGCAGTTGTCGATAAACGCAAGGGTTGTCTTCGGTTCCTGTGTCAGGAAAGCATGAAGATTTTTCCCCACATCGGGATAAATGGGAAGTTTGGCAATATCTTCAACGGCAACCCAGTCTATTCCAATGGATGTGGTGTTGTCCGGCCGCACCTTCGGCGTTCCATAAATTTCAAGAGCTTCAAAAATAATATGCAGTGTCTGGGGATGTCTCTTCGTTGACGGCGCTTCGCCGACAATGATGACCCTGCCTGGCTCGATCCTGACGCCGAGTTCGTCTTTCCATTCCTTAACCAGGGCCTCCTTTAACGGAGAATCCTGATCGACCCCTCCTCCGGGCAGGGCAAAGACCTCTTTTCCTCCGTACTTGTATTTCATGCAGAGGATTTCCCCATCCCTTTCAAATACAGCAGAAACACGCACTCTCATGGCGCCTCCTTTCCGGATAAACCGGTTTTTATAGTGCTTTTTTCTACCATAACGGCGGCAATTAATAAACAGGCAAATTGCCCCTTGGTCCTTTGATCAATCGTCTTCGGTGTGATTAATGGTTGAAAATAGTTCCGGTTCGAAGTATGACCTCAAAATCCAAAAAGGAGGGTTGCCATGCAGCATACAGCAAAAATCATGTTCCTGACCTTGACGATGCTCCTGATAACAGGTGGTTGCGTTGAAAAAAGCGCCTATCTCGAAAAGCAGGCGGAGTCTGATGCCTTAAGGCAGGAAGTCGCAAAGATGGATGAAAAAAATAGAAACCTCTTTACCGAAACAGAGAAATTGACACGGGAAAACGATGCCTTACAGATAAAGCTCAACAAGATCAAGGATGAATATCAAAAAATCGCCGACGAAAAAAAAGATCTGGAAGCAAGCTCTCTGGAATTCAGAAAAGAAGCCTCTACAAAAATCGGGAATTTGCAGCAGCAGAATGCCGAGCTTGCCGGGGACAAGCAGATGCTGAACGAAAGCATCGCCCTCCTGAAAAAGAATAAGGAGCAGGTGGTCAAAAAGGTCAGCGGCACTTATGAAACCCTTCTTGAGAAAATGGAAAAGGAAATCCAGCAGGGACAGATCGCCATAACAGAGCTTAAGGGGAAACTGACTCTCGATGTCCTCGACAAGATTCTTTTTGATTCCGGGAAAACGGAAATAAAGCCGGAAGGGCTGGAAGTTCTTGATCGTGTTGTGGAAATTCTGGCGACTGCCGAGGACAAGGCAATCCGTGTCGAGGGGCACACCGACAATGTCCGGATAGGGGGCGCCCTTGCAAAGAAATACCCCACCAACTGGGAGCTTTCAGCGGCGCGCGCCCTGACGGTGGTGCGATACCTCGAAAAACAGGGTCTCGATCCCCGCATTCTTTCGGCCGTCGCTTTTGGAGAGAACCAGCCTTTAGCTGACAACGAAACACCCGAGGGACGGGCCAGAAACAGACGGATCGCCATCGTCCTGCAACCCAGAGAATAACCGGGTCATTGAAAACATGTCGGAAAAAACTAATATCAGGGATTTATCACTCGAAGAGATAGAAAACTTGATTGTGGGGCTGGGGAAGGAAAAATACCGGGCCCGCCAGGTCATGAAATCGCTTTACAGCGGGGCTGCGTCCTTTTCTGAAATGACGACGCTTTCCAGGGATTTCCGTTCACACCTCGATGGACTTTCCCGTATTGCCGAACCTTCGATAGAGCTTGTTCAGGCATCCGGGGATGGAACAAAAAAGATTCTTTTTCGGCTGGAAGACAACCTTTTCATCGAAAGCGTGCTCATCCCCGGCCGCAACCACTGGACGGCCTGCATCTCGACGCAGGCCGGCTGCGCCATGGGCTGCCGTTTCTGTCTTACCGGCAGCCACGGATTCAACCGCGACCTCCTTGTCTCCGAAATCACCGGCCAGATGACGATGCTTCGCCGCAACCTGCCGGAAGGCCCGCATATCAAAAACATCGTCCTCATGGGAATGGGAGAGCCGCTGGCGAACTACAAAAACACCATCAAGTCTATAAAAATACTCACTTCCGACTACGGTCTCGGGTTTTCCAGCCGTAAGATAACGGTCTCCACCTGCGGCATTGCGCCGATGATCCGGCAACTGGGCAAGGATATCTGCGTCAATCTTGCCATTTCGTTGAACGCCACGGATGACCGGACGAGGGACGCGTTGATGCCCATCAACAGAAAATACCCGATGCAGGAACTCCTTGCCGCCTGTCGGGAGTATCCGATGCCGGGCAGGAGGATGCTGACCTTTGAATACATCCTGCTTGCGGGGGTGAATGATTCTGCAGGGGATGCGAAGAGGCTCGTCCATCTCCTCCGGGGGCTGCACTGCAAATTAAACCTGATCGCCTTCAACGAGTTCCCCGGCTCGGCTTTTCATACGCCGACCAGAGAGGCAATATCCTCATTCCAGCAGATTCTGCTCGATAACCACTATACGGCCATTCTGCGGGCCAGCCATGGTCAAGACATCCTCGCCGCCTGCGGCCAGTTAAGCGGCCAGGCCTCCGCTTAAAACAGCCACCACTTCTTTTCGGGTGTTCCCGCGTTAACGTAACGTTGCGCCTCGTTAATCATCCGATGGACCTTCGCATCGTCAAGGCCGACGTTCGCGTAGTTGCGCGCGACCCCTTCAAGACGTTTGAGGGCTGCCCTGTATTTTTTTGTCTTGAAATAGAACTCACCGATGTACAGCTCTTTTTCCCCTATGAGCTTTTTACATTCCCGGATCTTCTGCTGGGCAAGTGTGGTAAATTTACTGTCCGGAAAGCGCGCCGCCAGCGTTTCAAACCGCTTCATTGCCTTGAACGCTTCGGAGTTGTCGCGATCAATCGTTGTCATCTCGTTGTAAGAGCACATCCCTGCCTGATACATGGCATAGGGAAGGTTTTCGTTCGTCGGATGAAGGTTGACGAATTCATCGTAGGCAAGCGCCGCCTCCGGGTACTGCTTACTGCTGAAGAACGAGTCGGCAATCCCCATTTCCGCCATCATCGCAAGTGTGCTTAAGGGGTATTCCTCTTTTACCCGTTGAAAAAGTTCAATGGACCGTTTGTATTTCCCTGCGTTGTACTCTTCAAGCCCCTGCTGGTAGATGCTCTCGGGGTTCGCCTTCGCCATTCCCGTCCTGCTTAGCCATGGAAGCCACACTTTGCATCCGGCAAGCAGAAAAACCGCTGCAAGAATAAGCGCAAAAGTTTTTTTAGAATGAACCATTATATTTTCCTTTCTCCAATGGAGTAAAATCGGCAGACGGCCATTCCCTCCCTAGCACCAAAGCCCGGACGACACACTGAAAAACATCCGAAGGAAAAGCTCCATGATCCCGATGGCGGGGACTATTGCATAGAAATTCGGGGAATGTCAACCATGTTTCCCATTGTGATGAAGTTTTGACAGGTCCCTCACAAACTGCTATGAGCAGGCATATATTTTAAAGAAAGGGCAGTCATGAAAAAAACAGCCGTCATTTCAGGAACGGTTCCCCTGCATGGGGAAGGAATATTTTCCCATCTTCAGAAAGAAACAGTGGAAACGGAATTTGGCATGGCGGTGATCTTTCACTCCTCTGACCTGATTTTTATCGCCCGGCATGGGACCGACCACTCCTCGCCCGTACTGCCGCATCGCATCAACCACCAGGCCAACCTTGCGGCGCTAAAGAAAATGGGCGCAGAAGAGGTCATCGGGATCAATTCGACCGGCGGCCTGAAACCACACATGAAACCGGGCGTCATCGTTATCCCCGATGATTACATACAGCTTGGCCCGGGGATTACGACGGTCACGGAAAAGCCCCTTCATATCGTCCCGCGTATCGATCAGAACGTCAGAAAAAGACTGCTGACAGCGGCTCGGGCGGCGGCAATTGCCGTCGTTGACGGAGGAATATACTGGCAATCTCCGGGACCGCGGCTCGAAACGCGGGCGGAGATAGCGATGATCTCGCAGTTTGCCGACATTATCGGGATGACCCTGGCAAGCGAGGCGATCGTTGCCCAGGAGCTGGGATTGCCCTACGCCTCTCTATGCTCCGTGGATAACTACGCCCACGGCTTCGAAAAGAGGGATCTGACCCTGGAAAAAATCCAGCGCCATGCCAGACTGAACACCGAAGCAATCCAGAGGATCATTTCCTGCAGCCTGGAACAATGAATTATGAAGATGTGAAAACAGTTTAGAACGCCCCAAGCTGACACGGCTTGACGCGGATTTTCAATTTCTCGCACGCCGCGGAAACATCCATTTTCGTCATTCCCCTTTCGGAGGCTATCGCCCATGCCGCCTTGCAGGGCAGTCTCCCTGCGACAAGGCGGCTGCGCAGGACGTTTTCCAGATCAGGCGATACCTCCTTTGCCTCCGCTACGGCCCTTCCCTCGGGAAACTTTTCTTTGGGATAACCAAAAAGGCCCAGTTGACAGCCCTTCAGCCTGATTTCCAAAAGATCGATCGCGGCTCCTACGTCTTCCATGGTTAAACCGGCCGTCTTACTGATCTTTTCCGCCTGCGCGCAGGCTATCTCTCCATTAGTTGCCTTCTTTTTTATCTCATCCGCCAGTCCGGGATCCACGGTTGCTCTCCGGGGGTGTTTTTCCGCGTAATGTCCTGCGTCTTCGTGCGTCATCATCGTGTCCTTTCCAAAGTTCCGCCCCTTTTACAATGACCTGCCGTTTTTTTTCAAGGTTAAGTTTGATGAACTCGTCAAAAGTCGTCACACCGGTGAAAACCGGTGTCCAGTGTTTTTGTAAAGCGTTGAAATCTCTGGATTCCGGTTTTCACCGGAATGACGATTCTTGGGCATTTTTGGACTTTTGACGAAAGCATCAAGTTTACTTGCGTGACGGAAAATACGGATTGACTTTTCCCCCGGGTCTCCGGTAGTTTCGCCGGAAAAATGACCCGATGCCGGGGCTGTCAAAGGAGAAAAACAAAAAAATGAGCGAACCGCATCTGCTTGTGACGAAAGAAAATGGGTTAGCGACCGTTACCATCCATCGGCCCCAGGCGATGAACGCGCTCACCGGCGAGACAATGACCATGCTGCTGGAAGCCTTTTCCAGTTTCAGCGCGGATGAGGAAACCCGCGTGATTCTGCTTCAGGGCGCGGACGGGAATTTTTCAACGGGGGCGGATATGGCACTTCTGGGATCGTGCACCGATCCCGATAAATCCTATGCGTTCATGAAAGAGACGGCCGGCGGGGTTATCCTGGCCGTGAAAGAGGCGCCCCAGCCGGTCGTCTGCAAGGTAAGGGGCAATGCTTACGGATACGGCGTGGGGCTGGCTCTTGCCTGCGATTTTGTCATCGCCGCCGATTCGGCAAGATTTTGCGAGGCTTTCGTCAATCTCGGCATCTCTTTGGACGGCGGCTCTTCTTATCTGCTTTCGCGCCTGACAGGGATGGCAAAGGCAAAAGAAATGGCCCTTCTGGGCGACGTCATCACCGGCAGGGAGGCATCCGCCATCGGCCTCATCTATAAATCGGTCCCCGATGACGAGCTTGATAAAGAGGTTGAGACTCTGATCGGCCGTCTCGCCGCTAAATCGCCGCAGGCCGTGCGTTCCATCAAGGCAACGCTGGAAAAGGGGCAGAACGCATCTCTGGATGCGGCGCTCGAGATGGAAGCGGCGCATCAGTCAAAACTGCTGGCCGGCGAAGAACTGCAGAGGGCGATCCATCTCTTTTTGGAATCACGCCGGATGCGAGACGTCTGAATTTTGGCATTTTTTCAGAGCTTCTGCGCCAGATAGATGTAAACGGGCAGATGGGAGCTTCTTTTCACCCCAATGAATTCCGCGATGATTTCTCTGCGCCCTGCCCTGCCGAAAAGCGGCGAGAGAAAGGCGGTTCCCCTGTCTCTGACGGTTGCCTCTTCAGCCAGCGCCCTTTTCACCCCTTCCAGATGACGGCGGGGCAGATCCGTCCCCATGACGAGATTGCAACTGACGGTGATGTTCTGCCATTGCCTGTTTACCGCCAGCATCTTGCGAAAGGCCTCCTTTGTTTTTTCCGCGCCGGGCGGCTTCCCCAGTAAAGAAAGCGTTTCCTGATCAAAAGACTCGATCCCTATATTGATAAACGTGCGGAACGGCAGACGGTTCAGATTCTCAAAAAACGGGTTCCCCGCTTTCAGGAAAGGATCGACGCTGCCAAACATGAAGAGATTGGCCGGCCCCTTGTGAAAGGAAGCTGCAAGATTCAGCCCCTCATAGGCAATTTTCGCCGCTGCGGTCACGATCTTTTCGCCTCCCGCCAGCGCGTCGTTTTGACCAAGCACAACGGAGTTGTAGTTTACCAGGTCGTCCCGATAAAGGTCCTTCAGACGGGCGACCTGCGTTCTGATGTTTTCCTCGTCGCGAACATGCAGCGCTCCACGGGTCTTGAAGGAGCAGAACCGGCAACGGGAATCGCAGCCGTCGGTAACCACAACCGGGATCACCTCATAATCGACGTCAATCGTGTCCGGCGGCAAAACGGGAAGCTCCGTCCCCATGATCCGGCGCAAAAGCGCCGATTCCCGCGCCAGGGCCTTCGCGCTTTTGCGATGAACCATCCGCAGGAAATCACGGGGCCTCTCGGAGGCGGCCTTCCGGGCAAGGCTTCCCGCCTCGCGGGAGAATGCGTCCATAGCCTCGAGGGCGGCCTTTACATGGGCCTCTTCCAGCCTCCTTGCCGGAAACAGGTCGAATGTATAGACGTTGTTGTAAGGTATATAGAAGTTTTTGATCAGGTCATAATCGGAGGCGTAGGTTTCCACCCCGTAGTACATCAGCCCGTTTGCATCCGTCCTCTTGAGCATCTCCTGGGAATCGGGCCATACCTCTTTTGCGCCCGCGATCCATTTCCACCCGCCCCGCAGATTGAAGTCAAAACGGTATCCGCGCCACCGTACCTTTACAGGGATACCGTACCAGACGGGAAAACTGAACTTGCCCCAGTCGTCGCGCCCGAAAAAATCGAACCGTATCTCCGCATCCCCTGCCTGATATATCTCCACAAAAACCCTCCAGCGTCTCGCTTTTAGACCCGTCTTTAAAAACTTTCAAGAAAATAGAAGGCAACGCGACAAAAGAGTTGCCAAAACAAAGGTGTAAAGGTAAGAAACGCGCAGTCTCAAAAGATACGGATTGTGAACATTAAGCTTGATGAACTCGTCAAAAGTCGATTTTGCCCCTTTTTGTCATTCCGTGCTTGACACGGAATCCAGTGAATTCAGGTGCTTCTGGATTCCGGCTTTCGCCGGAATGACGGTTTTTGGACTTTTGACGAGAGCATCAAGCTTCGCTTTCTCAAAATAAGACAGGGCCGTTCCATGCTCGAAAGTACCAAAAATCCTATATCCAGCATCATCTGCATGTTCGCCCATTCCGGAAGAAACGAAGATGACGGAAACCGCATCTACGAGGTCGCGGCGACCGTACTGTCTCCGAGAGGACAAAGAGAGCCTGTTTCGTCTTTGGTACGGTATGCAAAAACAACGGAGCGCGACTGGCGTCTGTCGGGTGTATCGCGCGATGCGCTCCAGCACGCCCCGACCCTTGCCGATGTTTCCGCTTTTGTCTCCCCCCTGTTCAGAGAAACGAACCTCGTCGTCGCCCTCAGCCCGAAGGAGGAGATGGAGAATCTGCTTTCGGCCTGCGGGGGTCCCCGCTTTGTCGATCTGCGTTTCGTTGCCGAGTTTTTCCTCCCCCAGGCAAACACCGCCTCCCTCAAATCCATCTGGGAATATCTGCATGGCAAGAAGCGCGACAAGTACTCGTTTTCCGCAAAAGAGGCGGTTCTTTTATCCGTGGATCTGCTGAAGCATGTAAGCGGGTTCATCCTGAATCCGTCGGAATTCCCCCCCGCGGCAGCCCTGCGCTTTTATCTGCGCAAAAGCGATACCCTCCTCGGCGATCTGCTGATCGCGCTCAACGGCAATTTCCGAAACTATTTCGGCGAACTTTTCGATGCCGCCGGAGGTGGGGATACCCCCGAATGGAAACAGTTTCTGGAAAAAATTCCGCCCAGATCTCCCATAGCGCGCCCGGAAGAAAAGAGGAATATCTCCCTTTCCCATCTTGAGGAAATTTTCCTGGCGCTATCGGCAAAAACAAAAGGATACGCCGTCCGCCCCACCCAGATGGAGTACGCGAAGCATCTGGCAGGCGCCTTAAACGGGCGCGAGGTTCTCACGATCGAGGCGGGAACCGGCACAGGAAAAACCCAGGGTTACCTGATCCCCGTTTTGGAATTCCTGTCAAGAAACCCCGGCGCCCGCGTTGCCATCTCCACCTACACCAAAAATCTCCAGGAACAGATCATCAGGCGGGAGATACCGCTTGCCGTTTCCCTCAAACCCGACTTCCAGAAAATTCCGGTTGCGATTCTGAAAGGGAAATCAAACTACCTGTGCGCGGAAAAACTTGACAACATTTTCGAAGAATCGCTGACTGGCGGAAGGCTTCTTTTATGGCTCTATTATGTGAACAAAATTCTGTATTTCCGCCAGGTGGATGGCGATGTGATGGGAGAAAGAATCCGTTATTTTCTCAACGACGGGTTCTTCTTCCGCCGTCTCCAGCACGAGGCGTCGGCACGAAGCGGATGCACCAGGCGCCACGCGCGCTGCCCGGCGCAGATCGTAGCGGCCGAGGCGCTTAACTCCCGGCTTGTCATCACCAACCATCACAAGCTGGCTTTATTAAATAAAGACGGGCCCTTCACGGGAGTCTTCAGAAATTGCGTCATCGACGAGGCCAACCATTTTGAGCAGGCGATCCGCAGCGCCTATGCGATGGAGGTCTCCTCCCGGGAACTTTCCGACTCTGCGGTGTATATCGAAACGGCCCTCCAGCGCATCGCGCGGCAGCTCGACGACGCTACGGGGCAGGCCGTCTTCGGAGCTATCGAATCCATCAACGAGCTCCGCGAAGAAATGACTGCATTTTCCATGATTCTTTCTTCGATTCGGGGGGCGGCGAGAAGCGGAGAGTCCGCCATCATCCCGAATGACCATCCCGCTTTTTGCAACGGACGTCTGGGAAACAATCTGCTCGACCTGCGCAAGGTGTTGAAAAAAATCGCGGTCTGTCTCGCGTTTATCAAGGACCCCGAAACCTGTGCAAAAATGGGCGTCCATAACCGAACCGCCGAACGGATAAGAACGGCGCTTCAGGACCTGGAGGAAAATGCCGACATTTTGAAGGCCATTTCCGATCTGTGCGGCCAGCCGGGATATGTAACCTCGGCGGTCCTTTACGTTCACCACTGGGGCGTGACCACCCGCGCAGTGGAAGTGGCGGAAATACTCCGCACCAGTTTCTACAACATCTGGGATTGCGTCGTATTCACCTCCGCCACACTCCGTCAGGGAAAGAGTTTTGACGGCTTCAGGAGCATCGCCGGCATAACCGGAAACATTGTGCCGTCCGCATCAGAAAATATCCGCAAACCGGCTCTTCAAGGGGATCATGACAGCAGAATTTTCCGTTTTGAGGCGATCCCCTCCCCCTTTAAATCATCCGCCTTTACGATCAGCGTCCCCTCGGAGGCGATCAGCGGGGCGTATGAAAGCAAGGAGTCCTGGCTGGCAAGCGTGGCGGAACATCTCCCCGCCCTGGTCCGTGAAAACAGGGGGAGAACTCTCGTATTATTCGCAAGCTACGAAGACCTGAACACAACAGCGGCACGGGTGGGCGACGACATCCGCGCCGCCGGCTACCCCCTTCTCCTGCAGGAATACGGCCTGCCTACAACCTCTCTCGTCGATGAATTCCGGGAAATCAGCGAAAGCGTCCTGTTCGGCGTGGACTCTTTCTGGTTCGGGGTGGATTTCCCCGGCGATACGCTGACACAGGTAATTATTACACGGCTGCCGTTTCCCCATCCCCAGGATCCCCTGCAGATCGCCCGACGCAATATCCTCCCCGAAAAAGAGTACTGGAAACGCTACCGTTACGAAACGGCAATCAAGCTCATGCAGGGCATCGGGCGGCTGATCCGCTCGGAGGCGGACACCGGTCGTGTCGTCATCCTTGACTCCCGCTACCGAAAATATTACAAGCAGTAAAAGAGGAACAATATTTACAGTGTTTACAAAGTGATACAGGGGTGTAAAACCATGAAACTGAACATGACAGGAGTGATTCTCGCGGGAGGTAAAAACAGCCGGATGGGGGTAAACAAGGCTTTTTTGCAAGTCGAAGCAGAGAGGCTGATTGACAAAAACGTCCGTCTTTTAAAGACTATATTTGATCATGTGATGATTGTTGTGGCCGAGCCGCGGGAATATCTGCATTTGGACGCGGCGATCACAACCGATATATTCGCCGGGAAAGGGGCGCTGGGCGGCCTCTACACGGGGCTCTTCTTCTCACCCACGCAGCACGCCTTCGTCGCGGCCTGCGACATGCCGTTTTTAAATGGTCGTTTTATTGAATATATGGCGCAAAATACCGATGGCTTCGACATCGTCGTCCCGCATCCACCGGATGGCCTTCAACCGCTGTGCGCCGTTTACTCCCGAAACTGCCTGCCTGCCATCCGAAACCTCATCGATACAAACAGCCTTCGGATCAAAGGGTTTTACCCCGGACACAAGATCCTGGAGCTCTCCCCCGGTGCCCTGAAATCCTTCAATCCGGACGAAAATATGTTTGCAAATCTCAACACGCCGGCAGACCTGCAAAAGTACCAGCAGTCTCAATTTTTGCAATTGGCTCAATAAAAAACTTTACTTACTCTGTCAAACGGTCAGGCTGCCATGTTCTGGCAGACGCACGGCATGTATTAAGGACTTACTATTTCAGGCTGATAAGTTTTTCTCTTTTTTTGAACTCTTCCCAGACGCTGTCGAGGGTCCGCTCTGTTTCTTCCACGGTTCCCTCATTGGGGATGACCACATCGGCATGGGAAAGCTTCTCTTCAATCGGCATCTGGGAAGAGATGCGCATCATGGCTTCTTCGCGGCTGAAGCCGTTGCGCTCTATAAGCCTCTCCACCTGCTTTTCACGGGAAATATAGACAAGCACAACAAGATCGACCATCTCTGTCATGCCGACCTCGATAAGCAGGGGGATTGCCGAAAGCACAATCGCGCGGGGGGTCTTTTCGCGTATCTCCCCGAGGCGCTCCTTCCAGCGAGCGAAGACGGCGGGGTGGACAATGCCGTTGAGCAGCTTCAGTTTCTCCGAATCCGCAAAGACAATGGCGCCAAGCTTTCTACGGTCGATCGCGCCGTCCGCAAAGAGAATCCCCTCCCCGAACCGGCGGACTATCTGCGTCCAGACTTCCCCGCCGGACGTCTCAACCTCGTGGGCAAGCTCGTCGAGGTCGATCAGGATCGCCCCCCGCTCAACCAGCATCCGGGCAACCGTTGATTTACCGGTCGCGATTCCCCCTGTCAGGCCTGCATTAAGCATAACGATTCGTTATTTCTTGATATTTCGGTTATGGATGATGCGCAACCCTTCGATGGTCAGCATATTATCGACGATGTCGATGCTTCTGGCGACATCGGCGATGACGTCGGCCAGCCCTCCCGTCGCCACAACAAACGGCGTCGAATCGACCTCCGCGCGGATCCTCTCCACGATGCCATCCACCAGGCCGGCGTATCCGTACATGATTCCCGCCTGCATCGCGCTTACGGTGTCTTTCGTGACAACGTGACGGGGCCTGGAAAGCTCCACCCTCGGAAGCCTGGAGGCACGGTTGAACAGGGCCTCGCTGGAGATCATGATCCCCGGCGCGATGCAGCCGCCCATGTACTCGCCTTTTTTCGATATGTAGTCAAATGTGGTTGCCGTGCCGAAATCAACGATGACCATTTCACGCTTGTATTTTTCAAAAGCCGCGACGGCGTTGACGATCCTGTCGGCGCCGACCTCCCGGGGATTGTCGTAGAAAATCGGCATCCCCGTTTTTGTCCCCGGCCCGACGATCAGCGGTTTGATGCCGAAATACTTGACGCACAGCGGTTCGAGAATGTTCATCATCGGGGGAACCACACAGGAGATGATGATGTCTTTGATCGATTTGGAGCTGATTTTACTGTTTTTATAGAGATTCAAAATAAGGATGCCGTACTCATCGACGGTGTGGTCGATGACAGTCCGGATACGCCAGTCGTGAATAAGCTCGTCTCCGTCGAAGAGGCCAAGCACCGTGTTCGTGTTTCCCACATCAATAACAAGCAGCATGACTTCACCCCTTCATGATTGTCGCGTCACCGGCGATGATCCTCTCGACGCCGCCGCCGGAAACGGCCAGAAGGAGCGCCCCGTCGTCGTCGATCCCGGAAAAGGCGCCCTCTTTTATCTCTTTGCCGAAAAGAACCCTGACGTTTTTACCCACCATATCTGTCCTGTGAAGCCAGGCCCTGCGGATCGGCTCGAAACCGTCCTTCAGAAAGACCCCCTGCCAGCGCTGAAAATGGACGCAAAAATCGCACAGCACATCCTCGCGAGACTGCTTTCGCCCGGTCTCCTCGAAAAGCGAGGTGGCCGTTTCACGGTGTTCAACGGCAAAATCGTCTTTTGGGATATTGACATTGATGCCGACGCCCACAACCAGCTCCATACCCCCCTTCCCCGCCCTCATCTCGGAAAGTATCCCACACGCCTTTCTGCCGTTGATGAGAACGTCGTTCGGCCATTTGATTTCGACCCCATCCGGGCAGAAGGCGCGAAGGGATTCCGCCGCCGCCACACCGGCCAGGAATGTGATCCGCGCGGCCTTCGCCATCTCCATTTGTGACCATGAAGCTGCGCTTTCCGGACGCAGAATGATGGAAAAATAGAGGTTTTTCCCCGCCGGCGATTGCCACGCGCGGCCGAGCCGCCCCCGCCCTGCCGTCTGACGGTCGGCGAGAACGACCGTCCCCTCCGGGGCGCCTTCCGAGGCGAGCTTCAAGGCAAGGGCGTTGGTGGAATCGACACTCTCAAAATAGTGGAGCGGCGAGCCGATCGTGAATCCCCGCAGCCTTGCTTTCAGCAGGGAGATGTCAAGCTCCTCCCCGGCCTGCAAAGCGCCCTCGCCCTGTTTTTCCGGAGCATTGACTGTTGCATTTACCGAGGGCGCGTCGCCCTGCGTCGCTTCTCTGTCTTCGCCCGTCCAGCCGCTATCGCCTGTCGTTTCGGTGATGTTCAGCGAGATATCGGAGGCCTGCACCGAGTGGGTCAGCGCGCCCACCGAGATGAAATCCACACCTGTTTGCGCCACCTTGCGGATCCTTTCGAGCGTCATGTTGCCCGAGGCCTCGAGGGGAACCCTGTCGGCGGTGATTTTCACCGCCTCCGCAAGCCCCGCGATGTCCATGTTGTCAAGGAGAATCAAATCCGCACCGGCATGAAGCGCCTCCTCGAGTTCCGCGGGATTTTTTACCTCGACTTCGATTTTGAGCGTGTGGGGGATGCGCCCGCGCGCGCGCCTCACAGCGGCGGTTATCCCCCCTGCCGCGGCGATGTGGTTGTCCTTGATCAAGACGCCGTCGTACAGGGCAAATCGGTGGTTGAAGCCGCCTCCCGCCAGCACCGCGCTTTTGTCGAGGGCGCGCAGCCCCGGAACGGTCTTGCGGGTATCGATAATCCGGGCCTTCGTACCGGCCGCCTCATCAACGAACCGGCGCGTCATCGTAGCGATTCCGCACATGCGCTGCAGCAGGTTCAGGGCCACCCGCTCCGCCGTCAGGATGGAGGCAAGCGATCCGGAAATTTCCGCAAGAACCGCGCCTTTGGCTATCCAATGGCCATCGCGCCCGCGCGGCATGAAAACAAGCGTCGGATCGAAGGTCAAAAAAACCGCGCCGAAAACGTCAACCCCGGAAAGGACAAACCCCTCCTTCGCCGTTGCCGCGGCCGTGCCGGTTTCGCCTCCGGCAAGAACGACCGACGTGGTTATGTCGCCGACGCCGACATCCTCGGCAAGGGCAGCTTTAATCAGATCCGTCAACGCGTAATTCGGCAACATGCGGGTTTTCCTCCTAAAGCTCGCTCACTCTCTTGTGCGCTGCGGTGAGGGCGCTTTTCTTTTCTTCAAAGTCCCGCAGCTTCTCCTGCTCCTTCTTCACCACCTCCGGCGCTGCCCGCTCGATGAAGGCCGGGTTGGCAAGCTTTTTCGAAACTACGGCAAGGTCCTTCTCCAGCTTGGCGATCTCTCTGGCAAGACGGCTTTTTTCGCCTTCAATATCGATGGTTCCGGCGAGAAAAACGTAAACACGCACCGGACCGGCAATGGCCGTGGCGACTCCTTTGGGCTCCTCGGTCTCGCCCGTGATCTCCAGTTCGCCGAGATTCGCCAGGCCGGAAATGTAGTCGCGCCCTTCTTCCAGCGTATTCATGATTTCCGCGGACGGGGCGGACAGACGCACCGTGAGCTTCAAAGAGGGCGCGATTGCCATCTCCCCGCGGATATTGCGGATTCTGGTGATCACCTCTTTGATCAGCTCCATCTCGCCCTCGGCGGCCGGATCGGAGAGACTGGCGTCGAATACCGGGAAATCAGCCGTCATGATGGACTTTCCGTCCGCCACAAGCGTCTGCCAAATCTCCTCGGTGAGAAAGGGCATAAAGGGATGGAGCAGCTTGAGGGACGACTTCAGCGTGCAGTAGAGCGTCTTTTGGGCGGCCCGCTTTTTCTCCGGCGAGACCTTCCCGTAAAGCGCGGGCTTGGCCAGCTCCAGATACCAGTCGCAGAATTCGTGCCAGACAAACTGATAGACGGCCGCCGCCGCGTCGTTGAAGCGGTAGTCGTCGAGTCCGGTAGAGACGTCGGCAACGGCCCGGTTCAGCCGCGATGCGATCCAGCGGTCGACTGGCGACAGATCGCCCTCCGGCACGGTCTCTTTCGGTTCGTAGTCTCCCAGATTCATCAGCGAAAAGCGGGTCGCGTTCCATATCTTGTTGACAAAAAACTTGTGTCCCTCGATGCGCTCTTCCGACATCCGGACATCCCGCCCCTGCGCGCTGAAGGCGGCCAGCGTGAACCGGAAGGCATCCGTTCCGAACTTGTCCATCATCTCCAGGGGGTCGATCACATTTCCCTTGGACTTGCTCATCTTGTCGCCGTTTTCATCCCGCACCAGCGCGTGCAGATAGACGTCCCGAAACGGAACATCGTCCATCGTGTAGATGCCCAGCATCATCATCCGCGCCACCCAGAAAAAGAGGATGTCAAAACCGGTCACCAAAAGCGATGTGGGATAAAAGGTCTTCAGCGCGTCGGTTTTCTCCGGCCAGCCGAGCGTCGAAAACGGCCAGAGGCCGGAGCTGAACCAGGTGTCCAGGACATCCTCCTCCTGCCGGAGATTGGCGCTCCCGCAGTCGGGACATGTGTCCGGGGTATCGATCGCGACGATCGTCTTTCCGCACGCCGCGCAGGTCCAGACCGGAATCCGGTGGCCCCACCAGATCTGCCGGGAGATGCACCAGTCACGGATATTGTTCATCCATTCGAAGAAGGTATTCTCCCATCCCTTCGGAATAATGCGGATTCTTCCGTCCCTGACCGCCTCCATCGCCTTTTCGGCGAGGGGGCCTGCCTTGACAAACCACTGTCGGGAAACGGCCGGCTCGATATCGGTCTTGCAGCGGTAGCACGTGCCGATGTTGTGGCTGTAAGGCTCGACGCCGACGAGAAAGCCCCCCGCCTCGATATCGCGGACAATGTTCTTCCGGCACTCGTAGCGGTCCTGGCCGGCATAGATGCCGCCGTTTTCGTTGATCACGGCGTGGTCGTCCATGATCTTCATGACGGGCAGATTGTGGCGGCCCGCCATCGCGAAGTCATTCGGGTCGGAGGCGGGGGTGATCTTGACCGCGCCGGAGCCGAAGTCCATCGTCACGTAATCATCGGCGATAATGGGAATCTTGCGGCCTGTCAGGGGGAGGATGACCTCCTTTCCGACGAGATGACGGTACCGCGCGTCATCGGGATGGACGGCAACGGCCGTGTCGCCGAGCATCGTCTCCGGACGCGTCGTCGCGACGACGATTTCGCCCGTGCCGTCAACCAGCGGGTAGCGGATGTTCCAGAGATTGCCGCCTTCCTGATGGTAATCCACCTCCAGATCGGAAATCGCCGTCAGGCAGCGGGGACACCAGTTGACGATGTAGTCGCCCTGGTAGATCAGGCCGTCGTTGTAGAGGTGCACGAAAACCTGCCGCACCGCCTTCGAGAGCCCCTCGTCCATCGTGAAGCGCTCCCTCTCCCAGTCGCACGAAGCCCCCAGGCGCTTGAGCTGGTTGATGATGACGCCGCCGGAGTGCTCTCTCCACTCCCAGACCCTCTCGATGAACTTCTCCCGCCCGAGATCGTGACGGCTCAACCCCTCTTTGGCAAGCTGCTGTTCGACCACGTTCTGCGTGGCGATTCCGGCGTGGTCGGTGCCGGGCATCCAGAGGACGTTTTTCCCCCGCATCCGCTGGTAGCGGCAGCAGATGTCCTGAAGGACGTTGTTGAGCGCATGCCCCATGTGCAGCATGCCTGTTACGTTCGGCGGGGGGATGACAATCGAAAACGGCTCTTTGTCGCTTACATCGTCCGCATGAAACAGGTTCTGATCTGTCCAGTACTGATACCACTTCAGCTCCGCCTCGCGGGGCTCAAACGCCTTGGCAGGCAAATCCTTCTCCATCACATTCTCCAGTAATCCAGTGTATGGTTGACAGCAACGTACGATGAACAAGACGGAAGTCTCAAATGGCCCTCAGGTTCTGCAAAAAGCGCCCTTTCCCTTGCCTTGCACATTGTCGTCCATCACCGTCCCGAAACTCCAAAATCAAAAAACCCGAAACATAGCGACCCCGGCGGCGGGATTTCTCTATATTTTTACCGTCGCGAAGTCAAGAAATTCGCTTTGCATCCACCAAAAGCGGCGGAACAATCAACAAAACAGTCAACAGCTTGACAAGTGAAGAGCTTCGGGGTAGTAAGACTCCTCCAATTTGAAAATTACCCAGCCGAACCCTCTACAAATTATGGAGGAATCCTCAATGGACTCAAAACCAAAAGCGCCAGTCGGCAAAATCGTCCTCATTGCCGCGATTGTCATTTTGATCATCGTTCTGACAGTTGCATACATTTTCTTTGCTTCCGGTAAGAACGATCGGACAACTGCGCAGGAAAAAACGGGAAAAGCTGTTGAATATACGGTCCCTGTGGCCGCCACGTCTGCAACAAGTCCGGACGTTCCTGATTCTGGACAGAAGAACGCCTCCGAAACCGTGAAGCGCCCGGCAGTGAAGGACATCTGCAAAGAACATCGGGCCAGGCTCCAGTATCTATTTTCCTGTTTAGACAAAAAAGATTATATCCAGTCCCGCCAGCTCCCCGGCGGAAGTTTGCATTATTTGAAAGGCGTCGGCGAACGCCTTCTGAATGCGCCTCCATCCGTGCCCCTGGAAACGGACAGCATCCTGAAGGTTCTGCGCAACAGGGCGCACTTCTACCGAACACTGGGAAAAAAGACACCCTGCTGTTGAGAGATATTCTGAAAAATGAAGACGACATGGCGGAGTCCCTCTTTGCGGCGTTGTACCAATCCTTCTCCTTGAAAAAGAGGTGTAAGGCGGATGATTTAATGTTTGATGTCCCTTTGGAGAAGATCTATCCGTATGCCGTTTTTTTTCTTGATACATTGGGCGGATCATCTTACCTGATGCGGCGTGATCTTCGGGTAAGAATCCTGGCCCGATACTACTGCGTTCTTGTTATCGACCAGGCCAATCGAAACAAGCGCAACAACCTGGGGCTGAATATCATCCCACAGCGCGACAGGCTGATGAGGGATATCAAAAACGCAAATCTCGCCGGAAAAGAAAAATATCTGAAAACACTCCGTGAGATTCGATCGAGATACTGAACAAGCTCAATAATCCGAGGGTTTTCTCTTTGCATGGAGACATTTTAACCACGCAAGTTCCTCATACAGAGTTGTACGTTGTTATGGATATCAGATGTTGAGAAGGAGCGACGCATTGGACAGAAAAAAAATTATTCTTTTTACCGTATCGTCCTTGCTTGTCTTATTGCTGGGGATTAAAGTTCCGGGGCTCTTTGATAATCACAACCCAAAAGAGCCCCCCGTTGAAACGCAAAACGTGCAAACCATTCAAGGCAGGGTGTCGCATGGGGAGACCCTTCTTGCCATTTTCATGAAACATGGACTCAACATGGATGACCTGTACGCCATCCGGGATGCGGCGGCCAAAGTCTATCCGCTGAGGAAGATTCATGTCGGGCAGCCCTACAAGGCGATGATTGAAGACCAGAACCATGTCAACTGCTTCGTTTACCAGATAAACCAGGATTCTATCCTGAAAATAGAGAAAACAGCGACCAGCTATGAAGCCAGGAAAGAAGATATTCCTTACGAAAAGAGACTCCTCTCCCTCTCCGGGGAAATCGAGGACAACCTGATTTCCGCCATCGGACAGGATCGCGAACATCTGCTGCTTGCCCTGCAGCTTTCAGACATTTTTGCATGGAATATCGACTTTACGGTGGATTTGAGAAAAAATGATTCCTATCGCGTCATTGCCGAGGGGCTGTATCTTGACGGCCAATTCAAGAGGTATGGGAATATCGTTGCGGCCGAATTTGTCAATGACGGGCAACTTTTCAAGGCGTACCGCTTCGAGCGCGAAGGGAAAACGGACTACTACGACGAAGCGGGAAAATCCCTGCGCAGGGCCTTTCTGAAAGCGCCGCTTAATTTCCGGAGGATCAGCTCCTATTTTTCCCGGGGTCGTCTGCATCCCATCCTTAAGATCAGAAGACCCCATAACGGCATCGATTACGCCGCGCCCTCCGGCACGCCCGTTTCAGCTCTGGGCGACGGGAAGGTTGTTTACGCCGGCTGGAAGGGCGACTACGGACGATTGATCATCATCAAACACCCGAACGGATGGAAAACCTGTTATGGCCATCTCTCCAGAATATCCCCCCAGGTTAAACGGGGAAGCACCGTAAAACAGGGGCAGCTCATCGGCAACGTCGGCTCCTCCGGTCTGGCCACAGGTCCCCATCTTCACTTTGAGCTCAGAATTAACGACAGCGCCGTCAATCCACTGAAAGTCAAGATACCAGAAGGCTGGCCCATTCCCGCCACGGAAATGGCGGTTTTCACGGATTTTCGGAAGCACATGGATTCCTGTTTTTCCAACCCGCAGGATTTGCAGAAATATGCAGTCAAGTCAGAAAAATCAGGGAAACAACCCAAACCACTCTTGTAAAGAAGCGGGCAAATCTTTCCAGATAGACAACGCCTGCGCTGAACCATGTTTATCAACGCGGCATAGCCCCATTCGCCCCGCCAATACAAGGTTGGTCGAATAATTGCACCGGAGGCATTGTAATGGAATTTCTGCATATTGCGTTTTACAATAACACAGTCCTGTCCTGGCTTTCGTCCCTCGCCATCGGGGCTTCGGTTTTTATCGTTCTTTACCTGATCAGGCGCATCGCCTTTGGCCATTTTGTACAAATGGCCAAACGGACTGCGAATAACTTCGACGATTTCATAGCTGCGGAGCTGCAGCAGATAAAGATATTCATCCTGATTCTCCTTTCCATTTATGCAGGCGCCCTGGCGCTCAACCTTCCGCCTTCACCCCGCCGACTGATCCACATGATCGCCCAGTTAACCTTTCTGCTTCAGATAGCCCTGTGGGGGCACGCGCTTGTTTCCTACGGGCTCAGACAATATCTGAAACGAAAGATCGAGGAGGATGCGCAGACAGCCACCACAATAGGGGCTCTTGGTTTTTTAGTCAAACTCCTGTTATGGGTGGTCATCGTCCTGATAGCTTTGCAAAATATGGGCGTTGACATTACCGCTCTTATCACAGGATTGGGAATCGGCGGGATAGCGATCGCCCTGGCAGTGCAGAACGTGCTGGGGGACCTGTTCGCCTCGTTGTCTATTGTTATGGATAAACCCTTTGTCGTGGGGGATTTTATTATGGTCGGCGATCTCATGGGAACAGTGGAAAAAGTCGGTCTGAAAACCACCCGCCTGCGCAGCCTTGACGGCGATCAGTTGATCTTTTCCAACAGCGACCTGCTCAACAGCAGAATCAGAAACTACAAAAGGATGTATGAACGAAGAATTGTCTTCACAATCGGAGTGACCTACGAAACATCCCATGAGAAACTGGAGGCCATTCCGGACATGATCAAAAACATTATCACATCGCAGGAAATGGCCCGCTTCGATCGCTCCCATTTCAAGACATACGGCGATTTCTCACTGAACATTGAGTCTGTCTATTACGTGCTGTTGCCGGATTACAACGTTTATATGGATGTCCAGCAGGCAATAAACCTTGCCCTGTTCAAAAAGTTTTCAGATGAAGGGATCAACTTTGCCTATCCCACACAAACACTCTACATGAATTCAACCACCGCTGCATCCACCGCACCCGCACCACATTGATGATGGTTTCGGCTGAGCAAAAACAGTCAATCGCCGTGTTTTATCAAGATCGAAGAGGTCTTTTATTTATTTTAATGGTACATTACGAATTCTCCGGAACAGACATGGATTACGGTGTAAATCCGACGGCATCCTCGATCAGCGCTTCATCGAAAGCATCCCGAAGCCGTTCTCTTTCACGCTGTGTCCGATAGTTGCAAGGAAAAGGCCATTCAGCATTTTCGCATTCTACCTTGACATATGAAGTCACTTCCCCTATCCTGAAGGCCAACAAAAATTTTTCTTGCTGATCGTGTGCTTTCGTTTTCCATTAAAGCATTCATGAGTTATTGCAGGGAGGCGCCATGCCTGTTTCCTCTTTTATTTTCATGATCAGTTTGCTGGTTCTCATCGTTTCCGCACGATTCTTTACAACGGCAGCCGAAAACCTGGGCCTTCATTCAGGCATGTCGACTTTCGTGATCGGAGTGTTCATCGTGGGCATAGGCGCCTCGCTGCCTGAACTGGCGGCAGGCGTTCTGGCATGTTTCTCCCTGCCGGTGTTTGTTGCCGCCGCCATCCTGTTCTACCTGCTGACCCAGGATAAAAAGATATCCCCCTCCGAGGGGATGCTGTTTCTTGTCTTCTACGGCTTTTTCATCAGCAGGGCGGTTGTCGCCTTCATCTGAAAAACACAAGGGAAACAACCCTGCACAAATGCGCTGAATGAGTTCAGGAGATTATTTTAATGAAAAACTTAATTATCGTCTCTAACAGATTGCCCGTGACCATTATAAAAAGAACGAATAACTTTACCTTTCAGCCAAGAGTCGGAGGATTGGCCACGGGCCTCAGTTCCATTCCTGATTTCCAGAGGTTCTGGATTGGATGGCCGGGAATTTCCTCTGAAAAGCTCAACTCCACCGAAAAAGATTTCTCTCTTGTGTGGCACTATCGGAACTGCAACGCGGAAATGGCCGATGTTCGATTAAAAGAGATGAAGGATATTCTTCTAAGCCTTACCGCCAATCTTAACATTGGCTTTATAGAGGGGAAGAAGGTCATCGAGGTCAAGGACACGAATATTACGAAAGGGAAGGCTGCATTAAGATGGATATCGAAAAGGCAATGGGATTTCATCATGGCAATCGGCGATGATTACACGGATGAGGACATGTTTAATGTCCTCCCGGAGACGGCATATTCTCTCAAAGTTGGTCTTGGCTCTTCCAAAGCCAATTTCAGTCTGGGGTCAATCAAGGAAGTTAGAAAACTCTTGGAGGGTTTACGATGAAAAGCATTGAAAATTACAGAAAAATCGCAGGGGATGAAGTTATCGGTGAAATTTATAATAAAGCACGGAAGCTTTACGGGAAAAATATTCTGCATATCAATTCCACATATATGGGAGGCGGGGTCGCCGAAATACTGAACAGCCTTCTTCCGCTCATGAATGATGCCGGCCTGGATGCGGATTGGAAGGTTTTGCACGGCAACTCCGACTTTTTCACAATCACCAAATAATTCCACAATGCGATGCAGGGGGCGAGGATTAATCTCAGCAACATGAAAAAACAGGTGTACATGCAAACCAACGAAAACTTTTCAGTCTTCACACATATCCATCATGATTGCGTGATTGTGCACGATCCGCAACCGCTGCCGTTAATAAAATTTTATAAAAAAAGGCAACCCTGGATATGGCGATGCCATGTTGATTTATCGAATCCAAACAATGATGGTCTCGTCAAAAGTCGATTTTATCCCCTTTTGTCATTCCGTGCTTGACACGGAATCCAGTGAATTTAGTCACTTAT